>CALFSV010000062.1 GCA_937916485.1 uncultured Paracoccaceae bacterium | reverse complement strand
ATCAGGAGGCGCGATATTAATCGTCCAGGGGTTGAAGTTGCCATCCATGGCAGCGCCCCAGAAAATCAGGATCGTCCCCAACAAGGCGAAAAAGGCTGTCGTGACCCCGAAAAAGCCCACGTAAAACGGGCCAACCCAGAAGTCGAACAGATCGCCGCCAATCAGCGTCCCTCCGCGGACGCGATACTTTTTTTCGAAGCTAAGCAAAGCCATGCGTCTGTCTCCGCGTTCGGCGGCGTCAACGGGCAGTGCCGGTCAGCCGTCAATGAATTCGGTCGGATCGCTGCGGGCGAGACACGCTCATGCACCGCCCGCAGCAAAGGTCGCCGCGCCAGCATCTGGCGCGGGGCTTCGGATCAGCCGCCAAACCCTGCGGTTGCAGCAGCGGATTCGAACCAGTTCAGACCGGACGACAAAACCACGAGGTGGATCATCGCCGCGAGAAGGAACAGAAAGACACCCTGTGCCACGAACACGCGGCGGGGGTCGAAAATGAGCCAGATCTTGTAGAACTTAGCCATGATGTTGCTCCTTCCTCAGAACCAGGGCGCCCAGATGTACGTGGCGAGATGAGCTACCAGGGCGACGGCCGCAAACAGCCAGAGCCCGCTCATGTACACCGCGTGCAGCTCTTGCGCCTGCTCGTCGGTAAGACCCGTGAAGGACAGGTCGGAATTATCAGCCATTAACTTTCCTCCGGAACGTTAGACCGATGCCGCGAACCCCGCGGCCGGGCCCCGACAAGGCCTCATTGCCTTGTCGGCCATTCACCCCATCCCGATCGCTCGAAATGCGGTAAATTCTCTATCGGCTCCGGTCGTCACGCCGAGTGTTCTGTGGTGGCTCCCCCCGCCCGCCTGTGGTCTGACGACAGGCTGTGTTGGGCGGGTTCGAGCCGGATCAGGCGGAAAAGATCATCGGTGTGATGATCCGGGCCTGGCTCCAGGCCCGTTTGACCGGGCCCTTATCCGTCAGACTTCCCGTGCGAATCGCAGCCAACGCCCATGTCAGGGTCGCCAGCGGCAATGTCGCCAGGAAGATGATTGCGAAATAGACCATGAATTCGGCCTTGGGCGTCTTGTGCCGCGCGACCGGATGGTCGGAGGTGAAGTCCGTCATCTTTCCTCTCCCTCGTTGAACTCGAACCCGGCCGGCGCCAAGGCACGGACGGTATGCTTCATCACCCGCTCTGCCCCGCTGGCGAGCGCCGTCTTTTCGGCGGCATCCCTCAGCGTCTTGGCGGCGGAAATACGGGTCAAAATCGGATGCTCGGCCACGATGCGATCCAAAAGCGCCTGCGCGTCGGCATCCCACGGGAAATCCCGGCGCAGCGTGGTGGGTGTGGCCTCGAGGCTGTCCATCTGGCTGCCCAAGGGCAGGATGTGGAACAGCGCATCGAACAGGCCGTTGCAGACCTCTTGCAACATGTAGGTCGCGCCCGCATAGCCCATGAAGGGCGTGCCGGTCGCGCGCCGGATCGCGGCACCCGGAAAGCTCGCGGGAATAAAGGCCGGCTTGGGCCCATGCCCCGCCGCCATCTCGGCCAGATACATCTTTTCGTTGATTGACCCCATCAAGATCAGCGGCCGCTTCTGGGTCACCAGCGCGCGCACCTGCTCATTGTCGGTCTTGCGCCCAGCCACCCGCGCCACCGCAAAGGCGCAAGGCAGGCCCAGATCGGTTTCCAGAAACTGCCGCACGCCACGGGCATAGGTTTCATTGGCCACGATGCCAAAGCTGGCGGTGGCAAAGAAATCCTGCGTGACCGAGCGCCACAGATCCCAGACCGGCTTGATCGTGGAATGCTTCTCGCGTTCGATGAAGGGTTCGGGATCGAGCGCCAGCAATTCACCCAGCTTGCGCAGGAATTTGGTGGTGCTTTCCACCCCGATGGGCGCTTGCAGATAGGGCTTGCCCAGAACTTCGCACAGGCCCCGGCCAAATTCGCGGTACATGCAGATATTCACATCCGCATTCACAAGGTTGCGCATCTCGGCCAGATGGCTGCCCAGGGGCATGACCATGTTGACCTCGGCCCCGATGCCTTCAACCAGACGCCGGATCTCGTGCAGATCGGAGGGCATGTTGAACGTGCCATACATCGGCCCAAGGATGTTGACGCGCGGCGCGGCACCCGGATCACGCGGCTTTTCGGGCGGCATGCGCCCCTTGGTCATGCCGAATTCGGTAAAGATCCACGTCATCGCGCGGTCAGCGGTCTGCCACTGATCCTCGTCGATGGTGCGCGGCAAGAACCGCTGGATGTTGGTGCCCATCGGCGTCACGCCGCCGCCGATCATCTCGGCGATGGAGCCGGTGACAACGACCGAAGGCAAAGCCGGGTCCAGCACACCCCAGGCGCGCTTCATCGCGCCCTCGGTGCCGTCGCGGCCCAGTTCTTCTTCGCCCAGACCCGTGGTCACGATGGGCAATTCATGCGGCGGCAATCCGTCGGTGTAATGCAGCACCGATGTCACGGGCAGGTTTTCACACCCCACCGGGCCATCGATGACAACCTGAAGCCCCTTGACGGCGGTAAAGGCATAAACTGCCCCCCAGTAGCCTCCGGCGCGATCGTGATCCTGGATCAGCATGACGGCGCCCCCGTCTTTGCTTTGCAAATACTCCGGGGGGCTGGCCCCCCGGCCGGGTCGGCCCGCAGGGCCGAAACCCTATGAAAAACCGCGCTCATATCATCTGCTCCGCGGCGGCCGCACGCGCGGCCTTGTCGAGCTTTTTCTGATACGCGGCGCGGTATCGCCTTCGCCCACGCCTTCGAAGAAGTCGCGCATATGATCCATGCGGCCCTTGTTGGCCATGGCGGCGTTGACAACCTGGCCAAGCGATCCGGCACCGGCCGGGCCCATCAGCGGGCGGGCTGAAATCAGGTTGGTGAAATAGAGCGACGGGATGCCCATTTCCTTGCCCTTTTGCACCACAGGGGTGGTACCGATAGCGAGGTCAGGCTTGATGGCCTCCATCGCGGCGCAATCATCCTCAAGGCTGGCGCGGAACTTGATCTTGACGCCGCGCGCCTCAAGCCAGTCGATATCAGGGGCGGACCATTTCGTCCGGGGGCAGGCGCTGCCGACATAGGGCACATCGGCGCCGCTTTCGATCAAGAGCCGCGCAACCAGCAATTCGGATCCTTCATAGCCCGACAGGGTGATCGTGCCCTTGATCGGATTTGCCGCCAAGCCGGCCTTGATCGCAGGCAAGAACGCGTTCTGAGCGGCGGCAATTCTTGCACGATCAACGCCATAGGCCGCCCCGATCGCAGCCAGCCAGGCGGCGGTGCCATCATGGCCCACCGGGGCCGAACCCACGATGGTGCGGCCCGCCGCCTCGAACTCGCGGATGGCGGCGGTGTAGAACGGGTGGATCGCCGCAACAACCTGGCTATCCAAAGCAGAATAGAGCTCGCGCCACTCTCGGCAGGGAACGACCGGACCTGCCGCCAGACCGAGTGGCGCGAGCATCCCTCCAATACCCAATGGGTCTGCAGGGAACATTTCGCCCAACAATGTCACTGTCGGACGATCGGATTTGCCCGAGACGGGGGCTTGCACGGGGCCAGCCTCCACTTCCTTGCGGGCATAATTGAGCATGGCACCTGCCAAGACATCCTTGGCTTCGGCATGGGTGGGGATGCCAAAACCGGGCACATCGATGCCCACGATCCGGACCCCGTTGATCTCATTTGGAAGCAACCGAAGCGGCACGCCCGATGCTGTGGGAACGCACAGGTTCGTCACCACGATGGCGTCATAGCGTTCCGGATCGGCCATGTCGTGGACCGCTTCGCGGATATCCTCGAACAGCTTGCCGGTGACCAGCGTCTCCGAATTGAACGGCACATAACCGACCGACCGGCGCGCGCCGTAGAAATGCGACACAAAGGTCAGCCCATAGACGCAACAGGCCGAACCGCTCAGCACGGTGGCGGTGCGGCGCATCCGCAGACCCACCCGCAGGCTGCCGAACGCCGGGCACATGGATTGCGGCTTGTCATGGGGACCTTGGGGATAATCCTTGGCGTATTGGTCAAGGATCTCGGATTTGCCCGCCATCCGGGCGGCCTTTTCCATTTCCCCGGCCCCGGCATGGCATCCCATGCCATCCCCGCCCTGCGGTGCGGATCCCGTCGGGATGGCGTCAACGACGGCCTCGCCCCGGATCACCGGGGCCTCGGCCGTGTCGTCGTAGCGCACTTCTCTGAGATCATCGGCCATCGGTTCACGCCTCGTCGTAGATGACTTCGAGGGATGGCTTGGCCACGGCATTCTTGCCGCGCATGTCGATGTCGCTTGCGGGCTCCAGCGTGATGCCAGCGCCGGTTTCCGATCCATCGAACAGCTGCAACAGCTGATCTTGCGACAGCGCCACGGGCTTCATCGGCGGGGCCACCGCCACATTGTCGCCCAACATGGCAAACAGGCTGCCCCATTCGCTTTCAGCGGTGCCGACGATCTGATAATTCGCCGACTTCTTGCGCAGGTCGTCATTTTGCGGGATTGCGGCCAGGATCGGGATGCCAACAGCCTGCGCAAAGGCCTGCGCCTCGCCCGAGCCGTCATCCTTGTTGATGACCAGACCGGCCACACCGACATTGCCGCCAAGCTTGCGGAAATATTCGACCGCCGAGCAGACGTTGTTGGCCACATAAAGGGATTGCAGGTCGTTGGATGCGACCAGGATCACCTTTTGCGCCATGTCGCGCGCGATGGGCAATCCAAAGCCGCCGCACACCACGTCGCCCAGAAAGTCGAGCAAGACATAGTCGAAATCCCAATCATGGAAGCCCAGCTTTTCGAGCAGCTCGAAGCCATGGATGATCCCGCGACCGCCACAGCCGCGGCCGACCTCGGGCCCGCCCAGTTCCATCGCGAAAACACCGCCGCGCTTGAAGCAGACATCGCCGATCTTCACTTCCTCGCCTGCCAGTTTCTTCTGGGTCGAGGTTTCGATGATCGTGGGGCAGGCCTTGCCGCCGAACAAAAGGCTGGTGGTATCGGATTTCGGGTCGCAGCCGATCAGCAGCACACGCTTGCCCTGTTCAGCCATCATGTGGCTGAGGTTGGCCAGCGTAAAGGATTTGCCGATGCCGCCCTTGCCATAGATGGCAATGATCTGGGTTTTCTTGGTCGGCTCGCCCTGCGGCACCTCCAGCGTGGGCTCGGCGGCTTCTTCGCGCAATTTGGCGTCGTAATCGCGCAGGTTCGGAACATCGAGGCTCATGCGGCGTTCTCCCAGTTCAGGATCATTTTCAGACAAGCCGGATCTTCGAACGCGGTCTGATACGCACCCTTGG
>CALFSV010000061.1 GCA_937916485.1 uncultured Paracoccaceae bacterium | reverse complement strand
TGGAAGCGCCAATCGTCAATGGCTTTGATCTCGTCATCGTTCAACATGATTTGGATTTTTTTGGTCCTCCTGACGACAGAGATAGTCATAGGGTTCGACCTATTTGACATCAATAAAGTTCCGTAAAGCCTAGCATCAATGAGTACTGCGACAGCTGGCGTCCGTGCCGGAGCTTCCTGCTCGACAGTTGGCAGCAACATCCTAACCGCTGGCTGCGGCAGCGTGGAGTCACCCGCCCTTAGCAATCGTATGTTGTACTTGAATCCAAATTATACAGCTCTAAATTGTATACATATAATTTTCCATATATATCCTTTTGGATGTATTTACAAAATATGAGGATAGTGAATCATATCCTAAAACATTCAGGAGGCAGGCTATGGATGGGATTAAGGCAAAAACAGATCACACTTGGATACCTGAAATCCTTCGTGACCTCGAAACTTATGCAGAACTGCATGATCAACCCAAAGTTGTTTCCCTGATTTGCGCGGCACGAGGCGCGGTGACCCACGCCTTGGGCGAAAGTGAAAGGCCATCTGGCGGCACTGGCAAAACTGACGAGCAGTGGTTCGACATCGCGCTAGATGAACTCGCCAGATATTGCCACGTCCATGGCTTTGCTGAGACAGAAGAGCATCTCGTGACGGCGCTTGGAAGCTGGGTTGAGGCGCAAGAGGCGACGCACAGAAAAGGTAATGTGATACCTTATCACAAGCTCCGGTGAGACTTTTGCGATTTCAGACACTCGCTAGAAAGTCCCACCCAGCCGACCTTGGCGCAAGTTACGGCGAACAACAGTTCCCGCCCTACGGTCCGAACGCTGCAGCTGCGCCAGTGGCCAAGCTCTTAACTCATAACCATAAGATCACGGTTGCAGCGAGAGAGATGGCTGAGTGGAAAACCCAGGCTCCACCAAACCCCCATCGCAATGTTGGGTATGGCTTTGCACATTTGTGCAGGACCAAAAGGCTTTTCTGGCAGTTTGTGGCTCAGGTACGGTATTGACCAAAGGGTGAGCCCTTCAGTCGATAGCGTGAGGCCAATGCCATGACGAACGACCAGGCCATGCTGTTTGGCATTCTCTTCATTCTGTTCGCTTTGCTGATCTGGGGGCGTATCCGCTACGATCTGGTCGCCTTTGGGGCTTTGCTGTTGACTGTCCTTGTGGGGTTGATCGAGCCTGCGATGGCGTTCGAGGGCTTCGGTCATCCTGCTGTCGTCATCATCGCCCTTGTCCTGATCGTCTCGCGTGGCTTGATGAATTCCGGCGCGGTCGAGTTGATCGCCCGGCTTGTCACGAAACCTGACCGCAGCTTGCCGACCCATATTTCGATCATGGCGGTGGTGGGAGCGGCCTTGTCTGCGGTCATCAACAATGTGGCTGCACTCGCCCTCTTGATGACTCTGGACATTGATGCCGCCCGCAAGGCCAAGCGGGCTGTGTCGCTGACCCTCATGCCATTGTCCTTTGGCACCATCCTTGGCGGCATGATCACCCTGATCGGGACGCCGCCCAACATCGTCATCGCCCAATACCGCGAAGACGCCCTTGGGGCACCGTTTTCGATGTTCGATTTTGCCCCTGTCGGGCTGACTGTCGCCATAACAGGCATTGCCTACGTCGCCCTGGTGGGCTGGCGGTTGTTGCCAGAGCGGGCTGACACCGTCTCTCTTGAGGGGGATGCCGGGCTATATGTCGTGGAGGCGCGGGTCAAGGATGGGTCAAAGGCGATCGGTCAGACGGTTGGAGAGCTTCATCCTCTCGCTCATACCAATGACGTGACCATTCTGGGACTGGTTCGGCAAGGCAAGCGGCTGCCCGGCTTCTCGCAGTCCAGGGAATTGCGCAAGGGCGATTTTCTGGTCCTCGAGGGCGATCCCAAGCAGATCGAAGGATTTATGGGGGCAGCGGAACTCGATTCGGTCGGGGCCGAGCGTCATGGCGGCCTTACGGCCAAGTCAATGACGCTGGCAGAGGCCATCGTGCCGCAAGACGCCCGGATCGTCGGCCGGACAAGCATGAACCTGCGGCTGCTGCAGCGGCATGGCGTGACCCTGCTGGGGGTATCGCGTCAGGGCAGGCGGTTTCGGGACAGGGTGCGGCATTTGCCGATAAAGGCGGGCGACATGCTTCTGCTGATCGGGCCGGACGAAAATGTCAGCGCTGCGATGAACTGGCTAGGGGTACTGCCCTTGGCGGACCGGCGGGTGGATGTCGTCCAGCGGTCCAAGGCCCTTCTGGCGATCCTTCTGTTTGCCGGCGCCATCGCCCTGTCGATGACCGGGTTCACCTCGCTCGCCGTGGCATTGGGATTGTGCGTTGTGTCATACATCGCCATGGGGCTGATCGGAGGGAGCGACTTCTATGCCTTGATCGAATGGAAGGTGATTGTCCTGTTGGGGTGTCTGATCCCCGTGGGAACCGCCTTGCAGGATACGGGCGGGTCGCAATTGATTGCGGACCAGATCGTGTCTTGGACCGCCGATTTGCCGCCCTGGGGGGTTCTGACGGTGATGATGGTGATCACCATGACCCTGTCGGATTTCCTGAACAACGTGGCCACCGCACTAATCGCGGCACCCATCGGAATTGGCGTGACGCAGTCTATCGGGGTCAATCCCGATCCGTTTCTGATGGGGGTCGCTGTTGCCGCCTCTTGCGCGTTTCTCACGCCGATCGGGCATAAGAACAATACGATCATCATGGGGCCCGGCAATTACCACTTTGGCGATTACTGGCGGATGGGGCTGATCCTTGAGGTCATCGTGATCGTTGTCGCGGTGCCTGCCATTCTCGTGTTCTGGCCGCTCTAGGCCCGCCGGGACAGGTTTGGCGTAAGGTGGGTCATGACCCACCTTACCTTGATTTCACGAATGGATGGGGCCGTCGCCACAGGCCAGAGCCGCCTCGCGGACCGCTTCGGAATACGTTGGGTGGGCGTGGCAGGTCCGGGCCAGATCCTCTGCCGCGGCGCCGAATTCCATTGCTACACAGACCTCGTGGATCAGGTCACCCGCCATCGGGCCGATGATATGGGCGCCCAGAATTCGGTCACTCTGCTTGTCAGCCAGAATCTTGACGAAACCATCGGCGGCGAAATTGGCCTTGGCGCGACCATTGCCCATGAAGGAGAACTTGCCGACCTTGTAAGCGCGACCCTCCTGCTTCAACTGCTCTTCCGTGGCGCCGACGTTTGCAACCTCGGGATGGGTGTAGATCACACCGGGGATGACCCCATAGTTCACATGGCCCTTCTGACCGGCGATGATTTCAGCCACCGCCATGCCTTCGTCTTCGGCCTTATGGGCCAGCATCGGCCCTTCGATGGCGTCGCCGATGGCATACACCCCGGCCATGTTAGTGCCGTAGTGCCCGTTCGTGGCGATCTGGCCGCGTGCGGTCATCTCGATGCCCAAGGCATCGAGGCCCAGGCCGGCCGTGTAGGGTTTGCGTCCCGTGGCGACAAGAACCGTGTCGGCCTCGACGGTCGCCTCGCTGTCGTCTTTGCGCAGTTTGTAGGTGACAGTGGCCTTGCCCACCTTGACCGTCACGCCCTGAACGGCCGCGCCCATGGTGAACTTCAGCCCCTGCTTTTCCAACAGCCGCTTGAAGGTCTTTTGCACTTCTGCGTCCATGCCGGGGGTGATGACATCCAAGTATTCGATCACCGTCACCTCGGCCCCAAGTCGCTTGTAGACCGACCCAAGTTCGAGCCCGATGACACCGGCGCCGATGACCACCATGGATTTCGGGATCTTCGCCAGTGTCAGGGCACCGGTCGAGCTGACCACGGTCTTTTCGTCGACCTCGACGCCCGGCAGGCTGGACGGCTCGGAACCGGTGGCGATGACGATGGACTTGGCGGCATGCACCTCATCCCCGACCTTGACCTGCCCGGCGCCGGGGATCGTGGCCCAGCCCTTGATCCAGTCGATCTTGTTCTTCTTGAACAGGAACTCGATCCCGGACGTGTTCGAGCCGATAACCTCGTCCTTGTAGGCCAGCATCTGCTTCCAGTCGACGGAAGGTGATTTTCCCTTGAGCCCCATCTTGGCAAAGTTGTGCTCGGCCTCGTGGAGTTGGTGCGAGGCATGCAGCAGGGCCTTGGAGGGGATGCAGCCGATGTTCAGGCAGGTGCCACCAAGGGTGTCCCGTCCTTCGACAACGGCGGTTTTGAGCCCGAGTTGGGCCGCCCGGATCGCGCAGACATAGCCGCCAGGGCCTGCCCCGATAACGATGAGATCATAGTTTGCCATATGTCGGTTTCCTTTGTGGAGCGGGGGAGGGGGGCTGTCTGCCCCCCGGCGCTGCGCGCCTCCCCCCGAGGATATTTGTGGCGAGATGAGAGATCATAGGATGGAGATGATGATCATGCCCAGAGTGGCGAGCCAGCCCGCGAACCAGATGAACGAGCGCCAGGGCGACAGCCCGAAGTAGTAGGCGGGGACGTAGAGGATGCGGGCCCCGAGGTAGGTCCAGGCAAGACCAGCCGTCACTGCGTTGGCCTTGTCCCCGAGTGTGACCACGACGACCGCGATCGTGAACAGGATGAGCCCTTCGAAATGGTTGTTCAGGGCGCGGAACAGCCGTCCGGTCTTGGGGCTGACCTGCTCGACCAGCGGTAGCCCCAGCCGGTCGGGATCCCGGGGCGACAACGTCTTGCCCACCCCAAGTTCCAGATTGGCCGGGATCGCCATGAGTGCGAATTGCACGCATTGCAGCAGGCCGGCGCAGGCAAGGGCAGTCAGTTCGGCGGTCATTGGGGCCTTTCCCGTCATGCAAGCAGGGTTGAACAGACTTTTGTCCGCCCCGCCCTAGAGGTCCATCAACAGTCGGCGCGGATCTTCGAGCGCCTCCTTGACCCGGACAAGGAAGGTCACCGCCCCTTTGCCGTCCACGATCCGGTGGTCATAGCTTAGGGCAAGATACATCATCGGGCGAATGACCACCTGTCCGTTGATCGCGACCGGCCGGTCCTGGATCTTGTGCATCCCCAGGATACCCGACTGCGGCGGGTTGAGGATGGGTGAGGACATGAGCGAGCCGTAGACCCCACCGTTGGAGATGGTGAAGCTGCCGCCCTGCATGTCGGCCATCGACAGTTTACCGTCCCGCGCCTTGAGACCGAGCGCGGCGATGCCCTTCTCGATCTCGGCAAAGCCCATCTGATCGGCATTGCGCAGCACCGGAACGACGAGCCCTGTTGGCGTGCCGACGGCGACGCCCATGTGCACGTAGTTCTTGTAGACGACCGTATCGCCGTCAATCTCGGCGTTGACGTCGGGCACTTCGCGCAGGGCGTGGACGCAGGCCTTGGTGAAGAAGGACATGAAGCCGAGCTTGACCCCATGCTTCTTTTCGAAGAGCGCCTTGTATTCGTTGCGCAACTCCATCACGCCGGTCATGTCCACCTCGTTGTAGGTGGTCAGCATGGCGGCCGTGTTCTGCGCCTCTTTCAGGCGGCGTGCGATGGTCTGGCGCAGGCGGGTCATCTTGACCCGTTCCTCCCGGGCGCTGTCTTCGACGGCGACGGGCGCGCGGGGGGCAGGCTTGGGTGCATCCGCTGCCTTGGGTGCGGTCAACGCCTTGAGCACGTCCTCTTTCATCACACGACCGTCTTTGCCCGTACCGGTGACGGCGTCGCGGGACAGGTTGTTTTCGGCCATCAGCTTTTGCGCGGAGGGCGCGTCTTCGGGATCGCGGGGGCTGCCCGAGGTGGTGGTGACGGGCTCGGGCTTCGGTGCTGGTGCCTCGGCTGCCTCAGGAGCTGCCGGGGCCGCAGTGGCAGCGCTGGCCCCTTCAGCAATCTGGGCGAGGAGGGCATTGACGCCAACGGTTTCGCCTTCGGCGGCGACGATCTCTGACAGGGTGCCTGCAATCGGCGAAGGGACCTCGACGGTCACCTTGTCGGTTTCAAGCTCGCACAGCATCTCGTCGATGGCGACGGCCTCGCCCGGTTTCTTGAACCAGGTGGCCACGGTGGCCTCTGTGACGCTTTCGCCAAGTGTGGGGACGCGGACTTCGGTGGTCATGTCTTAGTTTCCTTCGAGGGCCAGCGCATCGTTCACGAGCGCGATCTGTTGTGCCTTGTGCTGCGAGGCCAGGCCCGTTGCGGGCGAGGCGGCGGCAGCGCGGCCGGCGTAAATGGGGCGGAGATGGGTGGCGTCGATCCGGCTGAGGACCCATTCGATATTGGGCTCAATAAAGGACCACGCCCCCTGGTTCTTTGGCTCTTCCTGGCACCAGACCATTTCGGCCTGCTTGAACCGCTCAAGCTCTTTGACCAGGCTGAGCGCCGGGAAGGGATAGAACTGTTCGATGCGGAGCAGGTAGACATCGTCGATACCGGCGGCGTCGCGGGCTTCGAGCAGATCGTAGTAGACCTTGCCCGAACACATGACCACACGGCGGATCTTTTCATCTGCGACAAGCGTCGTGTCCGAATTCCCTTTCTGGGCATCATCCCACAGGACCCTGTGAAACGACGATCCGGTGGTGAAATCGTCGGCGTTCGAGATCGCCATCTTGTGCCGCAAGAGCGACTTGGGCGTCATCAGGATCAGCGGCTTGCGGAAGGTCCGGTGCAACTGGCGGCGCAGGATGTGGAAATAGTTGGCCGGCGTCGTGCAATTGGCCACGATCCAGTTGTCGCCCCCACACATGGTCAGGAACCGCTCCAACCGGGCCGAGCTATGCTCGGGCCCCTGGCCTTCATAGCCGTGGGGCAGCAGGCAGACGAGGCCTGACATGCGCAGCCACTTGCTTTCACCCGAGGAGATGAACTGGTCGAACATGATCTGGGCGCCGTTGGCGAAATCGCCAAACTGGGCCTCCCACAGGACAAGGGCGTTGGGTTCGGCCAGCGAATAGCCGTATTCAAAGCCCAGCACCGCATATTCGGACAGCATGCTGTCGATGACTTCGTACTGGGCCTGTCCCTTGCGGATGTGGTTCAGCGGGTAGTGCCGGTCTTCGGTGTTCTGGTTGATGAAGGCCGAATGGCGCTGCGAAAAGGTGCCGCGGGTGCTGTCCTGACCAGAGAGGCGGACCGGATAGCCTTCGGTCAGTAGGGATCCGAAGGCAAGCGCCTCTGCGGTGGCCCAGTCGAAACCCTCGCCCGATGCGAACATCTGCTGCTTTGCCTCAAGCAGGCGACCAATGGTTTTGTGGACTTCGAAACCCTCTGGGATCGTCGTCAGGGCCTTGCCGATCTCAGCCATGGTGTCCGGGTTGATCGAGGTTTTGCCGCGCTGGTACTTCTGCTCTTCCTCCCGGTCCAGGTGGGACCAGCGCCCGTCCAGCCAGTCGGCCTTGTTTGGGCGGTAGGTTTTGCCGTTCTCAAACTCTTCGTTCAGCAGGGCCTGGAACTGCGCTTTCATATCCTCAATCTCGCCCTCGGGGATCAGCCCGTCGCGGACAAGACGTTCGGTGTAAAGGGTCAGTGTCGTCTTTTGCTTCTTGATCTTTTGATACATCCCGGGGTTGGTGAACATGGGTTCATCCCCCTCGTTGTGACCAAAGCGGCGGTAGCAAAAGATGTCGATGACGACGTCCTTGCCGAACTTTTGCCGAAACTCGGTTGCCACCTTGGCAGCATGCACAACCGCTTCTGGATCGTCGCCGTTGACGTGGAAAATAGGCGCCTCGACCATCAGGGCGATGTCCGTGGGGTAGGGGGACGACCGCGAGAACGAGGGGGCAGTGGTAAAGCCGATCTGGTTGTTCACGATGATATGAATCGTCCCACCGGTGCGGTGCCCGGTCAGGCCGGACAGACCCAGACCTTCGGCCACAACACCCTGCCCGGCAAAGGCGGCGTCGCCATGCAGCAGGATGGCCAGCACCTTCTTACGTTCGCTATCGTTTTTTTGGAATTGCTTTGCGCGGACTTTGCCCAACACGACCGGGTTCACTGCTTCAAGGTGTGAAGGGTTGGCCGTCAGGGACAAGTGGACATTGTTGTCGTCGAAGGACCGGTCGGACGATGCGCCCAGGTGATACTTCACGTCGCCGGAGCCATCGACCTCCTCGGGCTTGAAGCTGCCGCCCTGGAATTCGTTGAAAATCGCCCGGTAAGGCTTTTGCATCACATTGGCGAGGACCGAAAGCCGGCCCCGGTGCGGCATCCCGATAACGATTTCCTCGACGCCAAGCGATCCGCCGCGCTTGATGATCTGTTCCATCGCGGGGATCAGGCTTTCGCCGCCATCCAGACCAAAACGCTTTGTTCCCATGTATTTGACGTGCAGGAACTTTTCAAAGCCTTCAGCCTCGACCAGCTTGTTCAGGATTGCCTTGCGGCCCTCCTTGGTGAACTGGATCTCCTTGCCATAGCCTTCGATACGCTCTTTCAGCCAGCCGGCTTCGGCGGGGTCGGAAATGTGCATGTATTGCAGGGCAAAGGTCCCGCAATAGGTGCGGCGGACAAGGGCGATGATCTCGTTCATCGTCGCGACCTCAAGGCCGAGGACGTTGTCGATAAAGATAGGCCGGTCCATGTCGGCCTTCGTGAAGCCGTAGGACGCGGGGTCAAGTTCAGGGTGAAGCTTCGTATCGCGCATGCCAAGCGGGTCCAGATCAGCGATCAGGTGCCCCCGGATCCGGTAGGCGCGGATGATCATCAGGGCGCGCAGACTGTCCAGCACGGCAGAGCGGACCTGACTTTCGTCCAAGGATACGCCCTTTTCGGCGGCCTTCGCCTTAATCTTGTCTCCAGCGGCCTTCGGATCGGCTGGCCACTGGCCATCGAGGGCTGCTGTCGTCTCGTCCGCGGGCACAGGCGGCCAATCGGCGCGGGCCCAGGACGGTCCCTGCGCTTCGGCCTGCGCGTCGGCCGCGCTGTCGCCAAGCGAGGCAAAGAAGGTCCGCCAGCTTTCATCGACGGCACCAGGATTGGCCGCGTATCTGGCGTGCAGCTGTTCGATGTAATCCGCGTTGTGCCCTTGCAGGAAGGATGAAGCGTGGAAAACGTCGTTGGAGGAGTGTTCGGTCATGGCTTTGGCCTCATGGGCGGGATCAGTTGGCGGGCGGCTGTTCGATACGTTCGAGCCGGTAGGCGTCAGTGTAGGGGCCGCGGGGTGGGTCAGAGGTCAGGCGCGACCAAGTGCTGTACATCTGGTAGTTTCGGTCCGGGTTGAACGCCATCGCGGTCTCATCGAACCGTCTTGCGATCAACTCAAGCTCGGGCAGGACCTCGGGGGACCCATAACGCTCCATCTGGGCGAGAGTGTCTTTGCTGGTGGGCGATGCATAGTAGCAGGCAAAATGCTCTGTCCCTTCAGGCGTCAGGGCGATGCTGACCGCAAGGACGGCGTCGCCATTGGCCCAAAGGCTGACCTGTCCAGAATTGATCATCTGGTCAAAATTGCCGGCCAACTGGGGGGCCAGAGCGAACCGTTCTTCGAGGTCCGGCATCCCGCTCGTGAAGCCGAGGATGATCGCCGTGGCCAGACCGTTCAGAACGGCGGGATCAACAGGGGCGCTGTCCCATCCAAGGCCTGGCAGACGGGCGACTTTGGTCGGCCCGTCCGTGAGTGGGTCGCTGCAAAGATCGACGACGCCGTTCAGCGTCTGTGCAGGTGCAACCCCGGCCCAGAGCGCCAGAATGGCAGCCGAAAGAAGCGGCGCCCGGTTCATCACCCAATAGCCTTCAACACGGCCTCGCCCAGTGTCGCGGGGCTGTCGGCCACGATGATGCCGGCGGTTTTCATCGCTTCGATCTTGCTTTCGGCATCGCCCTTGCCACCGGCCACGATGGCCCCGGCATGACCCATCCGACGGCCCGGAGGCGCGGTGCGGCCTGCGATAAAGCCAGCGGTCGGCTTCCAGCGACCTTTCTTGCGCTCATCTGCAAGGAACTGTGCTGCTTCTTCCTCGGCCGAGCCGCCGATTTCCCCGATCATGATGATCGAATGGGTCTCGGGGTCAGCCAAGAACATCTCGAGCACGTCGATATGTTCGGTCCCCTTGATGGGGTCCCCGCCAATGCCTACGGCAGTCGATTGGCCAAGGCCGCTGTCTGATGTCTGTTTCACAGCTTCATAGGTAAGTGTGCCCGAGCGGCTCACAACACCCACGCTGCCGCGTTTGTGAATATGGCCGGGCATGATGCCGATCTTGCAGGCGTCCGGTGTGATGACGCCGGGGCAGTTCGGCCCGATCAAGCGGGTCTTGGTGCCTTCGAGGGCCCGCTTAACCTTCATCATGTCAAGGACAGGGATGCCTTCGGTGATGCAGACCACCAGCGGGATCTCGGCGTCGATTGCCTCAAGGATGGAATCGGCCGCAAAGGGCGGGGGGACGTAGATGACGGATGCGTTGGCGCCTGTCATTGCCACGGCTTCGTGGCAGGAGTTGAAGACCGGCAGATCCAGGTGGGTAGACCCACCCTTGCCCGGGGTCACACCGCCGACCATCTTGGTGCCATAGGCAATGGCCTGTTCAGAATGGAAAGTGCCCTGTGAGCCGGTAAAGCCCTGGCAGATTACCTTGGTGTTTTCGTCGATGAGAATGGCCATCTGGGCCTCCTGTATGGCAAGGCGCGCCTCGCCGAAGTTGCATCAGGCGGGGAGACCCCGCCCTACAGTTAACCTTTGACCGCTTTCACGATCTTCTCTGCGCCGTCCTTGAGGTCGTCGGCGGCAATCACGTCGAGGCCAGAGCTGCGAATGATCTCCTTGCCCTTTTCGACGTTGGTCCCTTCAAGCCGGACGACAAGCGGAACCTGAAGCCCGACTTCCTTGACCGCGGCAATCACGCCCTCGGCGATCACGTCACAGCGCATGATCCCGCCAAAGATGTTGACCAGGATGCCTTTGACGTTGGGGTCAGAGGTGATGATCTTGAACGCCTCTGTCACCTTTTCCTTGGTGGCACCGCCACCGACGTCGAGGAAGTTGGCAGGCTCTGCCCCATACAGTTTGATGATGTCCATCGTGGCCATCGCGAGGCCCGCGCCGTTGACCATGCAGCCGATCTCGCCATCCAGCGCGATGTAGTTCAGGTCAAACTTGGAGGCGGCAAGCTCTTTGGGGTCTTCTTCGGTCTCGTCGCGCAGGGCGGCGATATCGGCGTGGCGGTAGATCGCGTTGCCGTCAAAGCCCATCTTGGCATCGAGGCATTTCAAGTCGCCTTTGTCGGTGACGATCAGGGGGTTGATCTCAAGCATCTCCATGTCTTTGTCGACGAAGAGTTTGTAGAGCGTGCCCATCAGCGCAACGCATTGCTTGACCTGGTTCCCGGACAGCCCCAGCGAAAAGGCAATCCGGCGGCCATGATAGGGCTGATACCCTGTCGCCGGATCAACCGAGAAACTCAGGATCTTGTCGGGCGTGTTGTGCGCCACCTCTTCGATGTCCATCCCGCCTTCGGTCGAGGCGACGAACGAGATGCGGCTGCTTTGCCGGTCGACGAGGAGAGCCAGATAAAGCTCTTTCTCGATGCCCGCGCCATCTTCGATATAGATCCGGTTGACCGTCTTGCCGGCTTCACCGGTCTGGTTGGTGACCAGGGTGCGGCCCAGCATTTTCTTGGCTTCCTGAGCGGCCTCTTCGACCGAACGGGTCAGGCGCACGCCGCCCTTTTCGCCAGCGTCAGCCTCTTTGAAGTGGCCCTTGCCCCGGCCGCCTGCGTGAATCTGAGCCTTGACGACCCACAAGGGTCCGTCCAGCTCTCCGGCGGCGGTCTTGGCATCTTCAGCTCGCATGACGGCTCGCCCGTCGCTGACTGGTGCGCCGTAAGACCGCAGAAGTGCCTTGGCCTGATATTCGTGGATATTCATGAAGTGCGCCCTCGGTTGAAGCGGTTTTCTGTCTTAAACCATAGGTTCGAAAGGCAAAGAACCGGTTATTGTCGAACGGCATGGAAAAAGCGACATTTGTGATCACACCTTGAAAATGTGTGATCACAAATCGCAGGCATCGCCCGATCAGATGATTCGAATGATCCGTTTCTTAGTTAAGAAGGACCATGAACAGGCCGGCATTACCTCCGACCAACTCGGAAAAAAGCCTCAGACTCTGCCCTTGGATCAGCGGACCTTGTTCGGCATTTGGCAAGAGCGACATGCCCTGAACAAAGCCCACGATGTCTACGGGTGGCGGATCATCCATGAGCAGGGACAGGTTGATGCCCGCCGCGTCACCCATCCGCCAATGCGGGATCAGCAGGTCCCCATTCAGCAGGGCCTCGGCCTCGGACAATACGGCAAGCCAGCGACGGCCAGTGTCGGCGGGAAAGTCGACCGGCAAGGCAGAGGTTTGGGACTTGTTCGGGATCCACTCGGCATCGTTGTCAGTCTCGCGGGCGACCCGTTGCCAGAAAACGCGGTTGTCCGCCACCATTTCCAGGAAATGGCCATGTGCGGCCTGCGTCCGTTCGGGCAGAGGCTGCTGTTCGATCGCCGCGACAAGGATCGTGATCAGGTCCGCATAGGTCCCGAAGCGAGCATCAAAGTCATCGCCGCCCGGCACCGGCGGGTTGAGGACGGACAAGTCGCTGGCTGAGGCCAGAACCTCCCGAACGGGCTCTGCTGGCTGGAAGGCCAGTACGACCTCTGACACGCCGGACAGCAGGTGGGCATAGGCTGACAGCCATGCCGCGTCCGCGGTATCGAATTGGATGACGAGGGGTGCGTCTACCTCTGCCCGGACACCGAGCATGGTTGCCAATACCTCGAACACTGCTTCACCTGGATCGCGTTGGCCATTGGCGTCGATATCGAACCATAAATCGGACGTGTCGAAACGGACGCTTACAACATCATCATCCGAGATACCGTCAAGCGACATCAGGGCGCCGTCCATATCATTGAGGATCTGCCCGAACATCTCTTCGATGACGACTGGATCAAATGGATCCGGCGAAGGGTTTTCGGGGATCGGCAACCGCAGGAAGGGGATGCCGGTCAGCATGACAATGTCGCCGTACATGCCGGTTCTGTACCGCGTTTGAAGGGCTGTCTCGATCGCTCCCAGGAAGCGGATACCACCAAGGGCAAAGCCATCCGACGGTGTCGGATCGGCCAGTCCGACAAGCTGGGATTCGGTCGCCCTCAGCCCGTTTTCGGCAATGAGGTCAGAGACATCAGTGGTCTGGGCAAAGGCCGGAAAGGCGGCAAGGGCCGCGGCCAAAAACAGCAGGCGCATCGTAATTCCTTCTCACAATACGCTGATGTTAGCTGGTCATGCTGTTCGGGCCTAGGCTGGCATTCCCGACTTGTCCGGTTTTGCGGCGCGTTCCACCAGCGACAGGCAAAGCCGGGTGGCGACCTCCATGTCCTGAACCGAAATCCATTCGGTCGGTCCGTGGATGTTTTGCATCCCGGTAAACAGGTTCGGCGTTGGCACCCCCATCTCGGTCAGTCTGGACCCGTCCGTTCCACCGCGAATGGGTTCCGACACAGGCTCTATCCCCAGATTGCGGCAGGCGGCATGGGCTAGTTCAACCGGCGTCATGTCCTGTTCCAGCCAATAGCGCATGTTGCGGTATTGGTGGGTGATCTCACAGGTGATCGTCGCCCGAGGCTCGGTCGCTGCAACGGCGGCGCATATCTGTTGCAGCATTTCCCCCTTGGCAGCCAACCCTTCGCGTTCGAAATCACGCAGGATCAGGTGCAGCGTCACTTCGGCCGCGCTGCCGGACATGTCGGTGATGTGGATGAACCCTTCCTGCCCTTCGGTCGTTTCGGGGGTCATTGTCGCCTGTGGCAGCGTTGACACGATCTTGGCGGCAAGATGCAGGGCATTGACCAACTTGTCCTTGGCCCAGCCCGGATGGATCGAAACGCCGGTGATGGTGACGGTTGCCCCATCGGCAGAAAAGCTTTCGAACTCAATCTCGCCAACCGCGCCGCCGTCGAACGTATAGGCAAAGTCGACGCCCAGATCGGCAGGCAGGCGTGGATCGACCCCGCGACCGATTTCCTCGTCCGGGGTAAAGGCGATGCGGATTGGTCCATGGGGGATGTCTGGGTTGGCCAGCAGATGCCGGGCCGCCGTCATGATGATCGACACCCCGGCCTTGTCATCGGCCCCAAGCAGGGTGGTGCCCGAGGCCGTCACGATGTCATGACCGACCTTCTCGGCAAGATACGGACAGTTCCCCGGCGACAGGGTCAGGTCGGGCGCATCGGGAAAGGTGATGTCGCCGCCGTTGTATCCCCGGATCACCCTTGGCTTGACGCCGGTGGCGTTGAACTGGGGGGCGGTGTCGACATGGGCCAGAAAGCCGATCGTGGGGCCGGGTGCTGTGCCCGGCAGCGTGGCAAGGACGGTGCCGTAGTCCGTCACGGTCACGTCTTGTGCCCCGATCTCGGTCAACTCAGCCTCTAGCAGGCGCAACATATCCCATTGGACAGCTGTTGATGGGCCGGTCGGGATGCTGGCGTCGCTTTGGCTGTCGATGGCGGCATAGCGCGTCAGCCGGGTTTCAAGCTCGGGGCAGAAGTCCTGGGGCATCTTGGGTCCTTTGGTCTGGCGCAAAAGAAATGCGCGCCCAAGGGCGCGCATTCAAGGCATTTTCAAACGGGCGTCGGATCAGGCGAGGCTTGGGTCGATGCCCTTGCACGCCTCAACCAGACCTTTGACCGCATCGACGGACTTGTCGAACATCGCCTGTTCGGCCTTGTCCATCTTGATCTCGACCACACGCTCGACCCCGCCGGCGCCGATGATGGTGGGGACACCAACATAAAAGCCGTTCAGACCGTAGGCGCCATCGACATGGGCGGCGCAGGGCAGCAGGCGCTTTTGATCCTTGAGGTAGGCCTCGGCCATTTCGATGGCAGAGGTTGCGGGCGCGTAGAAGGCCGATCCGGTCTTCAACAGGCCGACGATCTCGGCCCCGCCGTCGCGGGTGCGCTGGACGATGGCGTCAAGCTTGTCCTGGCTGGTCCAGCCCATGGCAACGAGGTCGGGCAGGGGGATGCCGCCAACAGTCGAATAGCGGGTCAGGGGCACCATCGTGTCGCCATGGCCGCCCAGCACAAAGGCGGTGACGTCGCGCATGGACACGTTGAACTCAACACTCAGGAAATGGCGGAAGCGGGCCGAATCAAGGACACCGGCCATGCCGCAGACCTTGGCGTGAGGCAGGCCCGAGAATTCGCGCAGGGCCCAGACCATTGCGTCAAGCGGGTTGGTGATGCAGATGACGAAAGCGTCAGGGCAGTGCGCGGCGATCCCTTCGCCGACGGACTTCATGACCTTGAGGTTGATGCCCAGAAGGTCATCTCGGCTCATCCCCGGCTTGCGGGGGACACCTGCCGTGACGATGCAGACGTCGGCGCCTGCGAGGTCGGCATAGTCGTTGGTGCCTTTCAGGACGGCGTCAAAGCCCTCGGACGGGCCGGATTCCGCAATGTCGAGTGCCTTGCCCTGCGGCGTGCCCTCGGCAATGTCAAAAAGGATGACGTCGCCGAGTTCCTTGATTGCGGCAAGATGGGCGAGAGTTCCGCCGATCTGACCGGCGCCGATAAGAGCGATCTTGGGTCTGGCCATGAAGATGAGTCCTGTTGTCGTGGAGTGGTCGGGCATCTGCGTAAACCCTGCCGTCCTCTGGCGCAAGCCTGCCGCAATGCAGCATCGGGGGCCTTGGCACATTGCCGACGATCAGGCGCCCGACCCTTCTTCCAAAACCTCGTCCAGAGGCTGGTAAGACTGACCCGCTGCCAGCAGACAGGTCCGGCCCGACGCCGAAGTCATCGTGATCGTCCACGTCCCTGTGTCCAGCGAGGCAAAAACCTCGACCATTGTGTTGTTGGCCGCAAGGGCCACGGATTGCCGCGTCTCACCATAGCCTTCGGCCAAATGGGCCACGACGCGATCCCGGTCGCCGCAATTGCGAGACGATTGCTGGGCGTTTGCAGGAGAGGCCAATGCAGCAGCGGCGATCAGCAGGCCGCTGGCAAGAGGGATAAGGGTATCATTCATCGGCATAACCTTTGTGCAGGCAGGGCGGCAGACCGGACCAGGCGCAGCGCTGCGGTTTGTAAGGATATTCGAGAACCGCTTTGCCTGCCGGCTTGCCGGCAACCCCGTCCTTGCGGTCTTTATCTGCGGTCGACTGTCGCCAAGCATTCCGAATTTTAGGTTAATGTTCCGGCCGGGACCGAGGTTTTGCTGCATTGCAGCGCATTCGGGGTTGAAATATCGGGGAAGTTCTGACCATTTCCGCGCAATTAAATTTCGAGACCGGCCCAGGAAGGATCGAACATATGACACGCCCCTATCGCTCAGCCCTTTATATCCCCGCGTCGCGGCCCCGCGCGCTCGACAAGGCGCGCGGGCTGACGGCGGATGCCATTCTTTTTGATCTGGAGGACGCTGTTCTCCCCGCAGAAAAGGCCGAAGGCCGCCAGACGCTTACCACCGAACTTGCAAAAGGTGGCTATGGCAGTCGGGCCCGGATCGTGCGGATCAACGCCCTCGAGACCGAATGGGGCGAGGCGGACGCAATTGCGATGGCGAATGCGGCCTGTGACGGGGTCCTGCTGCCCAAGGTAAACGGTCCCGACGACCTGGACCGTCTTGCCGCGCTTGTGCCTGACAAACCCCTTTGGGCCATGATGGAAACGCCGCTGGGCATCCTCCGGGCGGCGGACATCGCAGCGCATCCGCGTCTGGCGGGGATCGTCATGGGGACGAACGATCTGGCCAAGGATCTTGGACTGCGGAACCGGGCTGACAGAATGCCGCTGATGCAGGCCCTGCAAATCAGCCTGATTGCCGCACGGGCCTATGGCCGTGTTGCGATCGATGGGGTGTACAACGCGTTCCGCGATGCCGATGGGCTGAAACTTGAATGTGCGCAGGGCCGGGATCTGGGGTTTGACGGCAAAAGCCTTATCCACCCGGACCAGTTGGCCATTGCAAACGCGGCCTTTGCGCCCCTGGCCGAAGAGCTGGATCTGGCCAAACGTCAGATCGCGGCCTTTGCCGAAGCCGAGGCGGCGGGGCAGGGTGTGGCGGTTGTTGACGGAAAGATCGTCGAGAACTTGCATATCGTCACCGCACAAGCGACCTTGGCAAAGGCGGCGGCCATCGCCGCATTGGAGGCTGAAACATGATCCTGACTGTCCTTGGTTTGCTGATTTGGACGGGGGCCCACCTGTTCAAACGACTTGCACCCGCCGCCCGTGAAAGCATGGGGGACCGGGGCAAGGGCATCGTTGCCGCTCTGAGCCTTGTCGCAATTGTCCTGATGGTCATCGGCTATCGCGGCTGGGACGGCACCGTCTACTGGGGACGCAGCCCCGCGATGACCGGCATCAACAACCTCTTGATGCTGTTCTCGTTCTACCTGTTTGCCGCCAGCGGATCCAAGACCCGGATCACTCGGGTGATCCGCCACCCGCAGCTTGCCGCCGTCATGGTCTGGTCGGCCGCCCATATTCTGGTCAACGGGGACACCCCGTCCTTTGTCCTGTTTGGCGGCCTGTTCCTTTGGGCGCTGGTCAGCATGAGCCTGATCAACCGGGCTGTGCCGGAATGGACACGCAACCCTGCGCCACCAATGAAGAAAGAGCTGATCGCGCTGGGCGCGGCTATCGTTGTCACCGGCGTCGTTGGCGGTGTCCACTCCCTGCTTGGCTATAATCCGTTTGGGTAACATATGAAGGTCTATAGACTTTTGACCGAGGACGACACCTCGGCCTTCTGCCACAAAGTATCCGAGGCGCTGTCGAAAGGGTGGGAGCTATACGGATCTCCCACCTATGCATTCGATGCGGCGAATGGGGTCATGCGGTGCGGTCAGGCCGTCACCAAGGAGATTGATCAGCCCTATTCGCCGGATATGAAGCTGGGTCAGCAATGACCAAAACCCACGCCGGTCGGTTCTTTGAGGACTATGTCCCGGGCGAGACAATCGCCCACGCCGTTCCCCGGACCCTGTCCGGGGGAGAGCGGGCCCTTTACCATGCGCTCTATCCGGCGCGCGGGGCACTCTATTCTTCGGACGAATTTGCACGCGCCTGCGGGTTGCCGGCCTCACCGATGGACGACCTGATTGCGTTTCATACCGTGTTCGGAAAGACAGTGCCGGACATATCGCTGAACGCGGTGGCCAATCTGGGCTACGCCGAAGGGCGCTGGCTGCGGCCTGTTTGGCCGGGCGATACGCTCACCGCGACGAGCGAGGTCATTGGCGTCAAGGAAAACTCCAACGGCAAGAGCGGCGTTGTTTGGGTCCGGACCGAGGGGCGCAATCAGACGGGTGCGCCAGTGCTGAGCTATGTCCGCTGGGTCATGGTGCGCAAGCGCGGCTCTGGTCCGGCGACCGCGCCTGTGATCCCGGACCTTGCCCCTGCAGTCGCGGCCTCTGATCTTGTGGTGCCCGAAGGGCTGCATTTCCGGGACTACGACTTTGGCTTAGCCGGAGAACCGCACCGCTGGGGCGACTATACAGTGGGCGAGGTGATCGACCATGTTGATGGGGTGACCGTCGAAGAGGCCGAACATATGCTTGCCACCCGTCTTTGGCAGAACACAGCCAAGGTCCATTTTGACGCGACCAACCGCGAGGATGGCAAGCGGCTGATCTATGGGGGGCATGTCATATCGCTGGCCCGTGCCCTGTCCTTCAACGGCCTCGCGAATGCTCAGATGATCGTCGCCCTGAATGGGGGTGCCCATGCCAACCCCTGTTTTGCAGGCGACACGGTACGCGCCTGGTCCGAGGTTCTGGACAAGGCTGAAACCGCAGCGCCGGGTGTCGGAGCGCTTCGATTGCGGCTGGTGGCCACGCGGGGGGCTGCCGGAGCGCTTCGAGACCCGGACGGGAAATACCTGCCCGAAGTCCTTCTCGATCTTGATTACTGGGTTCTCCTGCCGATGTGAGTCGTGGGGCGGGAGGTGGGGGAGCCTCCGGCGGGGATATTTTTGGCGAGATGAGGAGTGTGTGTGATCACACATTTCGGGTGCGTGATCACAAACCGACAATTTTGCTCGAATCGCGTCTTTAGGACGCGGATTTTGCACTTGCGGCGTGATGACTTCGCGCCGAAAATCAGCGACAAGAGAAAAAGCGGGTCTGCGATGCAGGCTGACAAGCCGCTGCACTGGACTGGAAGGGAATTCTGATGGCCGATGTGAACCGGGGCAATCGCCCGCTGTCACCGCATTTGACGATTTATCGCCCGCAATGGACATCCATGACGTCGATCCTTGTGCGGATCACCGGTAATGGTCTGATCGTGGGGGCGCTGCTGATCGTATGGTGGTTTGTCGCCCTGGCTGCCGGGCCCGAGGCCTACGCAATGGCGGACGCTGTGATCACAAGCTGGTTCGGCGATTTGGTCATGATCCTGTCGGTCTGGGCCCTGTGGTACCACCTGTTGGGCGGGCTGCGTCACCTGATCTGGGACGCAGGCTACATGCTGGATGTGAACAAGGGTGAGATGCTTGGCCAGGGGTCCGTCATCGCGGCGACCTTGCTGACCGTCTTTACCGCAATCGTTGTTTGAGGAGGCTGACATGGCATATATGACAGATCGCAAACGCGCTATCGGCAACGGTTCAGCGAAAAGCGGGACCGAGCATCACTGGCAGATGATCATTTCTTCGGTCGCCCTTCTTCTTCTGGTGCCGTTCTTCGTCTTTACCTTTGGGCCGGCCTTGGGCGGGACCTATGAAGAGGCTCTGACCTACTATGCCCGACCCTATCCCGCGGCCATTGCTGCCCTGACGTTTCTGGTTGGCTTTCTGCATTTTCGCAGCGGCGTTCAGGTGCTGATCGAGGACTATGTACACGGCATGGCCCAGAAAGTGCTGATCATCGCCATGATCTGCCTGAGCTACGCGGCGGCGGCGGTCGCCCTTTTGGCCATCGTAAGGCTTGCCCTCTAAGCGCTCAGCGCAGACGGGCTTTTTGATTTATTCGGAGCGACAAGACCATGGCAGCATATGAGTATGAGACCCATTCCTTCGACGTGGTCGTTGTGGGGGCAGGTGGCGCAGGTTTGCGCGCAACTTTGGGGATGGCCGAACAGGGCCTGAAGACCGCCTGTGTCACCAAGGTCTTTCCGACCCGGTCCCACACCGTGGCCGCCCAGGGAGGCATTGCCGCCAGCCTGTCGAACATGGGGCCGGATCACTGGCAGTGGCATATGTATGATACCGTCAAGGGGTCTGACTGGTTGGGCGACACGGATGCCATGGAGTATCTGGCCCGCGAGGCCCCCAAGGCGGTCTATGAGCTCGAGCATTACGGTGTCCCTTTCTCGCGGACCGAGAAGGGCGAGATTTACCAGAGGCCGTTTGGTGGCCACACAACAGAATTTGGTGAGGGCCCGCCGGTGCAGCGCACCTGTGCCGCCGCCGACCGCACCGGCCATGCCATCCTGCACACGCTGTATGGCCAGAGCCTGAAGCAGAAGGCAGAGTTCTACATCGAATATTTTGCCCTTGACCTGATCATGTCCGAGGATGGGGTCTGTCAGGGTGTTCTGGCCTGGAAGCTGGACGATGGCACCTTGCATCTGTTCAGTGCCAAGATGGTGGTTCTGGCCACTGGCGGCTACGGCCGTGCTTACTTTAGCGCGACATCTGCCCATACCTGCACTGGCGATGGCAATGGCATGGTCGCCCGGCAGGGCCTGCCCCTTCAGGATATGGAGTTTGTCCAATTCCACCCCACAGGCATCTATGGTGCTGGCTGCCTGATCACCGAGGGGGCGCGTGGCGAAGGCGGCTATCTCACCAACTCGGAAGGCGAACGCTTCATGGAGCGGTATGCCCCGACCTACAAGGACCTTGCCTCACGCGATGTGGTCAGCCGTTGCATGACGATGGAGATCCGCGAGGGCCGTGGTGTTGGTCCGAACAAGGACCATATGCACCTGCACCTGAACCACCTGCCTCCTGAAACGCTTGATCTGCGCCTTCCGGGGATTTCGGAGTCGGCGCGCATCTTTGCCGGTGTTGATCTGACCAAGGAACCGATCCCGGTTCTGCCGACGGTTCACTACAACATGGGCGGTATTCCGACCAACTACTGGGGTGAAGTCCTGAACCCGACGGCCGATGACCCCGATGCTGTGGCGCCCGGCCTGATGGCCGTAGGCGAGGCGGGCTGTGCGTCGGTCCATGGGGCGAACCGGCTTGGGTCTAACTCACTGATCGACCTGGTGGTCTTTGGCCGTGCTGCGGCCATTCGTGCAGCGAAGGTTGTCGATCCGGACAGCCCCGTCCCCAGTCCGAACCTCGCCAGCGTTGAAAAAGCGCTGGAACGGTTCGACGGTCTGCGCCATGCGGATGGGGCCATTGGAACGGCTGCCCTGCGTCTGGAAATGCAACAAGTGATGCAGGCCGACGCGGCGGTGTTCCGCACTGACAAGACGCTGGCCGAAGGCGTTGGCAAAATGGAGGCGGTGGCCGGCAAGATGGCCGACATCAAGGTGACCGACCGTAGCCTGATCTGGAACAGCGACCTGATGGAGACGCTGGAGCTGACCAACCTTATGCCAAACGCTTTGGCCACCATCGTCGCGGCAGAGGCCCGCAAAGAAAGCCGCGGTGCCCATGCCCATGAGGACTACCCGGACCGTGACGACGTGAACTGGCGCAAGCATAGCCTTGCCTATGTCGACGGCACCAAGACCAGGCTGGACTATCGCGCTGTCCATCTGGACCCTTTGACGACCGAAGCGGACGGCGGCATCGACCTCAAGAAGATCGCGCCGAAAAAGAGGGTCTACTGATGCGCTACGCCGCACCCGCGTTGCTGCTGGTCCTTGCGGCCTGCACACCGCCTATGCTGAGCCCTGAGGCTGCGGCAGAGGTGTGCGAAGCGCGGGCGCGTGCGGCGCAGGCACCAACGGCCAACGTGACGGTCGGGGCTAACTCAAATTCGGGAACCTTTTCGAGCCTGGCCGTCGGGGTCAGCAGTGATTTCGTTGCCGGTCGCGATCCTGTCGCTGTCTATGAGGAATGCGTTTATCAGCGGTCTGGTCAGCCGCCCTACCGTCCTCCGGTCCTGCGCTGATGGAGGCGGAAAAGCCAACTCCGGAGGATGAGACTGAGGCGTTTCGCGAGGCGATCGAGCAAAACGCAAAGAAGCAGCTGAACCGGTTTCGCGCGGCTGTGCGGGGGATCACCCCCCGGAGCTGCCCGATCTGCGACTACCATGGCATGTTCACTGCCTTTGGTCAGCCGCCCCGGTTCGATGCACGGTGCAGCAAGTGCAACTCGCTCGAGCGTCATAGACTGTTCTATCTTTTTTCGACCCGGCATGAGTTTTTTGCCCCTGATCACGCCGTTCTGCATTTCGCGCCGGAAGGTCAACTGACGACCTTTATTCGAGATCGGGTCGCCCGCTATGAAACCGCCGACCTGAGTGCCCGCCGCAATGTGACCCATCAGATCAACATCGAAGCGACAGGCCTTCCGGACGCGGACTATGACCGTGTCGTCTGTTGCCATGTGCTTGAGCATGTAGATGATGCCAAAGCCCTCGCCGAGATGCATCGTATCCTAAAGCCGGGGGGAAAGCTGGCGGTCATGACCCCGGTCGTAGAAGGCTGGGCCCGAACTTATGAAAACCCGTCGGTTGATGGGCCGGTTGCGCGGAACCTGCATTTTGGCCAGTCCGACCACGTGCGCATGTACGGGCGGGATGTGCGCGACCGCATTCGCGCCGCAGGTTTTAATCTGGCAGAGTATGCCGCGGTCGAGCCTGATGTGTTGACCTATGGGTTGATGCGTGGGGAAATCCTCTTTGTTGCGACAAAGTCGGATTAGGGGGCAGGCATCATGCGCCATATCCACCTGATCGACACCTCTAGCGCCACTGACAATGTGGGCGACGAGATCATTGTCGAGGCCGCCCGCAGTCAGCTTGGCCCGGTGATTGCGGATGCCTACATCACACGGTCCTCGGGTCATGATGGTCTGGGCGCGTCCGGACGCAGCCTTGTCGCGACGGCGGATGTCGCCTTCCTTTTGGGAACCAACGCCCTTAGTGCCCGGTTCCGGCTCGGTCACAGCTTCATGTGGCGCGTCGGATGGCGCGATTTGGCGGCCCTGCGGAACAAAGTTGTCCTGTTGGGCGTCGGGGGCAACCGGGATTTCGATAGGGTGGACTGGCGCCAACGCCGGTTCATGCGTCATGTCTTGTCCCGGGATCACGTCCATTCGGTCCGGGATGATGTGGGGGCGCGGTTGGTTTCAGCATTTGGACATCGCGCTGTAAACACCTCATGCCCGACACTCTGGTCAGGATTGGGGCTGGAAAGGGTCCCGGACGGAATGGCCCCTCGGGCCTGCCTGACCTTGACCAAGCATCGGGCCGACCCGTCAGACTCGGTCCTGTTGTCGACATTGCTGCGGCTTTATCCTGAAGTCTGGTTCTGGCCCCAGCAACCGCGCGACCTGGGGTACCTACTAACCCTGGACGGGCATGAGAAGGTCCGTGTTCTTGCCCCGAACCTTGCGGCCTATGATGCTTTCCTGAGGTCCGGACCGGTCGATGTGGTCGGTACAAGGTTGCACGGCACGATTCGTGGCTTGCACCACGGTCGCAGAGCTCTGGTGGTCGAGATCGACAATCGGGCCCGCGATATCGGGGCCGAAACCGGCCTTCCGACAATTACCCGCGCCGATGTCCTGACTGGGCTGGAGGCGCGGTTGCGCGGGCCGATCCCGCCAAAGTTGACCCTGCCAGAGGCGAACATCCAACGGTTTCTTGACCAGTTCCGGACGACGGATAGCCCAAGGGACAATCGTGCCCTGACACCAGCACAATCGGCCAAAACCAGCGTGGGCTCTGGCCCATACCCCGCTGCCCCGGTAACATCAGAACAGACACAGAGGTGACCCATGGTTGAATTTACACTTCCCAAGAACAGCCGGATGACAACGGGCAAGACCTGGCCCAAGCCCGCAGGGGCCAAGAACCTGCGCAAGGTTCAGATCTATCGTTGGAACCCCGACGATGGAAAGAACCCCCGCATCGACACCTACTTTGTCGACACGGACAGCTGTGGTCCGATGGTTCTGGATGCCCTCATCAAGATCAAGAACGAGATCGATCCCACCCTGACCTTCCGCCGCTCCTGCCGCGAGGGCATTTGCGGGTCCTGCGCCATGAACATCGATGGCATAAACACGCTGGCCTGCATCTACGGGATGGATGAGATCAAGGGCGACATCAAGATCTACCCCCTGCCGCACATGCCTGTGGTCAAGGACCTGATCCCCGATCTGACCCATTTCTATGCCCAGCACGCCTCGATCAAACCATGGCTCGAAACGACAACAAACCCGCCTGCCAAGGAATGGAAGCAATCGATCGAGGATCGCGAAAAGCTTGATGGCCACTACGAGTGTATCCTGTGTGCCTGCTGCTCGACCTCATGCCCGTCCTATTGGTGGAACGGCGACCGCTACCTTGGCCCGGCTTCGCTCTTGGCGGCACACCGCTGGATCGTGGACAGCCGCGATGAGGCAACGGGCGAGCGTTTGGACGATCTGGAAGACCCGTTCAAGCTGTACCGCTGCCATACCATCATGAACTGCGCCAAGACCTGCCCCAAGGGGCTTAATCCCGCCGCAGCTATCAGCGACATCAAGAAGATGATGATTGAACGGGTGTTGTAACCCTGTCCCCCGGCCTCTGGCCGGGGAGCCTCTCGCTGGAGACGCCTGCGCAATGACCCTAGCCCCCCAGGATGCCGAGGACCGGCGCAGGGTGCGCCCTGTTATCTGCTACCCGACCGATGCCCTGCCGGGTGCGGACCTTGCACTCTATGGGGCGGCTTTGGCGCAGGCACAGGTGACAGAGACGGTCCTTGTCCCGCCGCGCGACGCCCGGTCGATCAGGGTGCCATCAGGCGCGTTCCTGCGGATTGTCTCGGTTGATGGCCCCCAGGTCGGTGACCTGAACCTGTTCAACGCAAAGGATTTGTCGGAACGGTTCTATTCCGGCAAGACCCGGGCCCTGCACGGCACCCATGTCAGCACCGGTGATCGCCTCTGGTCCAGCTTTCCCGCGCTGCGCCCGATGGCGACGGTCGTTGCGGACACGCTGGACTGGTACGGGATCGATCAGGATGGCGGGTCTGTTCATGACGTGATTGGCACACGCTGCGATCCCTATACCAATCACCTCTTGTCGGGACAGGACTACCACCATTGCTGCCACTCTAACCTGACGCGGGCGGTAGCTGCTGCCGTTGATATGCCCATTGAAGAGGCTCAGGGCCTCGTCCACGACGTGCTCAACGTCTTCATATGCACAGGCTTTACCCGCGACACTGGTCAGTACTTCATGAAGGCGAGCCCCGTCCGGCCCGGTGATGCCCTGACACTATTTGCCGAGATTGACCTTCTGGCGGTCCTTAGCGCCTGTCCCGGTGGGGATTGCGGCTCAGAACATTCCAGCGACACTGCCCCCTGCTACCCGTTGCTCATGGAGGTTCTTGTCCCCCCTGTGGATGCGCTGGTCGGTTGGAAAATGCCGAAGCCGAATGGCTATGTCGGTGGGCACGGGGCCAGAGGGTAACTAGCCCGTCTCAGGCAAATGCGGCGGCAAGGGCGATCTCGACCATGTCGCCAAACGACCGTTCGCGATCTTCGCTTGGGAGGGCCTCATGGGTCACAAGGTGATCGCTGACGGTCAGAACAGCCAAGGCACGGCGGCCATAGCGGGCGGCAAGGGTGTAGAGTTCCGCCGCCTCCATCTCGACCCCAAGGATCCCGTGGCGCATCATCTGGTCGTTCAAATCAGGCCGCTCGTCGTAAAAGACATCCGACGAGTAAATCCCGCCGACATGGATTTTGACGCCCTTTTCCAGGGCGGCGACTGCTGCGGCCTGCAAAAGTCCAAAGTCAGCACAGGGCGCGAAATTCAGCTCTTTGAATATTCCCCGTGACGGAGTCGATAGGGTCGAGGTTGTCATCGCCAGAATAATATCGCGAATTCCAACCTGCGGCTGCATACCGCCGCACGATCCAATCCGAACCAAGGTTTGGACGTTGTATTCTTTAATTAACTCGTTGGCGTATATTGAAAGGGACGGCATCCCCATGCCCGACCCCTGAATGGTGACCAAGTGGCCATTCCAAGTTCCGGTAAAGCCCAGCATGCCGCGAACCTCGTTCACACAGCGTGCATCCGTCAAAAACGTCTCGGCCGCCCAGCGGGCTCGATAGGGATCTCCGGGCATAAGGACCGTTTCCGCGATCTCACCCGGTTTCGCGCCGATGTGAATTGTCATTTGGGTCCCCGAGGCACGAATGGCACGGCACCCGAGGGGCCGTGCCAGAAGTGTTTAAATGGCGAAGTCAGCGATCGAACGACCTGCAGACTCTGCTGCATTGATCCAGCCGGGCTTGCGTCCGCGGCCAGACCATGTCTGATCAGGGTTTTCGGGGTTGCGATACTTGGCTGGCGTTTTCGCCTTCCCGCGCTTGGCGCCCTTTCCGCCGATGGCGGCGAGCTCAGCCAAGGAGTAGCCATGTTCTGCGGCTGCGCGCTCCGCAGCCTCAAGAGCGGCCTTCTTTTCACGATCGCTCAAAGAGGCGATGGCTTTTTCTACATTTGCTGCCAGCGTCGTAAGTTCCTTACGCGACATGGCATTTAGGTCGATAGTCATTGCAAAATTCTCCCGAGCAATATGACCAGACAGCCGAAGACCCAATTTCCCCGAGTTTTTCGAACTATCCTAGTTTGACTTAATTAAGTCAGGTTTTACCCAAATGCAATATCCTTAGATTCAGACCTGTCCTAAAGGCTAGGTCCGCACCCACTTATTGCGCTGCGGTCAATTTCGGATCGGCAAGTTCGACGATATCAGCCATTATTCGGTTCAATTCAAAGTTTTTCGGGGAATAGACACGGGCAACACCTAAGGCGAGCAATTGCCGAGCGTCTTCATCCGGAATGATCCCGCCAACGACAACGGGCAGGTTTTCAAGCCCCGCATGACGCATTCTTTCAAGGACTTCGCTAACCAGCGGCAGGTGCGAGCCCGACAGGATCGAAAGCCCTAACACATGGACATTTTCGCGTTTTGCACCCGCAACAATGTCTTCTGGTGTCAGCCTGATGCCGTCATAGTGAATTGCCATGCCGCAATCTCGCGCGCGGGCAGCAATCTGTTCTGCTCCGTTGGAATGTCCGTCCAGTCCGGGCTTGCCCATCAGGAAGGTTAGCTTGCGCCCCAAGCGGGCGCTGACGGCATCTACTTCGGCCCGCAGGTCGTCCAGGCCTTCTGTCCGGTTCGACGGATTTTGGCTGACCCCAGTCGGTGCCCGATACTGGCCAAAGACGGCCCGGATGACGTCTGCCCATTCCCCTGTCGTGACTCCAGCCTTCGCGCAGGCGACGGATGGGTCCATGATGTTCACGCCCGTCCGGGCCGCGTCGCGCAAAGCCTGCAGGGCCAGGCTCACGGCCGCATCGTCTCGGTTTGCCTTCCAGTCCGCCAGACGGGCAAGCTGGTCCGTCTCGGCCTCGGGATCGGCGGTCATGACGCTGCCGTCGCCTGCAGTCAGGGGAGATGCCTCGCCTTGCTGCCATCGGTTCACTCCGACGACCGTCGTCTCGCCACTTTCGATACCAGCGATCCGCGCGGCATTGCTTTCGACAAGTCGCGATTTCATGTGGCCAATGGCATTGACCGCCCCACCCATCGCGTCGATCTGGGCCAATTCAGCTCGCGCTCCCTCTTTTAGGGCTGTGACTTTGCGTTCTATTGCCGGATTGCCGTCAAAAAGGTCGTCGTATTCCAAGAGGTCGGTCTCATAGGCTAGGATCTGCTGCATGCGCATGGACCATTGCTGATCCCAAGGGCGCGGCAGGCCCAAAGCTTCGTTCCAGGCAGGCAACTGCACGGCGCGTGCCCGGGCGTTCTTGGATAGGGTGACGGCCAGCATTTCGATCAGTATGCGGTAGACGTTGTTTTCGGGTTGCTGCTCGGTCAACCCAAGCGAATTGACCTGAACGCCATAGCGGAACCGGCGATAGCGCGGATCGGTGATCCCATAGCGCACTTCGCAGATCTCATCCCACAATTCGACAAAGGCCCGCATCTTGCAAAGCTCGGTCACGAAACGGATGCCGGCATTAACAAAGAACGAAATGCGGCCAACCATCTGTGGAAAGTTGTCGGGTTCAACCTTCTCACGCAGGTCATCCAGAACGGCCGTCGCGGTCGCGAGGGCAAAGGCAAGTTCTTCTTCGGGCGTCGCTCCGGCCTCTTGCAGGTGGTACGAGCAGACGTTCATGGGGTTCCACTTGGGAAGGTGGCTTCGGGTCCAGGCGGCGACATCGGTAATCATGTTCAAGGATGGGGCGGGCGGGCAGATATATGTGCCGCGCGACAGGTATTCCTTGATGATGTCGTTCTGCACAGTACCTTGCAGTGCCGAAATATCGGCACCCTGTTCTTCGGCCACGGCGACATAAAGGGCCAGCAACCAGGGTGCCGTCGCGTTGATTGTCATCGATGTGTTCATCCGCTCTAGCGGAATGTCGTCAAATAGCGTGCGCATATCTCCCAAATGGCAGATCGGCACACCGACCTTGCCCACCTCGCCCCGGGCCAGGACATGGTCGCTGTCATAGCCTGTCTGGGTCGGCAAATCGAAGGCGACAGAGAGGCCGGTTTGCCCCTTGGCAAGGTTGCCACGATACAGGGCGTTGGAGGCTGCGGCCGTCGAATGGCCAGCGTAAGTGCGGATTAACCAGGGCTGGTCCTTGGAGGCAGGGGTGGTCATCGGGGGTCTCCGCAAGTTGACGCAACAAAATTTCTCAAAGACCGACTTATCGGACATTTTGTGATGTTGTCAATTCGCTGCGCTGCGGCGTGTCGGGATTTACGGCAAGGCTGACACCTGTCACGGTCCTGTCATGACAACGACCGTCTCTTTGCCGCTGTGGCTCCTTGTTCTGATTCTTCTCTTCGCGGCGGTGACGTTTGCGTCGCACTTTCTGTTTCCTTCAGTGCGATGGTTCTTTCGCAAACGGGCAGAGCGGCTGGTCAGCCGGCTCAACAAAAGGCTGCAGCGCCCGATCGAGCCGTTTAAGCTGGCCCGCCGTCATGACATGATCCAGCGACTGATCTACGATCCCCAGGTGACAGAAGCGATCGTGGAACACGCCCGCAGTCACAACGTGCCCGAAAACGTCGCCTTTGAGTTGGCCCGCGATTTCGCTCGGGAAATCGTGCCGTCGTTTTCGGCCACAGCCTATTTCACGATTGGCGCGCGGGTGGCGCGCTGGCTTGCCCGATCGCTCTACCGGATCCGGCTGGGGTCTTTCGACAGGTCCGCCCTCGAACGTATCGATCCAGACGCCTCGGTGATCTTCGTCATCAACCACCGGTCCAATATGGATTACGTTCTGGTCACATACCTGGTTTCGCGAACCTCTGCCCTGTCCTACGCCGTAGGCGAATGGGCGCGGATCTGGCCCTTGTCTGCTGTCATCCGGGCCATGGGGGCCTACTTTATTCGGCGCAGGAACCGGAGCGGCCTCTATCGCCGGGTGCTGGCGCGCTATGTTCAAATGGCCGTTGCGGGCGGTGTCACCCAGGCGTTCTTTCCGGAAGGCGGGCTCAGCCTGACTGGACGGGTCGAAAGCCCGAAACTCGGACTGTTGAACTATATCGTGTCAGGCTGGGCGCCAAACGGGCGGGATGTCATCTTCGTTCCGGTCGGCCTGAATTATGATCGGGTCCTCGAAGACCGGTTCCTGATTGCGGCACATACCTCTGGTCAGCGGCGGTTCCGACCGCCTCTGGGGGTAGTGTTGTCAGCGCTTGGTGGGCACGCCTGGCAACGTCTGACCCGGCGGTTCAAGACCTTTGGGACAGCATCGGTCAGTTTTGGCACCCCCTTGTCCCTGGCCAATCTGATCGAAGAGCGGGGACCCGTCACGACCGAGGAATTGGCATCGATACTCATGGGTCGGGTGCGCAAATCGATCCCGGTCTTGCCGGTTCCACTGGTCGCGTCGGTGCTTCAGGATGGATCGCCGAAAACCAGGGCGCAGATCGAAGCAGAGGTCGCAAGGATGGTCGGACATCTGTCACGCGCTGGGGCAAGTGTGCCGCGCCGGGATGTCGCTACAGTGACCGCGGATGCCCTAGCGCTCTTGTTTGAGCGGGGCCTGCTGAGCGAAACGCCAGCGGGGGTACAGGCCAAGCCGGAAGCGCGGGATGTTCTGGAGTACTACGGAAATTCAATCGCAGAACACTTGGAGCATCCTGCGCCTGACGCTGCCGAGATTGATAATTCCGCATCCTGTAGGTAATAAAATTACAATATAAACATCTTGTATGTTGCAATATTACTCAGCGCTTTGTATTTCGAAGGCAGAGCCGGGCGATTCTGCGTCGCGGCATTTCTATGAACAGACAAAGGCTGCGCCTTATGGAGATCGACATGGCCCTTGACCAGAACACGCCCCAGATGACCGCCCCCAAGAAGGACCTCTATCAAATCGGAGAAATGCCACCGCTTGGGCATGTGCCGGCTCAAATGATGGCCTGGACCATTCGCCGCGAACGGCATGGAGAGCCCGAGCAGGCCTTTCAGGTCGAAACGGTCGAGACCCCCATGCCGGACAGCAACGAGGTGCTGGTCATGGTGATGGCAGCCGGGGTCAACTACAACGGCGTCTGGGCTGGCCTTGGCATTCCCCTGTCACCCTTCGATGTGCATGGGGCCGACTACCATATTGCAGGATCGGACGCCTCTGGCATCGTCTGGGCGGTAGGCGACAAGGTAAAGCGCTGGAAGGTCGGGGACGAGGTAGTCATCCACTGCAACCAGGACGATGGCGACGATGAAGAATGCAACGGCGGCGACCCCATGTTCTCGCCCAGCCAGCGGATCTGGGGCTATGAGACGCCGGACGGATCCTTCGCCCAGTTCACCTGCGTACAGTCCCAGCAGCTGATGCGGCGGCCCCAGCACCTGACCTGGGAGGAAAGCGCCTGCTATACTCTGACGCTTGCGACCGCGTACAGGATGCTCTTTGGGCACAGCCCGCACGAGCTGCGGCCCGGCCAGAATGTCCTCGTTTGGGGGGCCTCTGGCGGGCTTGGCTCCTATGCGATCCAGTTGATCAATACGGCCGGCGCAAACGCCATCGGCGTGATCTCCGAAGAAGACAAGCGCGAGTTTGTCATGAGCCTGGGGGCCAAAGGCGTCATCAACCGCAAGGATTTCGAGTGCTGGGGCCAGATGCCGACGGTCAACACGCCGGAATACAAGACCTGGTTCAACGAGGTGCGCAAGTTCGGCAAAGCCATCTGGGAGATCACAGGCAAAGGCATCAACGTCGACATGGTATTCGAGCATCCCGGCGAAGCCACGTTCCCGGTGTCCAACTTTGTCTGCAAACGGGGTGGCATGGTGGTGATCTGTGCCGGGACCACAGGTTACAACCTCACGCTGGATGCGCGCTATCTCTGGATGCACCAAAAGCGGGTCCAAGGCTCACATTTTGCAAACCTCAAACAGGCAAGTGCGGCGAATGACCTGATGCTGGACCGGAGGCTTGACCCCTGCATGTCCGAAGTCTTTGGCTGGTCCCAGATCCCGGCCGCCCATACGAAGATGCGCAAGAACGAGCACAAGCCCGGCAATATGGCTGTGCTGGTTCAATCACCAAAAGTCGGCCTGCGCACATGGGAAGATGCGTTAGCCGAGAGCCACTAGGCCCGCCGTCGCGCTGGCGACAGAGGAGGAAGCCTCCGGCGGGGATATTTGTGATCCGAAGAAGACAGGTCCTGTCCCCAGCTTCTTCGGATCGAAAATATCCGGGGGGAGGCGCGCGCAGCGCGGCGGGGGCAGAGCCCCCATTTCATTTCAAGACGGTCCGCGGCTTCGCTAATCGTCTTCACCGGTCAGGACAAGTGGGGTGGCTGGAACTTCGAGGTCATCGACGCCCAGGGTTGTCTTTGGTTTGGCCAGCATGGACCTTACCACCCAACGCAATTCACGTTCCGCCCGCGTGATCGCCACATAGGCCAGCCGCTTCCACAGGGGCTGGCCCGCCTCGACCCGGCCCATCCGGGCGGCAATCTCAATGTCGGGGGCAAAGACCTGCACTGTATCCCATTGCGATCCCTGGGCCTTATGGATCGTCACCGCCGCTCCGTGCAGGAAAGTCGCCCCCATGCGTGCGGCAAAGGGGATGAAGGGTTCTGCGTCGCCCTCCTGTTCTATCTTGACGATGGAGGCCGCTGACACCCTTGGTTCCTCTGCCCCAAAGACATGCAGGCGGGAAAAGCCGGGTCTCTTTCCCGGTCCAAGGTAGACGACCTGAGCGCCCTTGATCAGTCCACGAGCCTCCAGATCGAGCCGCTTCTTGCGATGTTTGAGGGGCAATTCGATCCCGTCGCAGATCAACGGCTCTCCTGCCAGAAGTTCGTCGACGGGCGCATCGAAAGCGGCGCGGAAGGCATGGATCAGCCGGATGCGGGTGGCATTGCGCCAGACCAACACCGGGGATCGGGCCATCAGGTCGGCCTCTACCCTTTGAGCCAGAACGACCCTTGGGTCCTTTGCGGCGGCCTCTGTCACAAGCCTTTCAAAATGGTGGTAGTCGACCTCGGGATCGGCCAGTGCGTGGGCCAGGTCAAGGATCGGGTTGTCGGCGTCCTGCCTGTGAATCCGATGCAACGTCAACGTCCGCCCCTTGGGCAGCGTCTCAAAGACCATGCCGCCGCTCGACTGGACCGGAGGGAGCTGGGCGGGATCTCCAAACAACAGCAGGGTGGGAAAGATGTCCTGAAGATCGGTGAACTGCCGCGCGTCCAGCATGGAGCTTTCGTCGACTAGGCCGATATCCAGCGGGTCCTCGCGCCGTTTCCAGCCGGTGATGAAATCCGATCCGCGCAACCCCGCTGCGGCGAGGGCCGCCGGAACGGATGTATTTATCTGGTAGGAGGCGTAAGCCCGGTCCAGCGCCACATCTGTCAGAGCCTCTATCTCCGGCCGATCCCCCTGTCCGGCCAGCCATTCGGCGACCTTTTCGTACTCGGGGTCGTAGACAGGGGTATAGAGGATGCGGTGGATTGTCGTGGCGGGCACACCGTGTCCGCGAAGAACGGAAGCGGCCTTGTTCGTGGGTGCCAGGATCGCCAAGGTTCGCCGGTCCTTGCGTCGCTTTCCTTCCCAGTCCCCCGAGACGATGTCGACGCCCGCCTCGTTCAGAGCGCGGGTCAGGGCTGCCAGAAGCATGGTCTTGCCCGACCCCGCCTTGCCCACCACCGCCAACACGCTGGGCGTGTCGGATTTGGGCGGCGACAAGAGGCCATCGTCCAGATCGATTCCGGACATGCGCAGGGCGCTGCTAATGGCATCCCAGGCTTCGGCCTGGTCTGTAGAGAAGGTCAGGGAGGGCGCGTTCATGCCGCGACACTATCCTTGCCCAAACCCGGCGACCAGCCCCAAGCGGGTCATCCGAACGCCTTGCGCTGACGCACCGGCCGATCAAAGGCGCGCAGAAACCAATGTTCGGACAGCGCCGAGGACAGGCCCGCCCGTTGAAGCACCTTTGACCTGTCTTTTGGATCGTAGCCCCATAGGCCCACTGCAATGCGCTCGACCCCTTTACCGGCCTCCCCGAGAACAACCGGGCTTGATCCGATCATGCGATAGATGCGCGTCATCCGGTGGTCAAAACTCCAACGAAATGGGTCAGATCGAAGGCCCGCATCACTTCGCCGCCTGCCAACATCAGGGCCGCTGCGATCTTGCTTTGTGCTCCCGGGGCGAGGCAAAAGCGGGTGCATTCCCAGATGTCGGCGCTTTGAAGCGCCACCCCGTCTGTCAGATAAAGGAAGTGGTCTTTGACCATGGTCCGACCTGTTGTCGGCAACAACCGCATGGACCCCCGGTGCAGGCCATCTTGCCCTTCCCAAATGATATAAA
>CALFSV010000060.1 GCA_937916485.1 uncultured Paracoccaceae bacterium | reverse complement strand
GGGCTGACGGGGGGCGGTGAAGGCGTCGACATGGATTTCGCGCCACATGAACTTCTGAAAGATGGCGAGATCGTCACAGCGCCCAGTTGGTCCCTGCAAGCCCTCTGGACCCCCGGCCATATGAGCAACCACCTCTGTTTTGTCTCCGGTGACGGCGTTTTTACCGGCGATCTGGTGATGGGATGGGCCAGCACCATGGTCTCGCCCCCCGATGGTGACCTCAGCGCCTTCATGGCCTCGACCCAAGCGCTGGCCGAGCGTCGTGACCGTGTCTTTTATCCGGGCCATGGCGGGCAGATCGACACACCGCAAGAGCGTGCCAAGTGGTTGATTGCACACCGCCACTCCCGCGAGGCCGAAATCCTGCACCACCTCGGCACGCCGGACGCGCCACTCTCGATCCCCGCCCTCACTCGCCTGATCTACGCAGACGCGCCTGAAGGCCTCATGGCCGCCGCCGCCCGCAATGTCTTTGCCCACCTCATCGACCTCCACAGCCGCGGCCGCGTTGACGCCACGCCCCACCTCAGCCTAACGGCCAATTTTGCCCTTCGTTAAATTTCCTGCATTTTTCGCCCTTTTCCCTCTGGACGCCACAGACTCCCCTCGCTATATCGAGCCTCGGTATTCCGGCGTAGCTCAGCGGTAGAGCAGTTGACTGTTAATCAATTGGTCGTAGGTTCGATCCCTACCGCCGGAGCCATTAAACCCTCGTGACGTCCTTTGTTCATTGACTACCAATGGATTTTTAACAAATCTGGTACACAAACTCAGTACACAGATGGTACACACATGGGCAGCAAATACCTCAAAAGATCAGCTACAGGGTGGTACAGCTACAGGCGGAAAATCCCTGCAAGGCTACAAAAGTCTATCGGAAAATTGGAGTTCAAGCAGCGACTTGATACCAAAGATGAAACGACAGCACTGATTAGACTAGCTAGGGTCAACAAACTGGCAGATGCCGAGATCAGGGTTGCTGAAAGTCAGCTATCCTCAAGTGACCAAAAACTATCGCGCCAAGAAGTGATGAGTGCCGCTAGGCAAATGCTTATCCGTGAGGGCTTCCACCCTGACCAAAAGCCCACCCTGCCCGCCGACTACACCAAAGAGCAGAAAGAACAGTTCGACAAAGACAAGGAACAATGGAACGCATTAGACTATGCATTCTTCTCAGCATATTTAGCCAACCAAGAGACAGCTTACGATTCCACTGGCAATGCTCAATACAAGCGTGAAGACCCCACAGACATATGGCAAGCAGCCAGCAAGATCGTTCACGGCAAAGAGGTTGCATCTCTTGATCTGACTTGGGGTGAGGTTGTTGAGGCATACTTGGCTATCAACGCACGTGAGAAGCGACGTGACCCGCACGACCAAAAGAAGTTCGAGACCAAGACCCGCAACCTCTACAACAAGTTTAGTCTGTTTGTTGGTGGTGCAGATACCAAGCTTAAAGCTATCAATCGGCAGGACGCTAGAGCATTCCTTGAAACCTACCGACAAGGACAAAAGCCCGCCAAAGAAGGTAGTATTGGGCGCTATGCCTCGCAGATTGGTGCAGTTTTCAATTTTGCGCGTAAAGAGTATCAGGATGCAACAATTGTGAACCCGTTTGAGGGCTTAAGGAACATGGCAGCAGAGCGGGATGATGCTACAGATAGAAGGCCGTTCACCCCGAGCGAATTAGAGCAGTACGAGGTAGCAGTCAGGGCAAAACCCAATCCTCAGATCAGCTTGATAGGTCTGCTAATGATCTACACAGGTTGTAGAACCAGTGAAGCGGCGGGACTTCAAGTCAAAGACATATCTCTCTCTAGCAACACTCCACACATTAAGATCAGGAATAACAAGTTCCGCAAGTTGGAGAAAGGAGGTTTAGCGAGGTCCGTACCGTTAGTGACCCCCCTGCTCGATGCGTTGCGCAGCTATCAGATGCCTAGCGATCCTGATGCTGGAGCATTTGGAACCTACGCACCAAGATCAGCACATGACAACGTAGGCACCCAACTCAACAATTTGATTAGAGATAAGATGAAGGTCAGTGATCCCGAACTGGTTTCATATTCCACCAGACATACCTTCAAAGACCGTGGTAGAGCTGCTCGACTGGCACCAGAGGTCTACGACTATCTGCAGGGCCACAAAACCGCCCAATCGTCAGCTATCGCCCAAAACTACGGTACAGGCGTCCCGCCAAGCATTTATAAAGAAGATATGGATAGGCTTTTCGCTACTACAGAATGGGGCATCGACTAAAAGCCTAGAGACAAAGTAAAAAACTGTTAATTCTGCGTATCATCCTTAGTTGTCTTTGTAGCACTTTACACAACCTAAAGCTCGGCTTGCCGTCTACACAAAGGGCGGATATCGGAAGTTTGCTGCGTGGTGCACGGATAACGACTGGGGTACGGACGGAGGGGGCATTGATCAAAGCCAGTCTACCTACAAATTTTAGTTGCCTGACCCGTTTGTCTGATTAGACCAAAGTGTTAGGATCTTTCTCGACTTTCATAGGAGATCAATATGAACGCAGTTAAACTCACGGCTATTTTGCTTTGCCTCTTGATACCTGCCACCATTGCTTTCGCAGATCGAACTGAGGCACCAACAAGGTACTATGAGCACGGTTTGCTGGAGGATGCAAAACGCGGCTTCATCGATGTAACCTTGGATCAAGATGCCGGGGATGATGAAAAAGCGAGATCCCTTTCCGCCCTTGGAGATATTGCCTTCGACCAAAACAAAATTTCCTTGGCAATCGATACTTGGAAGGAACTCGTCGACACCTACCCAGATAGTGAAGAAGCAACATTAGTCGCTGACCGCCTCAATCAGATCGGCCAGATCGTTGACGCCACTACTGTTCTGCACCTGCCACAAGATGCCGTATGCGAGCAGGCTTGAGGGCAAGAGGCAAGTATCCAACGCGAAAATGGAGAATTACCGTTGTCAGCCCGAACCAGACCTACCGGCCATGCTTCGAAGAGGCGACAGCCGACCTTCGCCGCGCTGGCCGCGAACTGGTAAGATGCGGGACAAAGGGTGAATTCGCTGCGTTTGCGCAAGAGGCTGCTTTCGTGCGCTTTCCGGACCTTCGCTTTGGAGTGCACACGAGTTGCACACCTCCAGTGGTTATGACCTTGGTCCAGTGAGGCAGTCTGTCCGATCCTCCATAAGTCGCGAAGCGTTCGACTCGCGGTCAATGGCCAATAGCCATCTCCGGTAAACACGGGGCGGTTCAGACATGAGAAGCGCAGAAGTAATCGACCTGCCGCAGGCACCCAAAGAATGGCTGTCGCAAGCCGCGGAGTATCCGAGAAGGCCGCCAGTAGGTCGCTCTTCAGCACCTCCACAGCCTTGATGTCGACGATGGGTTCGAAGCTATGGTCCGACGTGCGCAAAAGGACGCTCCGCAGCCCGAGAAAATCCCCCGGCACTTGGAAATCCAAGATCTGCCGGGTCCCGTCGGCCTGCAGTTTGTAGGAACAGACCCAACCCGCGGACAGAATATAAGCGGCCTGAGCCGACTGCCCCTGATGCACCATATCACGCCCCGCTACGAAGGAGCGGCGACGCTGATGAAGTCGTTCAAGCACGGCCAGCTCGACCTCCGACAGGGCGACGAAGGCCGAGAGCTTGCGGGTCAGGGGGCTGTGTTCAGCAGATGTCACCATTCTAAAACAACGTGAAAGGATCAAACGAAAGACACTCGAAGCGCGGCGCTT
>CALFSV010000059.1 GCA_937916485.1 uncultured Paracoccaceae bacterium | reverse complement strand
TGACAGTGCCGACCTGTCGGACTTTCGCTGACACCGATAGATGTGATAGGCCCCTTTTGTGTCTCCCCAAATTCGTTCAGCACGTCCCGAGCAGTGTTCACTGTAGACATCTAGCCGTGTCCAACGTCATTACAGGGCCTCAATATGCGGGGCTTCATCCTTGGCCATTGGACCGGCGTCTTTGCCCGCGTTTGTCATCCAGGTATCAAGCTCGGCAATTTCGGCTTTGCTCATCCGTAGCCCTAATCGCGAGCGCCGCCAAACCACATCTTCAGCAGTGCGGGCATATTCCTTATCCATCAGCCAGATGATCTCGCGCTCAGTTAGCGTTACGGCAAAAGCTTTGCCCATATCCCCGATTGATTTGGCATCACCAAGGATCAGCCGGGCCTCTGTGCCATAGGCCCTGATCAGACGCCGCGCCCAAAAATCATCCAGAAACGGATAGGTTTCGCGCAATTCCTGGATCAGAGATGCCACACCATCCACTGGGAAATCTCCACCGGGAAGGCTTGCGCCCGCGGTCCAGTCCGGACCGGCCTTGGGGAAAAACGGTGTGATCTTCTCAAGCGCGGACTCTGCAAGTTTACGATAAGTGGTTATTTTTCCGCCAAATATGTTCAACAACGGCGCGGCTTCACCATCCTGATTTACTTTCAGAACATAATCCCGCGTCGCCGCGGTCGCGGAACTGGCACCATCATCATATAGCGGGCGCACACCGGAATAGCTCCAGACGATATCATCCTTGGGAATTGGCTTTTTGAAGTAATTTGACGCAAAGGCTCGCAGATAGTCGGCTTCGGCCTCAGTGCATTGTGGTTTTACGGATGCGTCTTCATGATCTGCATCCGTCGTACCGATCAAGGTGAAATCTGTCTCATAGGGAATCGCAAAAATGATCCGCCCGTCTTCACCCTGAAAGAAATAGCATTTGTCGTGATCAAACAGTTTGCGCGTCACGATATGGCTGCCACGCACCAGACGCACACCTTCAGACGAATTGATCCGAGCGGTGTTGCGAATGATCTCTTCGACCCAAGGCCCACCGGCGTTGACCAGCATTCTGGCGACGGTCAGCTGGGTTTCTTTCGTGCTCTGATCTTCGGTGGTGATATGCCAAACGTCATCGACCCGCTCTGCTGACACCACCTTGGTCCGGGTCATGATTTGCGCGCCGCGCGCCTGAGCATCGCGCGCGTTCAAAACCACCAAACGGGAATCCTCGATCCAGCAGTCAGAATACTCATAGGCTTTGGCAAAGCGATTTTGCAACGGCTTGCCGACAGGGTCGGCAGCCAGATCAACCGTTTTCGTGCCGGGTAAGATTTTCCGCCCCCCCAAATGATCGTAGAGAAACAGTCCAAAGCGGATCAGCCAGGCAGGCCTGCGCCCGCGCATCCAGGGCATGACAAGGCTCAGAATCTTCGATGTCGGCGTGTTAACCTCAAACCGCATATCCTTGTGATACGGCAATACAAAGCGCATTGGCCAACTGATATGGGGCATCGCGCGCAGCAGTGTTTCGCGCTCTTTCAGAGCTTCGCGCACGAGGCGGACTTCGAAAAATTCGAGATAGCGCAGCCCGCCATGGAAAAGCTTGGTCGAGGCCGAAGATGTCGCAGATGCCAGGTCGTTCATTTCCGCCAGCGCCACAGACAGCCCACGGCCCGCGGCATCCCGAGCAATACCGCAGCCGTTGATGCCCCCACCGACGACGAAGAGATCAACTTCTGACTTTTGTTCTTTTGGCGACATAATGGCCTCCTTGCTATCTGTTGTGCTGAGCCAAAGCCTTTTTGAAAGCTCTGGCTTCATAATTTTCTGTTTCAAGACAGGAGCCTTAAGCGGTCAATTGGTTCTGACGTGCAGCTGAACCTATGTTGCAATTCCCTAAATCGAAGACCGCTGCGCGATCCAGTCTAAGCCAGGCGACTTTTCAGCAAGTCCCCAGACTTGTGAAGTATCGGGTATCCAACCATCGAAAATGCGTTGTTGACCTGCTTGAGTGCCCGGAGCGTTTCCTGATGGATGTTGCTGGTTTCGATACTTTCAACCAAGCCTTCGCGCAATCTACCAATATGGCTACGCTGTAGTTTCTGTTCGACCTTGCGTACCTTATCCTTTGCGGCCACCAGCGCGCGCGCTTCAGCCGGGTTTTGGTTCATC
>CALFSV010000058.1 GCA_937916485.1 uncultured Paracoccaceae bacterium | reverse complement strand
GAACCAACGCCGGGCACCGTCATTTCAGATGTATATGCCTATGAAAAACCGAGTAAGCGTGAACGCTTTGCGGTTTTGAAATGCAATATGTTGTTTATAGACCTTGTGCAGCTTAGAGAACGCCATCGACGTGCAGGCTATAGCTGTAAAAACGGTTGGATGGGCGAGTGGCTGGCCCCGTAATCACGAGGATGTCTGTGTATGTTCGTCTGGAAGAGGCGCTGGCCGCGTCAAGCATGTCTGCTAGATCGGGCGGGCGTCCGGTTGAAAGACATAACTCCTGAAACGGCTGCTCTACGCCAATCGATGTGGGTTTATCTGCTCTCTGATTAGTCTCTAGGGCTGGGTGCGGAGTGATCAGCTATCGGGTGGGGTAGGGTGACGCTGGTGACGCTTTTTCTTACTGCGCTCTCTATTCAAAAAAACATATTTTCAAATGAATATATTTTTTCACCATAGACCGTGCAGTAGGAAAAAGCGTCATATGCGTCACCCGAAAGCTTTTTGCACCTGACCGTGAGGTTATATGGAGGTAATCATTGGCAAAGAACTGAGCCGCCGCGGTGAATGGCCGAAGTCGGCTTTGGGCCGGAATGACTATTTTTTTGATCCGATCGATGGCGCGTAGCGCTACTGTACGTGTTATATGAGAGATCGGGAAGCCCTGCTGGGGAGGGTCGTATGCAGCGCTTACACTTTATCTGCAATTCAGGCGTCACTGGCCTCAGCCACTAGCGGCGCGACGCCAGCGCGGTGACACCATCGGCTAAACCGGACAAAGAAAGCGTCACTCCGATCCGTTGACCGGAGTTCGAAATCACCGTTACGATCCCACGCGAGCCACTAGAAATTAGGCCAAAGGCGGCCCAGTTATAGCTCGTGCGGGCAAGACAGCCCGATGCGCAGGTGATATATTCCAGCTCCCCCACATAGACGCCATCAACCGTCAACCAAGGGCCATCTGTCAAAAGGACTGCTGTCGGCAAAGTCACGGACAAAAGAACGCGATTGTCTGAACTCAGCGATGCCGCGCTACGCATCCGCACATTATCGGTGCCGCTCTCAACATTTGCTTGCGTCAGCTTACAAGGTTCATCGTCCACGCAGGTCATTTCCCAGTCACCGAAAACTGCCGCTTCCTGCGCCATCGCGGGGCTAGCAGGCAAAGCTACCATGGATATCACCGCCGACAGGGCAGCGAAAAAAAGCCTACCTGCCAAAAGTGATCCCCGCTCGCGCAGCGATGCTACTTTGTCCATCTGTTGTACCCGCGATACCAGTATTTACAAAAATTCGGTCATTATTCAGAAAATGAAAGCTCCCAAGAGCCAAAGCGGTTGACCCATTATAGTATCCGAACCCTGCCGAGAAAAAGTGATCGCCGGCTCCACGTGGATTGACTTGCAACGCCGACAGGGCAGATCCGATTGCACCGATATCGTTGATATTCTGTTCAAGCACCACAAGCTGCCGTGCATTTTCAGACAATTGTTCAGCATTCGCCGACAGCTGCGCGGCGTTTGCGGATAGATCGCCCTCAAATCCAGCGTCATAAATCACAGTGTTCAATTGTCCCAGCGTGACAGCATCAGTGTCGTCGACCCCATCCGCAACGTTCGCAACCCGTAGGTCTCCTACTGTAACCGCGCCATCAACCAGTGTCGCGTTACCGCCCAAGGCAACCGCGTTGCCATCAGACCCGACAGTCAGCACTTGAGTGTTCGTATCCTCGTTTTCGATGTAAAAGTTCCCACTTGAACTTTCGGTACCGAGCCGCCAATCGGTGGTTGAAAAATTCGCCGAACCGCTCGTGTCGGTGAACAGGATTGACCCGTCAGGGTTATCAATAACGACGGTGGAAAACCCAAAAACCATACCTTCCACGCAATTTACACCGATGCATGCAGACCCGTCACCGCCATTCACAATGATATCATCATTGATCACTTGGTCAGCTTGTGCGCCAACAGCCAGCATTCCGAAAGAGGCCGCAACCGCTGTTATAAGGGAAAATTTCAAAGTCAGTTTTTTCATGTCATTACCACGATATACTTATTGCAAGTGACGTTTGGGATGTCGTCCGGCTTGTTCCGGCGACACTAAGGCGGAAAAACATTGCTTCATCGATCCGCCAATTTAGCCCCGCAGCAACAGCTGCTTCGTCTTTGTAGCTGCCAATCCCCAGCGCAAACGAAAGAGGGTTTTGCGCCCTCGGGTTCGGTTGCAGCGCGCTCGAAGCTGCGGTCATGGCAAGCATGGCGTCAGCCCTGCCAAAGGTGTCCAAGATTGCGTCGTTTTGCGCAAGAGCGGCTGCGGTATCAGCCTCTAAGGCAGAAGGTGTCACACCTGTCCGGCTGCGGAACTGCCGCATATTCACAAGATCATCATCTTCCACCGCATCTGCGACCTGTTTTATCTGGCGCTTAGCCCCGTCTGCTCCAACGGAAACCGCACCATCAACAACTTCCGAGCCTCTGCCCAATGTGACGCCATTGCCGTCACCTGCGAAGGACAGGTTTTGCGCCGCACCGTCCCCGGCGTAGGAAAACCCGGCTCCGCTTTCTTCTGTAACGGGGGTCGCGTCGATGGAATAAGACGCTGCGCCAGTCGCGGTCCACTTACCAGCAGGAATTATAACAACCTGTCCCGGAAGCGGTTCAACAAGCAGGTCCGTAAATTCGTCAAGAAGGGGATCCTCAAGCTGCAGTGAGAGGCTGGATGCTGATAGATCAACCCGCAAGGACCCATCCGCTAGTTCAGTAATGCCAGTATTCGGAAGAAAAGTATCGAACGTAGATGCGGACACATTGGTATTCGACACGTCAACGCGCGTATCAAGTATAAAGGCAGAGGTGCCACCGTTTTTGTTTTGGTTAGCTGTCAGGCGAAACGACTCGTCACTTCCAAAGGCGATACGCGTATTATTTTCCTTGATAATCAATTGGTCATCGCCAAACACTTCGCCGTTAACGCAATCCAACCCAATGCACGCACCTCCAATCACGATGAGATCATCATCTATGACTTGATCAGCGCGCACAGAGGGCGCTGCTAAAACCAGCCCACAAATTGTGGCAACACATGCGTATTTCATTTCTAACCTTCTGAAGTCGTCAAACTGATGGACCGTCGGGAATTTGCTAAGTTTAGAACTGAAGCACTCGTAGTCCCAACCTACCGCCAAGTCAACCTTGGCATACGTTGGTGGCGCACTTGCCAATATTGGAATTAGCGGAATGGCAGTTCTTGCCCGACATTCCCCAAGTGGACTGCCGTGTGTCGTCAAGATCGCCTGATTTTGCCGGTTAAACAAGCATTTTTCGCCCTGAGCGGTGTCTGTCGTCGCGCGAACGCCTGGAGCTCGGCGGATCATGCTGTGAACCCGCAGCATCCTGGCCCGGCAGCGTCGTTTTTCAGCGCGGTGGGCAGACCTGTCGAGCCTCTTTTGTTGAGTTTTGGCCCAGATCGCGGTCACGCGCATAGCGGTGGCGCTCGCAATCGGCGGATGGCGGCGAGGATGGCGCGCACCATCGGGCCGGTGACGGCCACCTCGGCCAG
>CALFSV010000057.1 GCA_937916485.1 uncultured Paracoccaceae bacterium | reverse complement strand
GAGCTTTGCGGCCAGCGCCGGTTTGCCCGGTGCGACAAGTGCCCAACCGTCAATAAAAATTTGCGCACCAATTTGTTCAGCAACTGATAGGCCGTTGGTCTCAATTGATCCGCTTGCTGGGGCCGGTACACCATTTTTAAGGTTGAGCCATGCCGTATGCTCTGTCGAGTTGCCGTTGCCGCCCCACCACAAGATTGAACGCTTTTCGACAATGTAATTAAGCCACGCTTTGCCGATGTCTTCAGCCTTCAAATCTTCGGACAAACCGTAATCTTCTAGCGCACGTAGAAAGGTAAACGTGCCTGCAACATCATCATCTGTGATAACTAGTGGATCGCCTAACTTTTCATGAACATAATATTCAATCGGACCAAGTTCCTTCATGATCTTATCGTAAGTCCACCCCTCAAACGGGCGACCCAAATAGACGCCGATTAATTTACCGAGAACGCCCGCATAGACGCGGTCAAGATAGTCTGTTGGTAGTGACATTGAAAAACCCTTTTAACCTTTGATTGAACCGCCGGTGATGCCTTCAATGAAGCGCCGTTGGAGGAAGATGAACAGAACAACGATGGGAGCAGACACCAGCATGGCACCGGCCATCAAGTCCCCCCAGTCTCTGGAATATTGCCCGGAAAGCAGGAAATAAGACACAACAGCCGTCCGTGATTCAGGCCCTTGCAGGAAGGTAGTGGCTATCAGAAACTCGTTCCATGTATATAAACCAACAATCAATGAAACGGTTAGAAGCCCGGGCCATACCAGCGGCAGATAAACTTTGCTGAATACTTGCCATGGAGTTGCACCATCGACCAAAGCGGCCTCTTCAAGCTCTTTCGGAACGGCCAAAAAATAGGTGCGAAGAAGCATTATTGAAAATGGTGAAAAGATCGCACAATAAACAAAAGATACGGCAAATATGTTGTTAATAAGCCCTAATTTAGCAAATCCAAAATAGAGCGGAAATAGAAACAATTGGATTGGTGCAGTAGTCGTTGCAAGTAGATAAACAGTCACTATTTTCCATGATTTAACCTTTTTACGCGCAAGAACGTAAGCCGTAAGCGAACCCGTTGTCAGAACTAATGCAATTGTCATGAACATCAGAACGGCAGAATTAAAGAAAGTGCGTGTAAAATTTGCACCCTTCCATGCGTTTACGTAGTTATTCCAGTGAGGGACCTCAGGCATTCCAAGTGGACTCAACGCAATTTCAGGTGTGGTTTTAAGGGAATTTAGCAGCATAAGCACAATAGGGAACAGTGCAATAAAGGCTGCAATCCCCAGTAAAGTATAGGTAATTATGATCGTTATACGGCTTTCAACAAGGTTCATTCAGCGTCCTCCCTGTTTTGAAGCCTTATGTAAAAGAACGCAGCAGTTAGTCCGAACAGGCTAATTACCAGCGCTGTTGCTGCGGCATAGCCAACACCAAGCTCATAGAACGCCTCTCGGTAAGCCATTGTACTCAGCACTTCACTGGTAAAGGCAGGGCCACCTTGTGTCATAATAAAGATGAAATCAAACACGAGGAAGGACCAAATTACAGTCATAACCATCATGAGTGCGATTGTCGGCATTATGGCTGGGATCATAACCCATCGCATTAACTGAAAATAGTTTGCACCTTCAATCCGCGCACTTTCAATTTGTTCTTGCGACACTTGACGCATCGCGGCAAAAAAGATCACGGCCATGAAGCCCCACCAATGCCACAGATCAGCGGCCGCTACACCATACAATGCCGTTGAAGTCTGTGAAAGTGGATCGCGTACATCATACCCGTAGCGGTTAAGCATAGCAACGATTCCACTTTGTGGATTATAAATCATACCCTGCCATATTCGAGCGGTGATCACAGTAGCAATGATCATCGGTAAGAAATATACCACCTGAAAAAAGGTGCGGCCGCGCCGAACAAGCATCAAAAGTGATGCTGCTATTAGGCCTATGGCGATCGGAAAGGTTAAGAACAATGCCGTCCAAATTACATTATTTTTCAAAGCTTTCCAAAAAATTCGATCTCCCCAGAGTTTTTCAAAATTTTCAAACCCTATGAAAGTTGGATTAGAGATCCCGTCCCAGCGATAAAACGCCAAAACTACCGTTAAGAGGGCTGGCAAAAGAATAATAGACACATTGATTATCAGCGTGGGGATGGCAAATAGACGGTACATAATGGCTCCAAAAAATTGGGCTATAATGGGCGGCGGCTAGCGCCGCCGCCCGTTTCAATTCAGTTAATTAGCGCGCTGGGATATCTGCAACTTTACCTTCAGCCAATTCCTGCTGAAAAATTTTGTCCATTTCAGCCAAAAAATCTTCAGTCGACAAGATATCCAGCCAAACCTCTTCTATACCACTGACAACATAAGAATTTGTTGCTGGCGGCATGAACGTCCAAGTCGTATATCCATATTGGTTTTCATTGACGGCAGAAGCTAAGGCCGCCATTGACTCAGTATATAGGGGAATGACGTCTTCATTTAGTGACACGCCGCTCAAATCGCGAAGGGGCATGTTCCACTCCCCTTGCCAAACATTATTAATATCGGTGTAAAATTCTTCAGAAAAGACTTGATCAATAACCTTTGCCGCGCCCTCAGGGTTTTGTGCCGCAGCAGAAATTGAGAATGTGGAACCTATACCAAGAGAGAATATTGGATAGGGAACGCCTTCACCGCTTGGGAAACCTACAAACCCTACCTCGTCCTGTCGACCATTAAAATATTCTGGGACAAGGCCAAAATTCCAGCTACCAGTCGGAGACATCGCAGCAGTTCCCTCGGCAAGGTTTGCCATAACTTGTTCACCGTTTAGCGAGAAATAGTCAGGGCCAAAGTACCCCTTATCCCACCAGCTATCTAGCTCATTTATAGCTTCAACAAACGGTTGAGATGTCCAAGGAATTTGACCTGTTAGCGCTTTTTGAACGTTATCTGGTCCCGCGATGGAGTTCAGCGCAATTGATACCTGCCACTCGTTCGCAGGGCGCCAACCCGAATTGCCTGAACCAAACGGTACAATACCTTTTGCCATCATTTCGTCGGCAAGCGCGTTTAATTCTGGAATAGTCGTCGGTGGTGTCCAACCATTCTCTTTAAAGACAGCTTTATTGTAGAAAAGACCCAAAGTTTCATAGGTTTTTGGCAAAGCATAAAGTTGACCATCAAACCGGCCCAAATCCATAAAAAAAGGCAAGATACGATCGTTCCATCCCTTCTCATCTGCGATGTCATCCAACGCCATCAACTGACCCGCTCGGGCCATTGTTGCCACGAAAGATGGCCCCGGTGTGTTAACTACGTCGGGCCCTGTGCCCGATAGCAATGCTACACGCAATTGCTTATCTAATTCAGACCCGCGATAGTCGATAGTAAGCTTATCGCTGGGGTTTTTTGCGTTGAACTTATCAATCATAAATTCTGTCAGCGCAGCTTGCTGCTCTGGGTTAGCTGATTCGTACCACCACGTCACGGCGTCTTGCGCGACAACCGCTTGGGCGCTCACGAATGCCACTAAAGCACCTGAAATTATTTTTAATCTGTGTGCCATTTTTTCCTCCAATAATTAATGACAAAGTTAGGTTGATAGTCTCTCGATAATTCTGTAGGGTTGTTGCGTTGCCCGGCCTGGCCCAATGGCGGTTCCGTTAAGCCGCTCCACCAAGGCATGTGCCGCTTGGGCACCGAGACTATTTTGGAACTGCGTTACGGTTGTCAAAGATGGTGAAACTAGCCGTGCTGCAGGAATATCATCAAACCCAGCTACTGCTATTTCATCAGGGATAGACAAACCATGGTCCATCAAGGCGTGCATTACGCCAATTGCCATCAAATCGTTGGCGGCGATAATGGCTGTAGGCTTCTCACCCTTATCAAGAAGTTTGACCGCAGCGCGGGCTCCGCCTTCTTCCGTGAAAGCATCATCCAGTTGTATTAATGTCTTCAGGCGCTTGGACTGAAGTGCTTTGCGGTAACCATCAACACGCACCGACTGTGGTCCACCACGGCCGGCGATCATTGCGATCCGACTATGCCCTTTTGAAATCAAAAAAGAAGTGAGATCCTCTGCAGCCTGGCAGTTGTCAACGAAAAAATCATCTATAGAGATTGGCCCACCTCTTTTGACCGAGGCCTCTAAACGCACGATTGGGATGCCCGCCTTTATGAACGGCTCCAAGTCAATAATACCCAACCCAAAGAAAACCCCAATGACGCCATCAATGCGCCCCTGAAGTGCCATTTTAAGATAATGTAGTTCACGTTCCTTTTGGCCATCCGTACTAACCGTGATCACGTCGTATCCAGCAGCTTCGGCGACGGCCTGCACACCTCGAATAAGTGCAGGGTAATAGGGATTCATAATATCTGGCACGACACATGCCAAAGTCATAGTCTGATTAGTGCGTAGCGCGCGCGCCATATAATTTGGCAAATACCCAAGCACACGCACAGCCTCATTGATCTTTGCAACTGTGCTATCTGATATAGAATTACTACCCGCCCCGTTCAGGACCAGCGAAACAGTGGCCTGCGATACTCCCGCCATCTTAGCGACATCTTTTTGGGTAGCATTTGATTTCATTCTAGCCCTAACAATAATAATCACACTTATAGCTTAAAAGCTTACTTATACGTATGAGTAATACGTATAAGTAAGATAGATTCGTATATTTGTCAATCTTTTTGAAACCTAGCTTTAGCTTGAATGCGGTTCACCTAACTACTCCCACAGCAAATTCATGGGATAACCAGAACCATATCCCTGCCAATCAATCAGCCGCAAACCACAGTCCACGATGCCATAAAACAATTGAGAACTCGCATCACATTGCTAGCACAACCTAAATCTATGCGCTCAATAATTGACGCCACTCAGCGATAGCAGCGGCACGGTGTAACTTGAACGTACTGACATTTGAGAATTCGGAATTTTTGGAGTTGCTATGAACGGAACACCTATAGGATGGGGGTGGGGGGCTACCCCCTCGGTCCCTGTGCCCCCTCAATTGAACTCATGACTGATTACCTAGGAAAAACGACACTTGGTCTGCTTTTGACATCAGATAAACTTAGCGGCACCACTCGAAAAATGTGCTTTTAATTAAAACAAGAAAACTTCAAAGGGTGGTCGAAAAGGTGGCCTAATCTTAATTTTATTTAAATTATGTATGATTTACAATTA
>CALFSV010000056.1 GCA_937916485.1 uncultured Paracoccaceae bacterium | reverse complement strand
TAACCCCTCCTGGTTGTTTCATTATCCGAGAATTTTTCTCTTTTACTGTTTCCTGCGACATTCTGACTCGTTAGGGTTTACGGGTAATAAAAACCAAAAACTCTAAAGGGATGGTTCGTCACATGTTTAATCTCAAGAAAATCCCGCTTCTTGCGGGTACGGCGCTGGCCGTTCTTGGCCTGACCGCGGTCGCGCCAGCGACCGTTTCGGCCGCTGATTTCCCCAGCAAACCCGTCCAGCTGCAGGTGCCGTTTGCACCGGGTGGCGGCGCTGACCGTACGTTCCGGCTGTTTGCACCTTATCTTGCCGAGGAACTCGGTGTTCCCGTAAAGGTGACCAACGTCGCCGGCGGTGGCGGTTGGGTGTCGTGGAGCCAGGTCGTCAATGACTGGAACCCGCGACGCGACGACCACAAGCTGGCCGTCGTCAACATTCCGCATATCTTCTCGTTCCTGAACCCGGACATGAAGCGTTCGGAGAAACTGGAATCCTTCAACTTCCTCGCATGGCACTCCTATGACCCCGGCCTGTGGCTGGTGCGTGCCGACGATGAACGTTTCAAGGACCTGGATGACGTCCTCGAATATGCTCAGAAACAAGCCATTATCGTGGCACCGGGCAGCTTCGGCAGCGATGACCATATCGGTGTGGCGTTTGCACAGCAGGCCGTTCCGGGCTTCAAGGCGAAGTTCGTGACCAGCCGTGGCGACAACTCCAAGATCCAGTTGGCACTCGGTGGCCATGTCGATCTGATCGCGGGCAATGTCGGCTTCTTCATCAATTCCATTGAAGAAGGACAGCTGCGCCCCATCGCGGTCCTGCATCCGGAACGCTGGCCGTTGCTGCCGGACGTGCCCACCTTCGAAGAGATCACCGGCAAGCGCAACATCACCTATGCTGGCCGTACAATCGCCACAGCGAATGGTCTTGAGGAAGAAAAGCGTCAGGTCTATCTCGACGCGATCAAGCGCGCCATGGCCAATCCTGAGTACATCGCCAAGGAAAAAGCCAACAAAAACCACCTGCAGTTCGCCGAGGGCGACGACATGTGGAAGCTCCTGCGCGAAGGCCAGACGGTAGCCGAACAGGCTGCATACTGGAAGCAGGAAGGCGTTCAGTAAGCACACGGGTATCGGAAACACTGTTTCCACACGCACGCCCTGCCGGTCTCTCCGGCAGGGCGTGTCATCCCGATTTAGTAAGTTCAAGAGACATCCTGGGGGGAGATCTCATGACCAGACTGATGGCAGAACGGATTGTTGCCGTAGCCCTGATTCTTGCCGGTGGATTTATGTACACCCAATCCACAGGCTGGCCGCAGCGCGCTGGCGCGTTTCCACAATTTGCTGAAGTCGGGATTATGGTCCTGGCGCTGGGCATGTTCGTTCGCACCTTCACAGCGCGCGACAAGGAACGCCTCAAAGGGATGGTGAAGGTCGACTTCTCCTACACCTCCTGGAAGCCCCTCTACATCATGCTATTGGGCGTTCTGTACGCGATCGGCGTGTTCCAGATCGGGTTCTATGTCACCTCCTTCGTCTTCTATTTCATTGCGACCTACATGACCGGCCTGCGTGATCACAAAATGATCGTGATCACCGCCGTGATCCTGTTCCCGTTGCTCTATGTATTTTTCACCATAGCTCTCGGCGCATTTTTGCCCGAAGGCCTGTTGTTCTAGCGCCGCGGAGAGATCGATCATGGAAAGCATTGAATATCTCGGCAACGTTCTGACACTGGTCAATCTGGCTGCGATGTTTGTTGGCATCATTGTCGGACTGATCATCGGCGCCATCCCGGGCCTTGGGCCACCGATGGCGATCGCGTTGATGATTCCGATTTCCTTCGAATGGCCCGCCGATACAGCGCTGATTTTGATGGTCTCGACCTATGCGGCCGGAATTTATGGCGGCTCATTTACCGCGATTCTTCTGCGTGCCCCCGGCACATCGGCGTCTGCCGCATCGGCCATCGAAGGTTATGAGATGACCAAACGCGGCCGTGCGACCGAGGCCATCCGGATGTCCACCTTTGCCTCGGTCATGGGTGGCCTGATCAGCGGATTTGCGCTGCTCTATCTGGCCCCGCCGCTGGCCAAGATTTCTCTTCTGTTTGGTCCGTCAGAGTTTTTCGTCGTCGCCTTACTTGGCCTGACAGCGATTGCTGCGGTGTCATTCGGAGCGGTCCTGAAAGGCCTTATAGCCGGACTGTTTGGCCTGCTTGTCAGCACCGTCGGCGTGGATGCCGCTTCTGCATTCCCGCGCTTTACCTACGGTATGACCGGTTTGCTTTCAGGCGTCGGCATTCTTCCTGCCGTGATCGGATTGTTTGCGTTCGCACAGGCCCTGACCCTTTGTGAAGGCAGTCCGAAATCGAATATTTCCGGCACCACCAAGCTCAGCTGGAACATCATGCCACGCTGGTCCGAGATCATGCATTGCCGCTGGTCTCTGGTTCGCGGCTGGGTGACCGGCCTGATCATGGGCATCGTGCCTGCCGCCGGCGCCAGTGTGGCCCAGTGGATTGCCTATGCCTGGGAGATCCAGCGCGGCAAGCCCGGCGACAAGTTCGGCGAAGGTGAAGTCAAAGGCCTCGCGGCCACCGAAGGATCGAACAACGGTGTCACGGGAACCTCTCTGATTCCGATGTTTGTGCTGGGTATTCCCGGCGGCATCTCGGCAGCTGTTATTCTGGGCGCCCTGATGATCCATGGCCTTCAGCCCGGTGATCGACTGTTCCGGGATTCACCGGATGTCATCTTCACGGTGATCTGGGGATTCATCCTGGCCAATTTCTTCATGGGCGGTATCGCCGCCGTGATGGCACGGACCATGGCCTATGTGACCCTGTTCCCCCGTGGCCTGCTGGCGCCGATCATCATGATCTTCTGCGTTGTGGGCACCTTTGCCGCGAGTGGCAACCCATGGGATGTCTGGATCATGGTGTTCTTCGGCATCGTTGGTTATCTGGCCCAGAAGTACAATTTCTCGCCCGCCGGTATCCTGCTGGGTATCATCCTTG
>CALFSV010000055.1 GCA_937916485.1 uncultured Paracoccaceae bacterium | reverse complement strand
GCCGTTACCACCGTATCGGCTCGGTCCAATCGTACGAAATCCATCTCAATCCTTATGAGCAGCCCCACTTGGGTGGTCCAGTTTGGAAGTTAGTGCATGACTAGCCTTTGGTCCACCTGGATGTTGGCTTCTGGCGCAGGCGGCGTCAACTTCGGTTTCATTGGTGATATCACAGGGCAACACCAAAGCTTGGTTATGTTCCTCTGCAGTTTGCTGCAAGCGGTCCTTCGCGTCGGCCAACGAGGCCCACATGCCAGCCCTCTGCCAAGAACGCCTTGGCACTTGCGCGGCCGACGCCGCTGCCTGCAACTGTGATGAGAATGGATGGCATGGTGAACTCCCCTTATGATTGCAGCCCCGAATTGGCGGTATTTTCACAAGTTGGCAATTTGGTATACCAAATGCAAGTATAATTCGCCGTCAAAAAAACGCGCGATGCCCCCATTCATAGGGCGACTGATTATCGGAAGCCCAAAAAGCTGACCTTGCGCATGAATTCTCCACGCACAACCATAGCATGGATCTCTGCATTTAGATGCCGACCGAAGGGGTTCATTTGCGAGCCATATGGTTGGAGTTATAGCCGTGAAGCCAACATTTTCATCACTAATCGGCGTGCTTATCGCGGTCCATGCGGTCAACGACAACTACGCACGTTGCAGCTTAGTCACATTAGATGCTGTCCATGGCATGCAAGAAGGCGATACGGTTCTCGCGATGCTTATCCAAAAAGGTGGCATCGGTTTTATGGCAGACAGCCCGATGCGATACCTTGTGAGCATACAAAACGTCCACTTGCCTGCGTGGTGCAAAGGTTTGAGCCACAATTGACCTATGCCGACTGGCCGAAGCATGTCGGACTTTATGCCAGCCTTGGCGACCAACTCGCAAAAAGCAGCACCATTGCAATGGCCGACATCTACGGTGTTGTCGTCGTGCCGTATTTCGAGAGTGGTCTCAAAGCTAGACGTTGTGGGCGCCGCTGAAACCGCGATGGCACCCAACGTCAGAAGCGGATTCAGCGAATAGCAACGCATTATTTAATTTACTGAGAGATGGCCGTGCCACAATGGACAACTGATCAGTCGCGGCCTTTGGCGGCCTCGACCTCCATGTCCATGCCGTTCATCCGCGCAACATGATCAATCAGCATCGGAACGTAATCAGCGCCCTGCCCCAAGGCCTCTACATGAGTAAAGTAATGTTTGGCTGCCCCTGCCATGACGTTTACCACGCCAGCCTCTGCAGCCATTGTATTTACATAGCGCAAGTCTTTGGACGCATTTTCGATTGTAAATTTATGAACCTCCCGATCCCGATCGACGGCGTAAGTCATGAATGTATCAAAGAACCCATTGGACAAGCGACTTGATCCAATCACTTCGCGCACTTTCGCAGGCTGCAAACCAACCGAAGCCCCTAAGACGGTCGCCTCAGCATAAAGCGCGGCGTAACCCATTGAAATGAAGTTCATCAGCAGTTTCATTTTGTGGCCACTACCAGTGCCGCCGACATGGGTGATGTTCCCTGCCCAGCATTCCAACACGGGTTTGATCTTGGCAAAGGTCGCCTCATCGCAGCCGACCATTGCATCAAGCGTACCGGCCTCGGCTTCCTTCGGCGTGCGCCCCAACGGCGCATCAACTAGCGTAGCCCCTTTTTCTGCCAACTCATCCACCAAAACCGCTGTTGAGTTGGGATCTGCCGTCGTGGCGTCGATAACGATAAGTCCGTCGCGCGCTCCCGCAAGAACACCGTCACAGCCACGGATCACCGCCTCAACTTGTAGTGAGTTCGACAGGCACAGGTGGATGATATCGCAGTGCTGCGCCATCTCGCGTGGGGTCGTCGCCTCTTGCGCGCCTTTGGCAATCAGACTTTCGAGCGGCTCGCGGTTACGGTTGCCTTTGATCCACATCGGATAGCCACATTTGATCAGATTACTCGCCATCCCGTGACCCATAAAGCCCACGCCAATAAAGCCAATTGTCATATCTTGCGCCATTTTTATTCCTCCAGGTGCGAGCCCTTGACAAGGGCGCATTAAATCACGTTGATGAAATGGTATACCATCACGGCAACGTTGCAAGCACGAAGCACATAATGTCATCAGTGCTAGGCACATAGGGGAATATGACATGAACATTCTGATACTAGGCGGTGGCGGTTTTTTGGGCCAAAAGCTGGCATTGAAATTAGGTGCCAGCCCGACGCTAAAGGGCAAGGCGATAACACAAGTTACGTTGGCAGACGTCATGGAACCGCCCACAATCGAAGCCCCCTTTCCTGTCCAAACCGTCACTTGCGATATCAGCGATGCCGCGTCAGTTGCTACCTGTGTGACAGCAAAAATTGATGTGATCTATCTGCTGGCCGCGATCGTCAGCGCCCATGCAGAAGAAGACTTTGACGCAGGTATGAACATCAACTTGTTCGGTACCTACAATGTGCTCGAGCGCTGCCGTGCCTTGGGAACAGTACCCATGTTGGTGTTCTCTTCTTCAATGGCTGTCTATGGAGGCGAGGCGAAGGATCCACTTGGCGATCACAGTTACCCCAATCCACAGACGTCTTATGGAATGCAAAAAGCAGCGGGTGAGTTGCTGATCAATGATTATTCGCGCAAAGGGTTCATCGATGGTCGAGCTTTCCGTCTACCGACCATATCCGTGCGTCCCGGCAAGCCGAACCGCGCAGCCAGCAGCTTCATGTCATCAATTCTGCGAGAACCGCTGAACGGCCGAGAAGCGATCTGCCCCGTTGAGGCGGACTTCTTACACTACTATCTTAGTCCACGCCGCTGCGTTGAAAATCTGGTCAAAGGTGCCGAATTGAACGCCGCAGACATAGGCCAGAACCGCGTCATGCAAATGCCTGGCAAGACATGGTCCATTGCTCAAGTCATCGACGCAATGACAGCCGTTTCAGGCCCTGAAGCAGCTAAACTAATCCAATGGGATCCGCAGCCCGATATTAAGCAGATCGTGTCAGGCTGGCGTTGGGACATCCACGCGGACAAAGCACTTCGTTTGGGCCTGAACGCCGACGACACATTTCAAGACAATATTCGCTACTACTTGGAAGACGACAAACCGAACGACTAATTCCGGTTCACAGTGCTCTTAAATGTTGCCAACGCAGCCGCTAACTCAGGGTGATCTTTGGCGTAATCTTCCACTCGCTCGCCTGCCTTTTGTGCGGCTGCAGCTTGGCGTAAACTAGTAATACCTGCGGCGGGTCCGTCCGGATGGCTCATGATCCCACCGCCTGCGCAGAACAGAAAATCGTCATTCCCGAGCAGTTCCATCGAGGGGCCTACTTGCCACGCGGTTTGACCAGAGGAAAATACCGGTAAAGCCACGTGTGGCCTAGCCTCGCTCAGGGGCGCTTGCACGGCGCGCGCGGAGTTAGTAACGACGTCATCATCCTCAGTGAACTTGTTGGCGAGACCGTTCACATGCAAATGATCGCTGCCCGCCAACCGCCACAGTTTTTGCATTACGGAATAGGCGACCCCTATGTGCGGCGAGCGCGACATCAAACCCCATCCATTGCGGTGAGCATGGATCGGAAGCGGGCTGTGGTCGCGCATCGCCCTCAGGCCAGCCATGCCGATAGAGTTTAGCGATATCATTGCACAGGTCGCACCAAGGCTTTCGAGCAGGTCAATGTTACGACGCATCGCGTCAATCTCGTCAGTGATATTGAAGGCATACATGACCTTGCGCCCTGACTTTTGCGCGGCACTATTCAAAACCTGCATCACCAATTTGGCGCGATCAGCAAACGGGCATGCGGGTCCGTTGCCTTGCAACTCGTCATCCTTGATGAAATCGATGTCCGCCTTCGCCAGATCACTAACAAGTTCGGCCGTTTGCTTAGCACTTAATCCAACGCTCGGCTTTACAATCGTCCCGATCATCGGCCCGCTTGGCACTCCCATCAGCTGTCGCGTGCCTGCGATCCCAAACTGAGGGCCAGGACACCCTGTTGCCAGCGCATTAGGTATACCAAGATCCACAAGCCGGATCGCAGAAAGTTCGGCCAGTTCAAATAAATTACCTGCAACAGTGGCAAGGATATTGGGCAAGGACGGGCCAAAGTTTTCCATCGGCCAACTAATGGTTACGCGGCCTTGCTCATAGTTCTCAGCACTTAACCTACACGGCAAAGCAGGATGACTAGAGGTGCCCGTGATTTCAATATGATCCAACCGCGCTGCGGAGCGGCCGCGCAATGCGTCGGTCTCAGATGCGAGACGCATGAAGGTGCCTGTCGATTGCTCACCAGCCATAACTTCAGCGGCGCGCTGTACGCCCACGGGGCTTTCGATTTCATAGGTTGCTTTCAAACGTGTCATTTTTGGCCACCTCCATTCAGAACCCATCCAAAGTAATCGCGGCTGCCCATCTGTCCGCCCTTCAGTGCCAACGTAAGCGGCCGCGTTCCGCCATGGGCAAAGCAAATTGCAGCGCCTGGAATGGTAGGGGCGGCGGCGGTAAGTGCATCGATGCCCAAGGCCCTGCACACATGCCCCGAGGTATCGCCACCCGAAACCACAGCGCGATCAAGTGCCGATTGATCGACGAGCCGCGCAAGGATACGTCCAAGAGAAGTGCCAATCTCATCGTTTATTTGTGCAAGATCGTCGCCAGCCGCCTCTCGTAATTGCATGACAGCCAGGTCATCTGTGCCACGCGCAGTATAGATTAGCGGGACTTGATCGCGCTCCAACGCGGCTTTCGCAGCAGCCAAAACACGGATTTCTTCGGCAGCAAGATCACCTTCACAAGCCCGTACAACATCCAATCTGATATCCACAAATCCGTTGTCTAGCGCCCATGCAATTTGATCCCCCGTAATTGGCGATACCGAACCTGACACCACAGCCATCCGCTTGGCGCGGCCAATGCCTTTGACGGCAGGTGACGCCGCAAGCACACCTGTCTTTTGGAAATACGCGACCAATGCATAGGCGATCCCTTGTGAGCCAACTACAAACCGATGCCCAGCGCCCCACAACAGCTCACCTGCAGACGTAACATCTGCGGATGTCATCTGATCAATAGTGATCCCACCCTGAGCAATGTCCATCGCAGCCTTAGCGCCTTCCAGATCACTCAAAACTTCAAAATTGAGGCAGTGCATCGCCATTTTGGTTTGTGCCGACAAATGCACTGCCACATCCGCTTCGCCCATAGGTGTCACGGGATGCCTAGCCATAACGGGGTGTCTGTCTAAACGGAAAACCCCTGCATCAGTTCCTGCAAACAGCTGCCCAAATGCTTGGTAACGGCGCATTTCAGGGGCTGCTATCATGACCGGGATTGTGTTGGTATCAAACGCCTTTGAACCGATGTCCATAGCTTTGCCGATTGATCCAATATGAGGTGCTGAATCGAGGGTTGAGCACGTCTTGTATTGCACCAATGTCGCACCTGTTTTTGCGAGAATATCGAATAGGACTGGCAATTCTTCATCCATACGATCAGCATCAAACGTACGTGCCATACTGGCGATACCGATCCCACGCATATCTGGAAAATCTTCCATCCGTTCTGGTGTTGGCGGACGCAAGAACAACACTGCCGGCAAGCCAGCGAACGCCAGTACTTCCATGACGGCTGCGGCACCAGTAAAATCATCACCCAGCCACGCCAGAACAGGTTTTTCGCCAATATTCATTAGATCTATCAGTTTAGGTAATGCGTTGAATACTGGCGGCAATCTCGTCTGGCTCGAACACCCGCTTCCAGTCATCACGCATCAGGACAGGCTTGCCGAATTCAATCGCCTTGTTGCACGCGTCTGAAAACACTCCATCAACTTCCTCAAATATTACAGCACCAAGAATGTTCATATGGCCGAGTAAGAAGTCACGCGCAGCTTCCTTTGGCACGCCACGGCGTACAACTTCGTCCATGGCTTCACGCATGACGTCTAGCAAGGATGCGCAAACGGTTTCGGACAAGCCTGGCTCCAGCAAGGCCATCTGTTCGACCGTGACACGGTGGCTCCGCGCAACAGGCGCATAGATGGCGCGACCCACTTTTTCACCCAAAGCATAGTGATTCTCCGGGCCTTGCATCAGTGCGTTTACGATACCCTGTTCTGCGGCGATCCCACCGAAGTAGTCCTTCCGGCCAGCGTCTGTTTTTTCGTCGTTGTAAATCGGGGGATGGCAAGGGTGCGTAACAAAATAAGTAACGTCTTCACGAGCGGGTAGATGGCCAGCAAATGGACCCGCCGCATCAAGGCAGATAACCATCGCGCCACTTGGTACTTTGTCGATGATCGTAGCGGCGACGGCTTTGATAGCGGTATCTGGGACGGCCAGCAGGACGATGTCTGCACCCTCCATCGCAGTGTCGATGTCGACGCAATCAACGCCCACAGTCTCTTTCAATCGAGCGCGTCCGGCTTCGGAGATTTCAACATGCGCCACGTCGAAATCCGTTCTCGCAAGGTTGGCGGCACTCCGTACACCCATCTTGCCGCCAGCACCCATAAGAACCAGTTTGTCAGTCATATTATTTCTCCATATTAGCCGTAGTCATAAGAACATGGTGATAATGTTCGGCCAGATCAGCAGGGTTGAAAGTGCCAACAGTTGCAAACAGATGAACGGCAAGAAACCGCGGAAGATATCTGTCAGCGAAATCTCGGGCGGCGCAACAGACTTTAGATAGAAAGCCGCGGGGCCAAAGGGTGGTGACAAAAAGCTGACTTGCATGTTCATACAGAATACAACGCCGAACCAGATCGGAATGTAGCGTGCTTCTATGCTGCCGAAGAGCCCGATTTCCTCAACTGGAAGTCGTACTACGATGGGTAGGAATACCGGCATAATCAAGAGCACGATACCGACCCAATCCATGAACATGCCCATGATCAAAAACACAAGCATCATCATCAATATGATACCCATCGTTGGCAGCTCTGCTCCAATGATCATGTTAGCTACATAGGTTGGTCCACCAACAAGCGTGTAGGCAGCAGCCAAAGCTGCTGCACCGATTGTGACCCAGATAATCGTGCCTGTCGACTTAAGCGTACGGATCAAGCTGTCCCAAACGATATCAAACGTCATTTCGCGGCGGATGATACCGATGGCGAATACGGCGATCACACCCATGCCGGCAGCTTCAGTGATACCTGTAATGCCACCATAAATGGACCCTAAGACCACACCAATGACAACAATTGGGGCTATGAGTCCTTTACCCATTTTCCAACCACGTTGGGTACGTTCGCGTCCAACGACCACGAACACAATTAAAGCAAAGATCACAAACGCGCCAACTATCCAAGGGATGTCAGCGACCATACCCAACGTGATCGGGTCTTCATTTTCGCGGATTGTATTGTCACCTGTCACGGTAAAAAAGACCGCGCGAAGGAACAAAACACCCGACACCCACATCGCAAAGCGTGAGATAAAGCCGAGGAACATCAAACCCTTTTCTGAGCCTTCGGGCTCGCCCGGGATTGGATCTGGCAAGGGGGCTAATGATGTGTTCGCTCGCGTGCGGATCAAAATATATAGAATGAAGAACGATGCTAGCATAAAACCTGGCAAAAAAGATGCGGTGAACAACGCCTTGATAGATGTCTCTGTTACAAGACCGTAAAAAATTAAAACTATCGATGGTGGTATCATGGTTCCCAGTGAACCGGACGCACAGATCGTACCAATAGCAAGATTGCGATCATAGCCAAGTCGTAACATCTGGGGCAAAGCGATTAAGCCAAGCAGCACAACTTCACCGCCGATAATACCAGACATCGCGGCCATTATTACCGCCATGATAGACGTAGCTATGGCGATGCCGCCACGCATCCGGCTCATCCAAACGTTGAGCGACGAATACATATCCCGCGCAATACCAGACCGCTCCAGCATTGCAGCCATGAATATAAATAACGGAACCGATATGAGCACATAATTCGTCATTTGCCGATAGACCGCCTGCCCCAGGACAGACAGCGGGCCACGCCCAAAATCACCCCATAAAAGATCAGGTGGGAACTTTAAAGAGAGGGTGACAACAGCCAAGAACGCCGAGGCAAACCCAAGAGGCATACCAATGGCCAACAGGGCGAACATACCCAGAAGAACGATAAGAGATAGTGTGCCAATATCGACCATTAGTTCTTTTCCTCAAGAGTACGGCGGATGTTTTCGATTTCTATTTCATCGATCTCGTCGGCCGGTGTGTGCGACTGCGGTGCCTTATTCCAATCGGCGAACAAGTTAGAAACAGCTTGAATGCAGACCAAGACAACAATGATTAGTAGTGCGGGTTTGACAATACCAGGGATAGGCGGATCCCAAGCCGTGCCAAAGGTCTCCATCCGCATGAAGCGGTTCTCGGCATCGGTATAGCCACCCCAAACAAGGGCGAAGGTGAAGGCAACGATCAACAGGACGGAGATACAGTCAGATGTTTTTTGCATCCACCAAGGCATTGTGTCGTAAATGATGTAAATTCGGATATGGCTACGTTGTTGCATGGCGTAAAGTCCTGCAAACAAAAAAACGAAAGATCCGATCCACAGGGACAGTTCATTGGCCCAAAGTGTTGGCCGCGAGAATACGTAGCGCGAAACGACCTCGTAGAACATTACTAGCACAATAAAAGCTGTCATAATCATCGCAAGGCGCCCCAAAACCACGGACACAAGATCAAAAAAACCGTCAGGAGGCGTTTCAATTGCGCCTTTAGTGTCGGACAAAAAGATTGATGCAAAGATTAATGATATTGCTAAACAAGTGAGTGTTACCTGTACCAGCGGCTTTCCCGCAGGACGTATCATCTCAAACATACCGTAGGGTTCTACTGCGAACATTCGCTGCCCAACAAGAAACAGATAAAGCAAAAGTGTGAGGCCACAAAAGACGATCATTCCCGTCTTGATCGGCGCTCTCATGCGCCCTAAAAAAAGCGATTCTATCTGCATTTTTTGCTTCCTAATCTTTCTGTGATTGGACATCAAATTCGGGTTAAAAAAGGCGGGCACGGACTGCACCCGCCTTGATCATTAAGTGTTAGGGGCGGTCATCCAATACTACTTGACGAGACCCAGCTGGCGAAGGTAACCCTTGTGGCTTTCAACTAGCGCTGCTGCCTCCGGACTACGTGTGGCCCAATCGTCCCAAGCGGCCTGCGCTGCAACGCGGAATGCAGCTTTATCTTCAGTTGACCAATCATATAGGGTGACTCCCTGCTCTTGGAGCATAGCAGCCGCCTCAGTATTTGCCTTCTCATTCAACATTGCTATTTGGAACGATAACTTTTGCCAGGCCGTCTCCATGATGCGGCGCTGTTGTTCGGTCAGGCCTTCCCACACAGCTTGATTACAAGCGAGGTGGTCTGATGGCATAGAATGGAAACCAGGATAGTTCGCGTGCTTCACGATGTCGTAAAGACCTAGTCCCACGTTGTTGGCCAAGCCAGATGCATCCGCACCGTCGATGATACCCGTTTCAAGCGCAGTAAAGATCTCAGTAAAGTCCATCACGATTGGTGACGCACCCATTTTTTCGAATATCTCTGTCTCCATGCCTGGAGGTGAACGGAATTTCCAACCTACAAGATCTGCAGGGCCAGCAATTGGCTTAGAAGACGCAAACGACTCCTGACCATAAACCGCCCACCCAATCAACTGCATGCCCTGAGCGTTGTAGAGCTCCTGAGCCGCTTCGTAGCCGTCGCCATAGTATAGCCAGCTATACTGCTGCCACGGGGTGTCGTACCCGCCCATGATGTCGCCAACGAATTGGAACGCGGGGTTTTTACCAGTTTGGTAAGCGCCGCCTGTTGCATCACAATCAAGAATGCCATTGATTGCAGCATCGAATGTTTCAACAGTAGCAACAACAGACGATGAATAGAACATCTCAATAGAGATCTCGCCTCCAGACATAGTTTGGACGTCATCTACCCATTGAGCCAACATCTTACCTGTCGGATGCTCAGTAGCATAGTGTGTTTGGATGCGTAAGGTTACGTCCTGTGCGAATGCCGCGCTAGCCAATGTAGCACCGGCGACGGCGGTCATAAGTAATGGTTTAAGCTTCATATTCGTTTCTCTCCCTTTGAGGCACTTTACGCCTAATTATTCTCACTAAACTTTGGAGTTAGTGATTTAAGATGGTATACCATCTCAGGAGATACCCTACTCATTTCCAAATCGGCACGCAACAAATTTCACTCATTTCTAAATCGACACGCAACAAATTTCGGTATACAACTTTCGAAATTTCAACTTATCAGAAAATATGCTGGGAATAATGCAAGGGCCCCAAATGTCGGATCAAACTTTGCCAGAAAAACTTGCAAATCAGCTGCGCCGCGACATCTTGCGAGGTAATCTCACTCCTGGAGATTCTGTAAAAGAGCGCACCAGAGCTAATGATCTTGGCGTTAGCCGAACACCAATGCGCGAAGCAATCCGTATCGTAGCGCGCGAAGGTCTGATCACCTTACGACCTTCGCGTAGTCCCATAATTGCAATCCCGGATATCAAAGCCGTTACCGACGATGTCGAGGTTTTGATATCAATTGAAAAGCTATCAGGCAAATTAGCATGTGAGCGTGCGACTAACAAAGACATTGATGAAATTGCTGCAATCACGCAGCATATGTCCGAAAACTATAGCACTATCGACACCGTCGACCTGTTCGAAATCGACATGAGTTTTCATTCTGCAATTGCTAAAGCATCGCATAATGAGCCCATCGCAGAAATCCACACTCGTTTCTTGGCGCGTCTTTGGCGAGCGCGTTTTCTTGCTGCAGTTAAGCGTCGGAATCGTAGTAATATGATAGCGGAACATACTGCTATTCTAATGGCATTGCGTAATAGAGAGCCTTTGGCCCTTGATGCTGCCATCGGAAAGCACTTGGATCAACTATCACGAGATATCATTAGCGTGATCTCCCATGAGCGTCAAAATTTGAAGGCAGTGACAGATTAGGATGTAGGCCGAAGTTTGGGGATAAGCGGACTTTCGTGAAGGCACAAGCGGCGACACGTCAAAGCGAGGGGAATGACAATGAAGCAGCGAAGTAACGGTCTCGATGCATTCCAGATAGTGGTATTCTGATCGATGCCATTGACACCCAACCTCAACGCATATCTCTATTTCGAGACAGTCGCACGGCGCGGCACGCTTACCCGCGCCGCCGAGGAGCTTTCGGTCTCCCCTTCCGCTGTCAGCCAGCAGGTAAAACTTCTGGAGCAGCGGCTTGGGGTCAAGCTCTTTCGCCGTGACGGGCGCTTGCTCAGTCTGACCCTGGAGGGGGAGCAGTTGTTCCAGACTTCCAACACCGCCCTTAGGATGCTGCGCGATGCCGACCGGCATCTGGGCAAGACGCGCGATACCCATCGCCTTAATCTGCGGGTCACGCCCAGTTTCGGAGTGCGGTGGCTGGGGCCGCGTCTGGCTGACTTCGTAGCGCGCCACCCTGACTGGGAATTACGCGTCGATGCAGCACCGGACCCCACTGATTTCGAACGCGAGGTGATGGACCTCGACATCCGGTATGGCACGGGCGACTGGCATGGTTTGCACGCCCGCGCTGTTGTGCACGACCATGTGCTACCCCTGTGCAGCCCGGCATATCTTGAAAGTTTGGACGCATTGGATGACCCTGCCGAGATGCTCGATCAGGCTCGTCTGATCGACAGCGCACGGGCGATCTGCCAATGGGACTTCTGGCTGATGCACAACGGGATCGAAACCCGTGGCAACACTAAGTCGATCCTGATGGACCGCTCTTCTATGGCGCTGCAACTAGCCCTGGACGGGGCAGGCATCGTGTTGGAATCGCTTGCACTTGCATTGCCGGAAGTGACTGAGGGCCGGCTTGTTCCTGTCCTGCCGGAGATACCGGTGCTGATGTTTCCGTCGTATTGGGCAATCTGCCCGGCCCGTTTTCTCAACCGCCGTCCCGTAAAGCTTTTTCTCGGCTGGCTGGATACCGCAGTGTCGGAACATACTGCGCAGATCGAAACAGTGCTCGACCAACACGGATTGACGATCGAGGCATTCGATCTTGATCACGGCCAACTGGCGGCGCGATAGCTTCTTATCCTAATGAATGAGCGATCCGCCATTCACGTCCACTTCAGACCCTGTGACATAGGCCGACAAATCGGAAGCAAGGAACAAGGCACAGCCTGCAACATCCGACGCCTCACCGGCCCGGCCCATGGGAATACCCTCAAGTATCATGTCCATCATCTCGGCGGTCAACTTGCCCCCTGTGATATCCGTGGCGATGAAACCCGGACAGATCGCGTTGGAGCGGATGCCATCAGGCGCGAGTTCCCGCGCCATCGCTTTGGTCAGCCCCAGAATGCCGGCCTTGGCGGCCGAATAATGCGGTCCACCGAAAATCCCACCGCCGCGCTGTGCGGACACGGACGACATGTTTATCAGCTTGCCCGTCTTGCGCTCGCGCATATGTGGGATGACGGACTGGCTCATGTTAAGTGTGCCAAGCAGGTTTACGTCCATCACCGCGTCATAATTCTCGTGGCTGATATCCATGATCTTCAGCGGCTGCGTGATGCCCGCATTGTTCACGAGGATATCAATCTGCCCCAGTGCCTTGAGCACGGTTGCCACGGCATCATCACAATCCTGCTTGCGCGTCACATCGCAGGCCAGACCAATGTGCCCATGGCCGATCTCAGCAGCCGCATCCTCTGCCTGCGCCGCGTCCAGATCAAGGATCACGATCCTGGCACCGTGTTCTGCAAAGAGTTTCGCCATCGCCTTGCCAAGACCGCGTGCGCTCGCTGCGCCAGTAATGATTGCCGTTTGTCCGTCGAGAAGTTTCATGTGTTGGCGTCCTTTGTCGCGGAAATTTCCGCTTCAGTTTCGGTAACTCTGCACCCGGTCAGTGCCTCATAGGCGCGGATCACGGCGCTGTCGTCTGACCGTCCCAGTCCCATGCCACCCGCGCCCACCATCATCTGATAGGCCGCCGCAGCCAAAGGTACCGGCGCGCCACTATCGCGTGCGGATTGTACGACAAGGCCCAGATCCTTGATAAATATGTCGACAGTCGAGGTTGGGACCGGATCGGTCTGCATCATGCGCGGTGCGCGGTCGTCCAACATCCAGCTTTGGCCAGCAGAGCTCGAGACGATGTCTAGAAGCGTTTTCGGATCGCAACCCGCCTTGGTGCCAAATGCCATCAGTTCCGCAGCGGCCACCAGATGCACTCCGGCAGCCAGTTGATGCACGACCTTATAGGTTGCCCCCATGCCCGGTGCGTCACCAAGACGGTGAACCTTTTTCGATATTGCCGCCAGCACCGCCTCGGCCCGATCAAACGCAGTGTCGGGGCCGGATGCCATGATGGTGAGTGTACCGCCGTCTGCGCCGACCTGACCGCCAGACACCGGCGCATCCAGCATCAGGTGTCCTGCATCGTTCAATCGCGCCGCAATCGCCCGTGCCTCTGATGGGGCAACCGTGGAGGACAGGATGACCACGGCGTCTTTTGCCAGCGCATCCAAAACGCCATCGAAAAGCGCTGCCTCGGCCTGCGCGGCTGTCGCCACCATCACAAGCAACAGGTCACAACCCGAGACTGCATCCACCGCGCTGTCCTCGGCGATTCCCCCGGCGCCAGCGAACCGATCTCGCGCGGCTGTCGACAAGTCAAAACCACGCAGCGAAATGCCCGCCTGCATAATGTTGCGGGCCATGCCCTGCCCCATTGCACCCAGTCCGATAATCGCAGTACCACCCATTTTAGTCATCCATCCATATTTTGATCTGTGCAGTGATCCGCTCGACCGTGATACCGTACTGATCGTGCAGTGTGGGCAGCGCGCCCGCGTCAAGGAATTCATCCGGCAGCGCGATCTGTCGGAAGGGCACATGCACCTGCGCCCGCATCAACGCACCCGCGACTGCTTCGCCAAGTCCGCCGGTGATCGAGTGATTCTCGGCCGTCACGACCAGCCGTCCGCCCTTGCCTGCCTCGGCACAAATCATCTCTGCGTCCAGTGGTTTGATCGTCGGTGAATGCAGCACTGCACAGGAGACGCCATCGGCGGCCAGCGCCTTGGCCGCATCCAGCGCGCGCATTGTCATGAACCCTGAAGAGATGATCAGCACATCCGACCCATCATGTATCATCTGCGCCTTGCCAAGTTTGAACTGGTAGCCGTATTCGCCCAGCACGTTCGGCACCTTGCCACGCAACAGCCGCATGTAGACAGGGCCGGGCGAGTTCGCGATTGCGCGCGTCGCCTGATCAATCTCGACTGCATCGCACGGGTCCAGCACCGTCAGGTTCGGCATCCCGCGCATGATCGCCAGATCCTCAGTCGCCTGATGACTGGGGCCGTACCCAGTGGACAAACCGGGCAGCGCGCAGCAAATTTTGACCGGCAGGTTTTCCTCGGCAATTGCCATGGCGATGAAGTCGTAGGCGCGGCGCGCTGCGAACACGGCGTAAGTCGTGGCGAAAGGCACGAAGCCCTCACGCGCCAGACCGGCGGCGGCAGACATTAGCAGCGCCTCCGCCATACCCATCTGATAGAAACGGTCGGGATGGGCCTCGGCAAAGATATGCAGATCGGTATATTTCGACAGGTCCGCCGACAGGCCGACGATATCGTCGCGCGATTTCGCAAGATCGACCAGTGCGTGCCCGAACGGGGCCGCCACGGTATCGCGCCCTTCGGCATCCAGCGACGCGATCATGGCGCTGGTGGCAACCCTGTCGCCACCAGCCACCGTGCGGGGCGTATATTTTGATTTGCGGCGCGAGAAGGCGGGAATGGTCATAGCGGTTTATCCTCGTCCAGAAGGGCAATTGCCTTGGTCCACTCATCCGCCTCGACCCGGATGAAGTGTGTGCTTTCGCGCTGTTCCAGAAACGGAATGCCCTTGCACATCTTGGTCCGGCAGATGATGACGCGTGGCTGTGCACCATCGTGGTTGCGTGCGTTGTCGAAGGCCCGAACCAGCGCGTTCAGATCGTTGCCATCGACCTCTTGGGCGTACCAGCCAAAGGCTGCCCATTTCGGCGCTTCCTCTTGCGTCGCCAGCACTTCCAGCGTCGGCCCATCGGCCTGCTGGTTGTTGAAATCAACGATGGCAATCAGGTTGTCGAGTTTCCATTGTACCGCTGACATGACTGCTTCCCAGGTCGATCCCTCCCCCAGTTCACCGTCCGACAGCATGTTGTAGACGAACGCGTTAGACTGCTTTCGTTTCAGCCCAAGAGCGGCCCCCACGGCGATACCCAGACCGTGGCCCAATGACCCGCCGGTGATCTCCATCCCCGGCGTATAGGCCGCCATACCCGACATCGGCATCCGGCTGTCGTCCATGCCGTAGGTCTCGATCTCGTCTTCGGGCAGGATACCGGCCTCGAGCAGTGCTGCGTAAAGTGCGATCGCGTAATGGCCGATAGACAGATAGAAGCGGTCGCGCCCCTCCCATTCGGGATCTTCTGCGCGGTAGTCCATGGCGTGAAAATAGGACGCCGCCAGCACATCCGCGACACCAAGCGCCTGTCCGATATAGCCTTGCCCCTGCACCTCTGCCATCTGCAGGGCATAGCGCCGGATTGCCCAGGCACGGCTGGCCAGGCTCACGTTGGAACCATTCATTTTGCTTCGATTTGGCAAACGGGTCGCCTCCCTATGGCACGGTCAATTTTGGCTATATTGCCACCGCGGTGGGTTCACACAAGCGGGAACTCGTTAACGACTATGAAGCACAGCTTAACAATACTGTGCGATATTGTGATGGTTTGACGCCCCCTCCCCTCGTATATTGCGTGCAACATCATTTCAAAGGAGCAATGCCATGAATTTGTCCACACTATTGGAAGAACGTGCGGCCGACGGGCACCCGGTGCGGATCGGATTGATCGGAGCTGGCAAATTCGGCTCGATGGTGCTGGCTCAGGCCCGGCACATCGCAGGTCTGCACGTCGTCGGGATCGCCGATCTGGATGTGGAAAAGGCCAGGGCATCGCTCGCGCGGGTGCAATGGGATGAGGAGCAGTTCTCAGCGGGCACTCTCGACGCGGCCGTATCATCCGGTGAGACGTGCGTCACGGACGATACAGCAGACCTTTTTGCCTGTTCCGAGATCGAAGTGGTGATCGAAGCGACCGGCCATCCCATCGCCGGCGTTCGCCACGCCCTCGCGGCCATTGATGCTGGCAAACATGTCGTCATGGTGAACGTGGAGGCCGACGTGATGTGCGGCCCGGCTTTAGCCGAGCGGGCGCGCAAGGCGGGCGTCGTTTATTCGATGGCCTATGGCGACCAACCCGCCGCGATCTGCGAACTGGTGGATTGGGTGCATTCCTGCGGCTTCGAACTGGTCGCCGCCGGTAAGGGCATGAACTTCTGCCCCGGCTACCGCTATTCGACGCCTGACACGGTCTGGGACTACTTCGATTTCACCGAGGAACAGGTCAATTCGGGTGACTTCAATCCCAAGATGTACAACTCCTTCACCGACGGGACCAAGGCCGCCATTGAAATGGCCGCCGTGGCCAATGCAACCGGGATGGACTGCCCGTCCGATGGGCTGGCCTTCCCGCCCGCAGGGCTGCAGGATCTGGCGGAGGTGTTCAAACCAGTCAGCGAGGGCGGACGCCTGGAAAAATCGGGTATCGTGGACATCGCCGCAAGCCGCGAACCGGATGGCCGCATGGTGCTGAACAACATCCAGTATGGCATGTTCGTCACCTTCCGCGCACCGAACGAATACACGCGCCAGTGCTTCAACCAATACGGTCTGTTGACCGACAAATCCGGCTGGTACGGCAGTATGTGGCGGCCGTTCCACCTGATCGGGCTGGAAACGTCTGTGTCGGTTCTGTCGGCGGCGTTGCGCCGGGAACCAACGGGCATATCGAAACGCTACCGCGCCGATGCCGTGGCCACAGCCAAGGGCGATTTTGCCGCAGGCGATATGCTGGACGGCGAAGGCGGCTTCAAGGTCTGGGCCAAGGCGATCCCCGCTGCGCAGGCCGTCGACCTTGGTGCGCTGCCTATTGGCCTTGCCCATCACGTCAAACTAAAAAGGGCGATCACCCGCGATCAGATCGTGACGCTGGATGATGTGGAGGTCATCGACGATCTGGACATCCACGCCCTGCGCACCGAGCAAAACCAACTGCTGGAAAGCTGACATGCCGAACATCCAGACCATGGCGGATGCAATCCGTTTTCTTGCCATCAACGCGATCCTGAACGCAGGCGAAGGCCATCAGGGCGTGCCCCTCGGCATGGCAGAGATTGCCGCGACCCTCTACGCCAACCACCTCAGGGCCGCGCCGAAAGACCCGCTTTGGCCTGACCGGGACCGGGTGGTGCTCTCGAACGGGCATGGCTCCATGCTGCTTTACGCGCTGCTGCACCTGTCGGGTTATGACAAGGTCTCGCTTGAGGCGCTCAAGTCGTTTCGCACACTTCACTCGGTCTGCGCGGGCCATCCCGAGATCGAACAGGATGCGGGGATCGAGATCACCAGCGGTCTGCTGGGACAGGGTATTGCCAGCGCCGTCGGCATGGCCGTAGCCGAGGAACGGCTTGCCGCCCGCTTTGGCCGTGATCTGGTGGATCACCGCACCTGGGCCTTTGTTGGTGACGGGTGTCTGCAGGAAGGCATGGGGCAAGAGGCGATCTCGCTGGCCGGGCACCTGCATCTGGGGCGGCTGACATTCCTGTGGGACGACAACCGGATCACCGATGACGGCGAAACCGCGTTGTCGATTTCCGAGGACATACCGGCCCGGTTTCGCGCCGCAGGCTGGCATGTTCTGGTGGTTGATGGGCACGACATTGTTGCGGTCGATGCCGCCATCACCGCCGCGAAGACTGATCCGCGCCCGTCGCTCATTGCCTGTCGGACGACGATTGCACGGGGCATCCCGCGCCTGCAGGGCCAACGCGGCGGGCACAGCGCGCCATTGACCTCGCAGGACGCCGAGGAAGCGCGGGCTGCACGCGGCTGGTCGCACCCAGCCTTTCACATACCGCAAGAGGTCTACGACGACTGGCACGGCGCGATGGACAGGGGCGCGCAGGCCCGCACCGAGTGGTCCACGCGTCTGGCCGCACACCCTGAAAGCGAGGAGTTCACCCGCTGGATGTCAGGCACCCTGCCTGACGGGTGGGCCGATGCCCTGCCCGGCCCTTGCATGGAGCCGCGCGCCACGATCATGTCCTCCGGCGACGTGTGCGATGCATTGGCCGATACCCTGCCAGAAACCATCGTGCTGTGTGCCGATCTCGAAGCGCCGACCAATCACAAGCGCAGCCGCGCGGCCTTTACCCCCGAAAACCGCTCAGGAAGCTACCTGCACTGCGGCGTACGCGAGCACTTGATGGGGGCGATGGCGTATGGGATTGCCGCGCACGGCGGACTGCGCCCAGTCAATGTGACCTACCTGGCCTTTGCCGACTACGAACGACCCGCGATGCGCATGGCCGCCCTTATGGCATTGCCTACAACGTTCGTTTTCAGTCACGATTCAATTGGCGCGGGCAGCAACGGGGCGACCCACCAACCAGTCGAGACACTGGCAAGCTACCGCGCGATGCCGGGCATGCGAGTATTCCGTCCTGCTGATACGGTGGAGACAAGCGAAGCGTGGCAGATTGCGCTGGAAACCCCGGATGGTCCGTCGATGATGGCCTTGTCGCGGCAGGACGCGGTTCAGGTGCGCCGCGACACTTCCAAAAATCTAACTCGGCGGGGGGCATATATTCTGGCTGGGTCCGAACAAAATCGCGACGTGACCCTGATTGCCACGGGGACCGAGGTCGGGCTGGCCCTCCATGCTCGAAAGACGCTTGAGGCCCTAGGCATAAAAACCACCGTGGTCTCCATGCCCTGCTGGGAACTGTTCGAGGTTCAACCCCATTCCTATCGCTTGCAGATACTCGGCGGGGCCCCGCGCATCGCCATCGAGGCCGCGTTAAAGTTCGGATGGGAGCGCTGGCTCAGATATTCTGACCGGTTCATCGGCATGACGGGGTACGGCGCTTCAGCCAGGGCGCCTCAGCTCTACCAGCATTTCGGAATCACCGAGGAGGCAATTGTCGCTGCGGCGAAAGAAATGGCTGAACAATAATCCTACTGTCGGCCACCAGCAGCGCAATCAGATTTCTTTCGGAAGCCCCTTGTAAGAGGCGGCTGCAGGCAGCCAGATCGACTATAATTACCACCCCGACGGTACCGGCGCTCCGAAGGTGCTGCGCATAGAGCCAATGCTTTGGCACTCTTTATCGTAACCAATGCGCCAGCCTTACGAGCCTGTGATGCCACACGTCTAGATACCCCACCCAACTCGTGCCACGACGGCTCGCAGCAAAGGCTTCACGCCGACATCGCGCTGGAACCGAACATCTGGCCCGACGAGCCAGAAGAATTTCGGCCTGCCCCCTACAAAGACACCGAGAACGGCGGCGATTAACAGGCCAAGTGACCAAGGAACCCATGCAAAAGCAAGCGCCGTGATGCCTGCGACTAGTGCTGCAATAACACGAGGCCCTGACCGCACAAGTGGCGCTGTAAGCGCGATGAAACAGACAGGCGCCGCGAAATCAAGACTGAACGCTGTCGGGATCGCCTGACCGACCAGGGCGCCCATTAGCGTGAATCCGTACCAGAATGGACAGATCAGGGCCATGCAGCCAAAGTAGTAGGCCACCTTGGTCGGCGGTGTCATTTCGGGCCTGTCCTCTTAGGTGCGCACAGCGACGGCAAATGCCTGATCCACCATCAGGTAGGCCATTATGGCGCGTAGACCCAGCCGCGCATGACCGATCTGCGGGACGAGAGCAGCTGAATACATCGCCATGCGCAGGTTCACCGCAAGTGCAGTCGCGAGCGCGACAAAGACTGGAGCCTGATCTTCCAGGAGTGCGAGGGCTGTGAATTGCGATGCGCCAGCAATCACCAGTACCGACATTGCAATTGTCTGCAATATGTCCAGCCCTGCGTCGCGGGCGACTACACCAAACAGCATCGAATAAGGCACGACAATCAGAATGAAAGGAGCAGTTTCGTCAGCAATTGATGAAGGCAGATCGCAGATTTGATTTCATATCCAACA
>CALFSV010000054.1 GCA_937916485.1 uncultured Paracoccaceae bacterium | reverse complement strand
GTCCAGATCTAGTGTGGTGATGTTTCTCTGAGACGTCACATGCGTTGGGGCGTCTTTACAATACGCCGTGATTGCAGCGAGGTCATGAATGTCGGGGGAAAAGCCCGTCACATCAAATCCGATGGCATGAGCAACTTTGGCGGTAGCCCGAAAAACAGCGCCCCGCCCAGCAAGAGTAAGGGCCAACTTTGGCTGATAGGAAATCGTGATCGGGGCAAAAGCAACGTCAGTCGCTTCGGGATGGAACGTCAGGGATGCGGGGTCGCGTGCCAACAAGGCAGTGTAGGCCGCCACAAGCGCCGCTTTGTCGGGTGCAGGGTCTATCCACACCGACAATGCCCCACCACAAGGCAAAGTCAAATCAAAGAAGGGTGACCCATCTCCGTAACGCAACAAACGGGCTGATCCCGACTGTAAACATTCCAATGCCTGAAGCAGGATATCCTGATCAATGCAGCCGTTGGACATATAGCCCGTCATCTCACCCGTATCATTGACGACGGCCAGCGATCCCAGATCCCGTGCGCTGCCGCCCTTGATATCCACCGACGTAACCAACACAAAACGCTGCCTTGTTTTCACATAGGTTGCAACCTGCGCCAAAACGTCGACCGCGTGGTCTTGATATGTGATGGGATTAACCAACTGTTTCTTCATCCAGCACTTCGGCAAATTTCTTAAAGAACTTAGCCGCGAGCTTTTTCGCCGTACTTTGGATAAGGCGGCTGCCCAGCTGTGCCAACTTACCACCGATTTGCGCCTTGGCGTCATAGCTCAGAATTGTTGTGTCACCGTCCGCAACAAGTGTGACATCTGCTCCGCCTTTGGCATGTCCCGCAGAACCGCCGTTGCCCTGTCCCGTTAATGAAAACGCGTCTGGTGCACCACTTTTGTCGAGCTGAACGTCTCCGCTAAAGCGCGCCTTCACTGGGCCGACTTTCAGCACGATCTTTGCATCAAGTTCAGTGTCCGAATGTTGGATCAGTTCCTCACACCCAGGGATGCATTCGCGGAGGATCTCGGGGTCGTTCAATGCTTCATAAACGCGGGCCATAGGCGCATTGATGATGATTTCGTCTTTAAGTTCCATAGATTATTTTCCTAACAGCAGGGGAATTTAATGGACGCAAGCGTTTCAGCTTGCGCAGGGGTGAGAGCCCATTTCTGGCGGAAGGCCCTAAGATAGGTGCGTAGTTTTTTCATGTCAGATCCTTTTGCAGTATCATTTGCTCGAAGGTCTCAAACGCGTCGGGCGTGTCGATGTCAGTGAAGAAGCCGGCTTGTGTCATTGGGATATGCTGGGCCAGTTCAGGATGCGCCCGTGTGAATTTCCCACAGCCAGGGTTGGCCTCATCTGCCAACAATCGAGCACGCATGGCCGCGGGCACAACGATGGGATTGCCACGTGTGGTGTTCTGGCGAGGGATTGAGATTTTCTGAACATCCCCCGCCAAATGCGCAACAATCAGAGCACGAAGATCGTCTTTTGTCAGCTGTGGTTGGTCGCCGAGCCCGATCAGATAGTGCTCCGAGCCGCGTGCCTTAAGAAGCCCGGCGCGGACGGAAAACGGTCGCCCCGCGTCGAAATCTGCATTGTGAACAAACTGGATAGGCAAGCCGTCAAGGGCGGCTTCGATTCTATCAGATTCAAATCCTGTAACGACGTATACCTGACCGTTCAAGGCTGCAATGTAGGTTTCAACGACGTGCTGGATCATCGGTTTGCCGTGGATCGGCAACAGCAATTTGTTGCAATCTTCCATGCGCCGCGACAGACCTGCAGCCAAAATGATCGCTCCAAAACTATCCATTTCGGGCGACTTTTACGAAAAGATTACGTTTGACCTGTGTCAGTTCCGCAAGAATAGACAGCGCGATTTCAGTAGGTGTGACAGCGCCAATATTCAGTCCAGCGGGTGCGCGGACAGCTGCGATTAGTGATGGATCGATACCTGCCGCGATCAGCTTTTTTGACAGACTCGCAAACTTTTTGGTGCTGCCGACAAAGGCGACGTATTCAGTAGGATCAGCCAACCCTGTTTTCAACGCGGCGAGATCGTCTTGGCCTTGCGTTGCAATCACAAGATACCGTGCGCGATTAGGTGTGCGTGCGTCCAAAGGGGCATCCACGCTAACAGTTGCGACGGCCCAACCAAACTGTGGAGCAAGCTCTATCAGCTTTTCAGCCACTGGGGATTCACCAAAGACCAGCAAATCAGGCGTGGGAAGGTAAGGTTCAATAAAGATGTCGATGGTACCTTTGGACGGGCATCCATTGCGTGCAAAATGGACGCCACCAATGTCATCGCCTGCACGCACGCCCTTTTCCGTCAGGTCCTCTTGTGGTGCGACCGAGATTAATTGGGGCTGGCCTGTCGCATAGGCCCTCAAGGTCGCGTCCTTGATCGCCCCGCGTACACAGCCGCCACCAAGCCACCCTTCAAGAATCGTTCCATCTTCGCGCATCAACGCCTTGGCACCGGGTTTGGCTGAAGTGGTTCCAGCGGTGCGTACAATCGTGGCTATGGCGAAACAGTCTTCGCCCTCGTTCAATCCGTGGTCCATTATCTGTTTGGGTGTCATAGCCGCGCCATTTCGGTCTCGAGCGCTGCCAAGTCGCCCAGAGTATTGGCTGCGCGAAACAGATCCAGATGTGGCAAGGCTCCAGCCATCGCTTGCGCTGTCGGCTCATAACCATCCCAGCCTTTGAGGGGATTAAGCCAGATGATCTTGCAGCCGCGTTTTTTCAAACGGGCGAGCGCGTCGGAAATCCCGTCAGGTGACGCCGTGTCATAGCCATCGGACAGGATCATAACGACTGTTCGGTTATCAACGAAGCGACGGCCATAGGTGCTTGCAAAAGTATCAAGACTCTCCGCAATCTTTGATCCACCCGCAAAACCTTCGGCTAGCAAAGACAATCGCGCCAACGCGCGCATTGCATCCTTGTCGCGCAAGGCCTCGGTAATCCGTACAAGGCGGGTGTGAAAGAGATAAGCATCAGCACGAAAATCGGCGCGCATTAGGCCTGTAAGGAACGCAAGAAAAATACGTGAGTAGACGGTCATCGAACCCGACACATCACAGATCGCCGTGATCCGCAGAGTGCGATCAGGCCGCTGACGTTTGGGCAAAACGAAGGGTTCGCCACCCGTCGCAAGGCTTTTCCGCATCACTTTTCGAAAGTGGATTTGATCCCCTTTGCGCGCGGCTTTTCGACGACGTGATCGCCGGTCTCTCAGTGCGGCCCCAAGGCGCAGCGCGATCTTTTCAGCCTCGGCTATATCTTCGGGGCGGACAAGATCGCGAAGGTCTTTCTTGAACAGGTTGGTCACATCCATTGCAACCAATTTGCCCTCACCGTCGCTTTCGGCTTCGCCATCGACACCGCCAGGGGCGCTCATGTCGCCCGTGCCACTGCTGGCCTCTTCACTTTCTTCGCGACTGGATTGTACGTTTTCGCTTTGACTTGGGGTCGCGGTCACGCGGGTTTTGACACGCCCGCCATTCATCCAAAAGCTGTTGAACAACCCGTCGAATTGCGCTGCTTCTTCGGTGCAGCCGGTAAACACAGATTTCAGTGCGCGGCGCGAATCGTACGGGTTTGCCGCGTTGATATGGGTCAAGGCATCCAGTGCCGCGCCCGTTTCACCAACACCAAGCCGCAAGCCGTTGTCACGTAGATGCGCAACAAACCCGGCCATTCGGGCGGCAGGCCCAGGATCGCGGGCAGCAAATTTGGTCACAAGGCTCATGCGGCTTTACCTGCCAAACGTTGTGCGATTTCTGTTGGAATCGCGTCACGGTCCATTTGCGTTTTTAACAGGGTCGTCAGCGTCGCCTGTAAAATCGCCGGATCAATCGTCAGATCGGCCACGCCAAGCCCCATCAATGCAGCGGCAAAATCAAGCATCTCGGCAATACCCGGTTTCTTTTCCAGCTCCTGTTTGCGCAAGGCCTGAACGAACCCTACGATCTGCGCGCACAGGCGATCGGTAATATCAGGATAGCGCGTGATCAGGATCGCAAGCTCGGTGTCGTGATCGGGATAGGGCACGTGGGCGTACAGGCAACGACGGCGCAATGCATCGCTTAGATCGCGCGTGCCGTTCGCCGTCAGGATAACCATCGGCCGCGTTGTCGCAGTGATTGTGCCCATTTCGGGAATGGTCACCTGAAATTCTGACAAAATTTCGAGCAAGTATGCCTCGAACTCTTCATCGGCGCGATCAATCTCGTCGATCAGCAGAACCGGTGCTTTGTCTTGGCGGATAGCCTTGAGCAGCGGACGTTCAAGCAGAAACTCATTTGAGAATATTCTTGCTTCAACAGTTTTACCCGTCTCCCCATCTTCAGAAGCTGCGCGGATTGCCAGTAGTTGGCGTTGATAATTCCATTCGTAAATTGCCTGCGCTGCGTCCAGTCCTTCATAGCACTGCAAACGGATGAGCTGGGTATTTTGAACAGCCGCCAAGACTCGCGCAACTTCGGTTTTGCCGACGCCAGCGGCCCCTTCTAAAAGCAAAGGGCGGCCCAGCGACAATGACAAATGCAGCGCCATCGAAAGATCACCAGAGGCGATATACCCCTGATCAGCCATAGCCGTTTGTAACGTTGTCCAAGTCATCGGTGTCCTCCTAGACGATGCGGGCCGCGCAAGGCAGCCCGCATCAAAACCTTAGTCGTGCATACCAAGATTGTTGGCTGTCTGCCAAATGCGCCAATGATCATGGGGCATATTGGTATGACGGTTGCCAAACGGACGGAATGCATCCTGCACCGCATTTGAGAAGCAAGGCACGCCACCGACATGTGGGCTTTCGCCAACGCCCTTAGCCCCAATCGGGTGGTGCGGGCTTGGTGTGACAGTAAAGTCAGTCTCGTAGTTTGGCACTTCCCAAGCTGTCGGCAGGAAGAAGTCCATCAACGTGGCCGTTTTGACGTTGCCCATGTCGTCATAAGCAATCTCTTGCCCCAAAGCGACAGCGAGAGCTTCGGTCAGGCCACCATGGATTTGACCCTCAATGACCATCGGGTTGATCCGCGTGCCGCAATCATCCAGCGCATAGAAGCGGCGGATTTCTGGAACACCGGTGTCGACGTCGATGTCCATGACGCAGACATAAGCACCGAACGGATAGGTCATGTTGGGCGGATCGTAGTAGCTGACCGCCTCAAGACCTGGCTCAAGCCCTGGAATGGCCTGATTGTAGGCAGCATAAGCGATTTCCTTCATTGTCTTGAACTGCTCAGGCGATCCTTTGACGACGAACCGATCCACGTCGAACTCCACGTCGTTGTCGTGAACTTCTAGCAGATAGGCCGCAATCATCTGCGCCTTGGCACGGATTTTACGACCTGCCATTGCTGCTGCTGCACCCGCAACTGGAGTGGAACGAGAGCCATAGGTACCCAGACCGTAAGGCGCTGTATCGGTGTCGCCTTCCTCAATCGTGATGCTTTCAGCAGAAAGGCCAATCTCGGTCGCGAGGATTTGAGCGAAGGTCGTGGCGTGGCCTTGGCCTTGGCTGATCGTCCCAAGCCGTGCGACGGCCGATCCTGTTGGGTGGATGCGGATTTCGCAGCTGTCAAACATGCCCATCCCAAGGATATCGCAGTTCTTAACAGGTCCCGCGCCGACGATC
>CALFSV010000053.1 GCA_937916485.1 uncultured Paracoccaceae bacterium | reverse complement strand
CGACCTCGGCCATCTGGAAGATAGCATAGCGGCCATGGCGCACAAGCCGCGTACCAGTCTTGATCAGGCGTTCGCGCAGGGATGTCAGCGACCAACGTTCAATCAGTTCCGGCGTCGCCGCTGTCCTCAGGAAGTTGGCCAGATTGTAGGCCAGCGCATGAAGCTGAAGCCGCACCGCATTTGCGGCGAACTTCATGCAGGAAAGCCGCGTCCACTTGAGCGCATACTTGCCCTCTTTGATGTGCTGCTCGGCGGTGCCCCGGCCCTGGTAGAAGGCCATTACCCGCTCATTCGGCAGGCTGCGATTGGTGACGATGAAGCCGACGGTCGGGAACAGTTCGCCGGGATGGAACTCGACCTTCGCCACGATCCGGCGGGCCTTTGACCAGCTTTTCGCCCGGTAGTGGAAGCTGGTGTAGAGGCGCACGACGTAGTTCGGCGGTCGACCGGGGGCACGCTTTGTCAGGTGATCAATCCGTTCGTGGAGTTTGGCATTGCTCTTCATGCGGATGGCATAATCCCAGCCCTCAGCCTCCAGCAAGTCAAACAGCGCCGGGATGGCGAAAGCCGCATCGGCCCGGAACCGCCGCCTTTTGATCGAAGGCCGGGAAGAGGCGGAATAGCGCGCCAGCACCGGCTTCAGCACATCCTTCCAGCCATCAGCGCTGTGGACATTGCCGGGCCGCAAGGAACACCGTTCCAGATCGCCGAACTGGTTGAACACGAAAAGCGGGTGCAGGCACTTCTTCTGGAAATGGCCATTCCATGCCGATCCCTCCTGGTCGCCGTGCACCGGGCTTTCCGAACTGTCCATGTCGAGAGTGATGACCTTCGGAGGGCGCTTGTCATGCACGGCGTCAATCCAACGGCCCGGCAATTCGACCAGCGCCGCGAGGTTCTCAGGCTGGGTCAGCATCTCGGTCTCGAACCGGCCCATTGCACTGGCCGAGGCCGCGCCCGTCTTCACCGCCCGTCCACCGACAATCTGCCGCATCACCGGATCGCGGCACAGCCGGTCGGCGTCATTGACGTCCTCATATCCGGCAAGGCGGGAAAAGACCGACTGTCGCAGAAAACCAGGGAGGCGGTGCCGCCCGTTCCGACCGGTCCGAATGTCGGCAAGCAGACCCGCCGCCATGTCCGACAAACCAAGGGCATCGTCGAGTTCCCGATGCAGCAGCAATCCGCCATCCGAACTGATTGCAGAACCGCTGAATTCCACCTTCACCGAGCGATCAAATTCCAGCCGAAGTGGCCCAGTTTCCGCTTCACCCGTCGCGTCCGTCACCAAATCGCCGCTCCATCATCTCTAAGCTATTGATGAAGATAGGTTATCATGCTTCTGAAGGTCGCGAAATCGTTGTTTATCTGGGATATCCGGGTTATTGTCTATTCTGCCAGAACTGTGATTTGGACAAGCTGCCAGACACTTGCGGAAAAAATAGCTTCTCGCTTAAATTTCGCCGCCCGATCGTATGGAAAGACGAACCACAGTGGACCATTATCCCTGCGATCAAATGGCTGATCAACGATCCGGTTGGCAATGATAGGTGCCTCGCTTATGATAATATCCCGGTTCACAGTGATGCTGTAGGCGTTGACCGCCGTCAGCCGCACATCACCCGGCCTGGCATCATAGTGCCTCAAGACATCTGTAAGTGCCGGTCCTGAAAGCCGATGTAGACGGTTTGTCCACCCCGTGCTTGTATCGAAATGAACTTGGGGCAGGGCAAGCCAGTTATCCCCAGTGAAGTTGACGGCAAACCCTTCGTTCACATCGCCATCGATCACCAACTGGATTTCAGAAGCATGGGCCACAAAAGCTACCGCTGATGCAATTGCCAAGCCGCCTGCAAAAATAACATAACTAAACAACCTCTTACAA
>CALFSV010000052.1 GCA_937916485.1 uncultured Paracoccaceae bacterium | reverse complement strand
CGTGCCCTCATCGTTGAAACAGATACTGTTAGGGGTCAATCAGGCCACAATGGCCTCGCTCAGCATGGTGATTATCGCGTCCATCATCGGCGGCACAGCCGATATCGGCTGGGAGGTTCTGTCGACCATCCGCAAGGCCCAGTTTGGTGAAAGCCTGCTGGCCGGTATGGTCATTGCGCTGATGGCCATGGTGATCGACCGGATCACTGCCGGCCTTGCGGCCCGGTCCGGGGATTACGATCCCGACGCCAAAAGCTTTGCCCAAAAGTACCGCATCTGGATTGTCGCGGCGCTTGGTGCCGCCCTGTTTTTCGTTCTGTCGCAGATCATTGGTGTCCTGAACGAATGGCCGCGCGCATGGGAAGTCAGCCCTGCCAAGGCGATGAATGACGGGTTGACCTATATGGTGGTCAATTTCCGTGACGAGATCGAAGCCGTCAAGAAACTGGCCTTCTTCTTTGTCATGCTCCCCGCCAAGATCGGCCTTCAGGGCGCTGTCAGCCCCTTCACCTGGGGGTTTGAACTGACGCTTGCGCACAAGATCGGCTATGCGCTTGTCATGACTGGTCTGGCCGGATGGGCCGCGTATCGGGGCAAGGTCAATGCCGGTATTGCAATCCTGATCTTTGCGATCGTGATCTACTTCGGTCTCACAGGAATGCCCTGGCCTGCGCTTTTGCTGATCTGTGCCGTGGCGGGCTGGAAAATCGGTGGGCGCGCTCTGGGTCTTGGAACGGCGTTGGGACTTGGCTTCATCGTCGTCACCGGCATCTGGCCCGAGGCGATGTTGTCGATCTACCTGTGTGGCATTGCGGTGCTGATCTCATTTCTGGCCGGGACCGCCATCGGCATCTGGGCGGCGCATAACGATACGGTTTCAGCAATTGTGCGCCCATTCAACGACACGCTACAGACCATGCCACTATTCGTGCTGCTGATCCCCTTTGTGATGGTGTTCAAGATCGGCGAATTCACCGCCCTTCTGGCGATCATTGCTTATGCGATTGTCCCCGCCATCCGCTATGCCGAACACGGGCTGCGCAGCCTACCTGCGACCGTGATCGAAGCCGCCACCATGATAGGGGCCACAAACCGTCAGATGCTGTGGCAGGTAAAGGTCCCGCTTGCTTTGCCGGTGATGATGCTGGGTCTGAACCAGACCATCATGTACGGCATCGCGATGCTGGTGATTGCTGCTCTTGTTGGTACCAATGGCCTTGAACAGATCGTCTATATCGGCCTCAGCGACGGAGATTTCGGAGTGGGAATCATTGCAGGCATTGGTATGGCGATCATTGCCATCATCACCGACCGAATGACGAACGCCTGGAGCCGCAAGCGCCAGGAAGAACTGGGGCTAAGTGTCGAATGACAAGGCATGACGAACTACCCCTGACTAGCTCGCATTGGGGCACGTATCGCGCACGCGTCGGCAACGGCCGAGTGCAGGAACTTCTGGCATTCGAACACGATCGGGACCCGTCACCCATAGGTCCGGGCATTCTGGACGTGCAACACGGGCCCACGCGGGTGGATGCGCCCATGGTGCGAAAAAGCTGGCTGGAGGGCGGGCCCGGCACCCGGACAGACTTGCGCGGCAGTGATCCCTTTGTTGAAGTGAGCTGGGAAGAGGTAAACGCGCTACTCGCGGTCGAATTGAACCGGGTGCGCAACACTTATGGAAATGCCTCGATTTTTGGCGGCTCCTACGGTTGGGCCAGCGCGGGCCGCTTCCACCACGCACAAAGTCAGCTCAAGCGGTTCCTCAACTGCATCGGTGGCTTCACCAGCTCGAAATACACCTACAGCTTTGCCGCCGCCGAGGCGATGGTGCCGCATATCCTGGGCAGTTTTCGAGACTATCTGGATACTTGCACCAGTTGGGACGTGATCCGCGATCACACGAAACTCTTTGTCTGCTTCGGCGGGGTGCCCTTGAAGAACGGTCAGATCTCTCAAGGCGGAACCGGCTGTCACATTCAACGCGATGGGTTGCTGGCGGCGGGAGACGCTGGACTAGAGATCATCAATGTAAGCCCGTTGAAATCTGACATGTTAGAGGATGTTGGCGGCGAATGGCTGGCGTTGCGCCCGAATACGGATGTGGCGCTGATGTTGGGGCTTGCCCATACGATCGAGGCGGAGGGGCTGGCCGACAGGGCCTTCCTTCAGCGATATGCTGAAGGGTTCGAGACTTTCCTGCCCTATCTGATGGGCGACACCGACGGCACGCCCAAAACCGCCGAATGGGCCGCCGAGATTTGCGAGATACCTGCCGACACCATCCGGTCCTTAGCACGGCGCATGGCGGCGGAGCGCACAATGATCTCGGTCAGCTGGTCTCTGACCCGACAGGATCACGGGGAACAACCCTTCTGGATGGCGATCACGTTGGCGGCGATGCTGGGACAAATCGGCCTGCCCGGTGGCGGCTTCGGTTTTGGCTATAGTGCGATGAATTTTATCGGGAGCAATCATACGATCATTCCTGGCTCTTCTTTCCCGCAAGGTCGGAATCCGATCGAAAACTTTATCCCGGTTGCGCGCATCACAGACCTCTTGATGAACCCCGGGCAGCCATTTGATTTTGACGGGGTGCGTTACACCTACCCCGACACACGGCTGGTCTGGTGGGCGGGCGGTAATCCGTTTCATCACCATCAAGACCTGAACCTGATGATGCAGGCCTGGACGCGGCCCGAGACGATCATTGTCAACGAATGGTGCTGGAACCCTCTGGCCAAACGCGCCGATATCGTGCTGCCGTGCACCACGCCGTTGGAGCGTGACGACATGGCGATGACACCGCGTGATCCTTATGTGGTGTCCATGTCGAAACTGACCGAACCCTACGGGCAGGCGCGGGACGATTTTGACATCTTTGCAGGCATCGCGCAGGAAATGGGGGTTGAAACCGCGTTCTCGGAAGGACGCAGTGCGCGGGATTGGCAACGCTGGATCTATGAGCAAACCATGGCCCGGACCGCGGCTGCGGGTATCGAGATTCCAGGCTATGACCGATTTCTTCAGGACGGCTGGTTCAAACTGGACGATCCCGCGAAACCCATGATCATGCTTGAGGCGTTCCGCGCTGACCCTGTTGCGAATGCTTTGGCGACGCCCAGCGGCAAGATCGAAATCTTCTGTCAGACCGTGGCCGATTTCGGCTATGACGATTGCCCCGGCCACCCGGTCTGGCGGGACCCCTATGAATGGCTGGGTCACGTGGGTGACTACCCGCTGCATCTGATCTCGAACCAACCCCGCGACAAGCTGCATTCGCAGTTTGATCATGGCGGGGTCAGTAAGGCCAAGAAAGTGGCCGGGCGAGAGCCACTGCACATCAACCCGGATGACGCGGCCTCACGTGGGCTGAAAGACCGGGATATCGTGCGGCTGTTCAATGCCCGTGGGGCCTGTTTAGGTGGCGTGGTGATTGACGATGCCATGCGCCCTGGTGTGGTGCAGATGAGCACAGGCGCCTGGTATGACCCGGATGAAACCGGCCTGTGTAAACACGGCAACCCAAATGTGCTGACGCGCGACAAGGGGACCTCGAAGCTGGGGCAGGGGCCAAGCGCGCATTCCTGTCTGATCGAGATCGAACTGTTCAAAGACGCGCCACCGCCT
>CALFSV010000051.1 GCA_937916485.1 uncultured Paracoccaceae bacterium | reverse complement strand
CAGCAATATTTCTGAACCGGCTGCCAAAGTCCGTGCAATGGCGACGCGCTGCCGCATTCCGCCTGATATCCGGTTAGGCCAGCTATCGGCAAAGTCGGTAAGCCCGACCAACGATAAGAAGTGCGATACCTGCGCGCGCTTCTCAGTAGCGGAAATATCGGTCCGGTATCGCATCCCATAGGCAACATTTCCCGCGACGGTCAGCCAGGGGAATGCGGAATAGGATTGGAACACCATGCCACGCCGCCTGTCAGGGCGTGTCAGCGGCTCATCCCGCAGCGATATTGTTCCAGAACTTGGCTTTTCTAGCCCGCCCACCATGCGCATTAGCGTTGTCTTGCCACAGCCCGATGGCCCCAGAAAGGCGACAAATTCACCCTGCGCCACGTTCAGGTTAAATGGCATCACCACCTTGGTGTCGCCATAGCTTTTGGTAACGTTTTGAAAGGTCAGATAGGTCATCGTGAAAGATACCCAAAGCTGCGGCGATGCAGGGCACGCAGGATCTGGTCGGTCACAAGGCCGATGATACCAATGGTAACAACACCTGCCATCACTTCGGGTGTCTGGAAAAAGCGCCGCGCTTGCCAGATGACGAAACCCAGCCCGCTATTGGCCGCGACGATTTCCGCGATGATTAGATAGGTCCAGCACCAGCCCAATGTGATCCGCATATTGTCTACCAAAGTCGGCAGCATTGCGGGCAGTGATACATCCGTCAGCCGCCGCCATTCCGGCGCACCAACCGTAAGTGCCGTTTCATGAAATTCCTTCGGCACACGCCGCACATCATCCGCGACAAGCAACACAAGCTGGAAAAACGTGCCAAGCCATAGCAGAAAAATCTTGGTGCCTTCGCCGACGCCAAACCAGATGATGGCCAGCGGCACCAAAGCAGGCACTGGCAGATAACGTATAAAATCGACGACAGGTTCAAGCGCCGCACCAATTGGCTTGAATGATCCCATTAGGATACCGATGGGTATCGCCATCGCTGACGCGATTAGAAAAGCAGTCCAGACCCGAAGCGTTGATACCCCTGCGTGATACAGGAGATCACGCTCGAAAACCATCGACCATAGCGCCAGCATAACCGTGCTTGGCGCAGGCAGAAACCTTTCAGAAACCGCACCGCTTTTTGAAACGATCTCCCAAACCAGTAGAAGAGATAATGTGCTGGCTACACCAATCAGCGCCTTTTGGTTCCCCATTTGTACGGATTACCGATCATGACCGTCAAACAACCCACTAAGAACCGCGTTGTCAATTTCCTCATTTGCATCAAGCGGTATATCTGCTGCACCAAATTCGATGTTCAGCTGCGTGACTTCGTCAAACACCTCGTGCAGCCGTCCTGTATTCCCCGCTGTCCCAAGCAGTTCCACCGCTTCTTCATAAGACGTATAGGCCAACGACGTTTCGATGATCTCTGTCACGTCCGCCGCGCTCAAGCCAAAATAGGGCGCTGCGAGTTCCGAAAACTCCTGCGGGTTTTCACGTTGAAAATCAACCGCGCGATAGACACAGCGCAGCAGCGTTTCAAACATTTCCGGATTTTCGGCAAGTGCTTCATCGCGCGCCGTGATGATATCGACGATGACATCAGGCAGATCACGCGACGACACCAGAACGCGCGGGTTCCGGTCGCTTACAATCTGAACAGTCTGGCTTAGGAAAGGCTCGTACGTTCCAACAGCTGCGATTGATGTGTCAGAGAAAACAGAAATTGTGTCAGCTGTGGCAATTTCAAGCAGATTGACATCGTCGATTGATAGACCCGCTTTGGCCAGTTCGATCTGCAAAAGCAGGCGCGCCGGAATGTTTGGTTCGATCGCAACGGTCATGCCTTCCAGATCACTGACGTTTTCGATAGAGCCGTCGACGACGACGCCGTCCCCACCGACGGAAATGTCAATCGTTCCGATGATCGTGCCTGGTGTGTCGGGAACCCGCGGCCGTCCCTGATGTTCGCCCACGGTGCGCATATCCGCATCAATGTCGCCACGTTCCATCGCGGCCATGACGTTTGCGCGGTCATCCTCGAACCGGAAGTCGAGGCTGTAGCCTTCCTCTGCATAGCATCCCAGGTCTTGCGCAACGAGAGCAGGTGCGAAACCTACCCAGGTGGGGGCAAGCACACGAATGGTTGTATCCTGCGCCAGCGCGGGAACGGCGGCAAAAAGGGCGATGACTGCGGTGGCACAAGTAAGGGGGTGACGACACATGTTTCAGTTTCCATCTATGTGAGAACGTTAGAGGAAAATATAACAGCCTTGTTGGGCGCAAAAAATCATGAATAACTAGTGAGATACATCTATAATTTCTGAAGTGAAGGATCTAACTCATGCGCCATCTTTCGGATATTGACCTGCGCTTGATCCGGATTTTCTGTACCATCGTTGAATGCAACGGCTTTGCCGGGGCTCAGATCGCGCTCAATATGGGGCAGTCAACACTTTCGACACATTTGGCCGCGCTGGAAGCCAAGCTTGGCTCAAAGCTTTGTCTAAGGGGACGGGCAGGCTTTCGCATTACAAGTGCCGGTGCAGACACCTATACCGCCGCACAGGAACTTTTGCGCAATATCGGGCGATTTCAATCAACCTTGGACCGGGTACATAACCGCCAGACTGTTCGCCTGCGCGTGGCGGCAATCGATAGTATCACAACCTTCGCAGCGCTGGACCTACAGGGTGCGATAGCACGATTTATGAAGATCCACCCAGAGGTACTGATCGAACTCGAAACGGATACTCCTGCCCGGCTCGTGAAAAGTATACTCGAGGGTGCGCGAGATATCGTGATTGGCGCAGCATTTCAGCCGCTGCCTGAACTCAGCTACACCGAGCTCGCGACCGAGGCGCACCATCTTTATTGCGGCAAAGATCACGACTGGTTTCAAAAGCAAGACGGCGATCTGAGCCAGTTAGATTTTGTGAATGCAGCCTTTTCAGTCCGCAATTACATGCACTTTGACGACACATACCGATTGGGGCGGGTGACAGCCCGTGCCAAAGTTGGGAGCATGGAAGCTCAAGAAATATTGATCCTTTCTGGTCATTATGTTGGTTTTTTACCCGAACATCGCGGTGCGCCTTGGCAGCTTGCAGGAAAAATGAGGGCAATAAAAACGAACGATTGGTCATTCACCTCGCGCTTTCATTCAGCACATGATCCAAGAAGAGAAGGTGAAATGCTGCGTCTGGATTTTGTCTCGTGCCTTAAAAACCAAATATAAGACCAGTTGCTTGCATAACATCAGATTAACAAGCGATCCGTTCAACATAGACTTCTGTCACGTCAAACTTTCTGGCGACGTGCAGCATCTGCTCAAGTTCCTGTGGCGGCGGCAGGTTAGACTGCGTCGGTGACGTTCCGATCCAGATCTGGGCAGCCTCGCGCATGCCACTGGCTGGTAGCGTGCCAGGCATCCGCCCAAGCCAGGCCGGGTTCCATGCCAACCAGCGCGCGACAGCATCAACCAATGTGATCTGGAAATTGAACGCTGGCTTGTAGCCGGGGGTCCAATCTTCGCCGAGCCCCTTCAGCACCGCGCTGATATTCTGATGCTTGAACTCGATCGAGCCTTCCGTTCGACTCCGTAAAAGTGGCATCAAACTGCGTCGGTGCTGAGCCTTGTTGTAGGGATGGCCCGCCATATCCTCGGCCAGCATCGCGAAGTAATCCGCGACGATCAGGTCGTTTTCTTCATCGGTCCAGGGCCCATTCGACATGTCGCCAGGCTATGAGCGGAAAGTCTGTTTGTCATCAACGACTTCTCGCGACCGTTCGCACCGTTTCGAAGAACCACGCCGCCTTCGAGTGTCTCCGTTTGCTTTGATAGCGGTCAAACCGGCCTCAACTGCGGCGCAATCCATTTTCGGCAAGTATCTGAAAAGACGAACAGTTTTGAATACGTCTCGATTTGGGTGAAGGGCGGGTGA
>CALFSV010000050.1 GCA_937916485.1 uncultured Paracoccaceae bacterium | reverse complement strand
TGAACAAATTGGTGCGCAAATTTTTATTGACGGTTGGGCACTTGTCGCACCGGGAAAACCGGCGCTGGCCGCAAAGCTCGCTAAAGAAGCAGGTAGCGTTAGTCATGATGGCGAAAGCGTTTATGCCGCAATTCTGTGGGCTGCGATGGAGGCTGAGGCATTTATTTCTGCTGATATAGATCACCTTATCGATACTGGGCTTTCTCAAATCCCAAAAGATTGTAATGTGGCAAAAATGATTGCGGATATTCGGGTTTGGCACCATGACCTGCCCGATTGGCGTGATTGCCGTCAGAAAATCCAAGATCACTACGGCTACGATAAGTATTTTGGTAACTGCCATGTCATGCCTAACCATGCCTTAATGATCATGACTATGCTCTATGCACCTGGTGACTTCTCAAAAGGACAGATGATCGTGAATACATCTGGTTGGGACACTGACTGCAACGCTGGAAACGTTGGATGCTTGCATGGGATCATGCTAGGTCTCGATGGATTGAATGTCGGCCCCGATTGGCGTGGGCCTATCGCGGATCGGATGCTTATTTCTTCGGCGGACGGCGGCAATTCTATCAATGACGCAGTACGCATGGCTTACTATATTACCAACCTTGGTCGTCAGTTAGATGGTAAGAAAGTGCTGGATGCGCCAAAAGCTGGAGCGCAATTTCACTTTTCGCTGCCTGGATCAGTGCAGGGTTTTCAAATTGCAGGCGGTGACGGCCTCGTATCTGCGAGTGATAGTGCAATTCAGATCAGCAGCAATGGTGGAACAGTTACTGCTACATCGCCAATGTTTGCTCCGCTTGATGTGCTTCGGATGCGTACGTATGATCTCATGGCATCACCGCTAATATATCCAGGCCAGAAAGTATCAGCGCAAGTCATGTCACCGCAAGAAAACGATGGGTCAATTACGGTTGCTCTGCGGATGCGTCACTATGGTGAAGGTGACGTTTTGGTTGATTGCGACGGGGCGACCCAAATATTGGAACCGGGAGAAGATGTTACGCTTGATTGGATTTTGCCCGACACTGGTGCCCAACCAATTGCCGAATTAGGGCTGGTGATCAATGGGCAAGCTGGTAGCACAGTTATGCTCGACCGGATGGGATGGTCTGGCACCCCTGATCTGACTTTAACTAAACCTAAGGAGCCGAGCGATTTCTGGCATCGGGCGTGGGTAAACGGAGTAGATGTCTTTTCCAAGCGTTTTCCGCAAAGCTTTCATATTTCACATGATCGTGGCGAAGGCCTCATACTGCATGGCACACGTGACTGGAAAGATTACACTGTTGAGGTCGATCTAATGGTTCACCTTGGATCCTGTGCTGGCGTTGTGGTGCGGGCCCAAGGTCTTCGTCGTTATTATGGTGCGCGCGTGACGCGGGACGGTATGTTCCAATTGGTTCGGCAGTATGATGATATCTGCGAGGTGATGGCGTCGGAAAAAATAACTTTCGCATTTGACAAAATATTTCCTATCAGCCTGACGGTGAGTGGGTCCAGCCTCAGTGCGAGCATTGGAAGCACTACCTTAGTGGCTACTGATAACTCGAACTTTATAATGTCTTCAGGAGCGATTGGCTTGCTGGTTGCGGATGGCGCAGCATCTGCCAATACCGTGCGCGTAACTGCACCTAAGGAGGCCATAAAATGGCAAGAGTGAATATTCAAAACGTTCATAAATCATTTGGTGAAACTAAGGTTTTAAAGGACATTTCTGTCGCTATAGAGGATGGTGAATTTCTGGTGCTTGTCGGGCCGTCAGGTTGTGGAAAGTCAACTTTATTACGCATGATTGCCGGGCTTGAAGATATTCAAGAAGGGGAAATATCCATTGGGGACAAAATTGTCAATAATTTACCACCTAAAGAACGCGATATCTCAATGGTGTTTCAGAACTACGCCCTTTATCCGCATCTCTCTGTTGCCCAAAATATGGGTTTTTCAATGATGCTGGCGCATGCACCAAAACCGGAACAGGATCGCCGGGTGAGCGAGGCAGCACATATACTGGGTCTTACTGAATTACTCGAGCGAAAGCCAAAACAATTATCTGGTGGCCAAAGACAACGCGTTGCTATGGGTCGCGCAATCGTGCGGAACCCAAAGGTGTTCTTGTTTGATGAACCATTATCAAACCTAGATGCGAAGTTACGAGTCGCGATGCGCGCCGAGATAAAGACAATGCACCAAAAAATTAGAACGACGTCTGTATATGTGACCCATGATCAAGTTGAGGCGATGACTATGGCAGATCGGATTGTGGTGATGAATGCGGGCCGTATTGAACAGGTTGGAAAGCCGCTTGAACTTTATGACGACCCCAAGAATGTATTTGTTGCTGGGTTTATTGGCACGCCATCAATGAACCTGTTACCAGCAACAGTTGATCTTTCAGGTGAGGCTCCTCGCGCATTAATTACAAAAGATGTTTTTCTGCCCCTGCCGCTGGACACGTTATTGGTGGACGGTCAAAAGATCACCTATGGTGTTCGCCCAGAGCATCTGAGTATTACGCCAAATGGTGCCGCGGCCAAAGTTAACGTGATTGAACCCACTGGGGCCGAGACCCACCTTTTGCTCCTTTTAGGAGAGGCGCCACTTGTGCTTGTTGCCCGTGACCGTATGGTCATCTCGCCCGGTGATAATGTGAATGTCTCGCCAGACTTGTCCCGCATCATGATCTTTGATGTCGAAACAGGTGCACGTCTCTAAAAGTGGGTTTTTATAGTTAATCCATATGTTGGACTACAGTTTTAGGTTTAGCCATATCGTTTATCTGACGCAACATTCTTCAATGTGCCAAAATGGAATGAGCTAATGTCAATTTTAAATATAGGGTCATTAAATTGGGATCATGCCTTTAAAGTCTCACACCTTCCTGCAAAAGGTGAAATAGTTGCAGCTAAAAGTGCAACTTTAAGTCTGGGCGGTAAGGGGCTAAACTACTCTATTGCTGTGCTAAGGGCTGGTTGTGGGCTGCGCCACTGTGGCGCTATAGGAGCTAACGATGCTCCTATGCTGGAGGCATTTGCTAGGGTTAATGATATTTGAACGATGGTTGCATCGAACAGATTGGTACACCTGCGGAACTTTAGGAGTGTCCACAGAACATGTTTCTTGCAAGTTTTATAGGGTCACCAGCAATGAATTTTTTAGTGCCACATATCGGGATGGACGGGTGCTTTTCTCAGATGTCACAACAATCGATCTGGCCAACAAATTGATACCTGACGGCAAAAAATCATGGTCGGGATACGACCAGAACGGATGACACTTGAGGGCGGCGGCCAGTCGATTGAGGTAACCGTTGGCCACGTCGAACCGACCGGGGCACAATCACTGCTTGCCGTACGATGTCTGGGCGAAAATGCCACTGCACTGATAAACTATCATGCTAATCTAATAAGCGGCACATCATTGTCGCTTAAAGTTAGTCCGGAACACATTCATGTCTTTGACACAGATACAGGACAAAGGCTTTAAAATCAGTAAGGAGTTTTCCCAATGAACTTGTCAGATTACGATCGAAATCAACTTTTGACCCCTCGGAGTGGGAGTGTTCGCGTTGTTCTGGATACCGATACCTACAACGAAATTGATGACCAATTTGCTCTGGTGCAGATGATGCTTTCACCCGAGCGGTTGGACGTTGAGGCAATATACGCTGCGCCGTTTCATAATCATCGGTCGGATGGGCCAGGGCATGGAATGGACTTGAGCTACGACGAAATTCTCAGGCTGTTGAACCGATTAAATATGTCACCTGATGGATTGGTTCATAAGGGCGTCAGGGAATACGTTGGGCTTGCAAAGGTGGCTCAGAACGCGCCTGCAGTTGACGACCTAATAGCCCGCGCACGTGCCGGATCACCAGCCAAGCCGCTATATGTGATTGCCATTGCTGCGATTAGCAACGTTGCATCAGCTATACTAAAGGCTCCTGATATAATTGATAAAATTGTCGTTATTTGGTTGGGTGGCCACGTTCTAGAATGGCCTAACACCGAAGAGTTTAACCTTAAGCAGGATGTAGGCGGAGCGCAGGTGCTTTTTGACAGTGGTGTTGCGGTCATCATGGTCCCATGCATGGGGGTGACTTCGCACCTACACAGCTCGGTGCCCGAGATCGAACGTTATATCGAACCCTGCGGAGAAATTGGTGCCTTTCTGGCAATGCGGTTTAAGGAATACAACGACGTTCACAAAGGCTGGACCAAGGAAATTTGGGATATGGCCGCCGTAGCATGGCTACTGGATGATACCTGGGCACCCAGTATAACGGTAGCGTCACCTGTTTTGACGGACAACGTGACCTGGAGTGTGGATAACAGTCGTCATCAAATCCGTTATGTAAACCAGATCAACCGCGACAAGATTATGCAGGACTTTATAGCTAAGCTGGAAGCGTTCTCTCGCTGCTAGGGTACTATTGGACAAAACCACTTGAAACGGACGAGCGACTTTGTAACCTCGCTGAATGACAAAACACTTCCCCAATCCACCCCTTTCGACCACTCTGACCCGCTAACGGCGCAACAGGGGTAGGGTGTGGGGTTGTGTTGGCTGTGAGGGGCTGCAGGAACGCCATCTTTACTCACGTACCAATTTCAAGCTAAACCGTGCCGACAATTGTATCGAAACGATTTCATCCTTTTCTTTTATGCATCGCATCCCCATCTAATAAACAACCAACATGAAAGGACACGCCATGACCACCTATACAAAGAACCCAGATGTCATCGCCACCCTCTCACCAGAGGAGTTCTATGTGACGCAAGAAAGCGGCACAGAACGTCCAGGTACGGGCAAACTGCTTGCCAACAAAGAGCCAGGGCTTTACGTCGATATCGTATCGGGTGAGCCATTGTTTGCCTCAAGCGACAAATACGAAAGTGGATGTGGCTGGCCCAGCTTTACCAAAGCGATTGAACCGGCAAATGTAGCTGAACTGAAGGACGCGACCCTTGGCATGGTTCGGACCGAAGTGCGTTCCATGCACGGCGACAGCCACCTAGGCCACGTGTTTCCAGACGGACCACGTGATCGGGGCGGATTGCGCTACTGCATCAACTCGGCCTCCCTACGTTTCGTCCACCGTGACGATATGGATGGGGAAGGCTACGGCGCATATATAGACCAAGCGGAGGACATCACATGACGATTGAACGCGCAGTTTTAGCAGGCGGATGCTTCTGGGGTATGCAGGATCTGATCCGCAAAATGCCGGGCGTCACTGGCACTTGTGTGGGTTACACCGGTGGAGACGTTCCAAACGCAACCTACCGCGATCACGAGACACATGCGGAAGGGATCGAAATCATGTTTGATCCTAACAAAATCACCTACCGTGAGCTGTTGGAATTCTTCTTCCAAATTCACGACCCGACCACGCCTAATCGCCAAGGCAACGACCGTGGTTGGGGCTACCGTTCTGCCATCTACTACGCCAACAAAGCGCAGTACCAAACGGCGCTTGATACCATTGCAGATGTTGAGGCGTCAGGCATCTGGCCGGGTAAAGTTGTGACCGAAGTCGACCCAGTGGGCGATTTCTGGGAAGCAGAGCCAGAGCATCAAGATTACCTTGAGCGGATACCAAATGGTTATACCTGCCACTTTGTACGACCCGATTGGACATTACCAAAACGGGCAGTAGTATAAGAATACGGGCGGGCCTTTGGGTCCGCCTTTTTATGTGTGAAAGAAATTTAAATGGATCAATTGATTTCAGACGGTATTAGCAATGCGACCCTACGAAAGCGCTAAAGCCTGCCTCAAAAACCCTTCTGCATCTTTCCTCGTCACCTCCTCAACCGTCGCGAACTTCAAATGTCGACGGCCCTTACCTTTGCCCTCAAGGGTACTGTCAGAGAAAACTGCTTGAGACGGGTAGGTCTAATTTGTAACCATGCCAAATGACAAAACACTCCCCATTTTGCTCCTTTAAAACCAGCCCTGAAGTCATTCGT
>CALFSV010000049.1 GCA_937916485.1 uncultured Paracoccaceae bacterium | reverse complement strand
TCAGACCTGAGCTGTTCAAAAAACAGCCATACTACCTCACGGGATGTGACAGTTAAGCCTAATCAAAATATCTCTGCGGAATAAAGTGAATGCCAAAAGTAGAGTTGATCAAGCTATGAGCCTTATTGAGCACGAGTGGTCTATTTCGAGCAAGAAGGCTGCAAGAAAACTCTTTGTTGAAATTTCAGATAATGTGATCAAGACAAACCGATAGTACTTGCTCGGCGAGATAGAATTGGGTCCACATATACTTAGTTCGTTCGATAGTCGCCCTACGTTCATAACTCCCAATTAGCTTATGCCCGGTCACCCATGAGAACACCATATGAAGTACCGCGACTTTCCCTAGTCTAACCTAAGGGTTCGCGAGTCCTATAGCGCCCAGCAGCCTGCTGCTTTTGATCGAACTACGAGGTACTACCCACCCCCCCCCTCACTCCTCCACCTTCCCCCGAAGCGCCTTAACAACCCCCCGGACCTTCTTACCCTCCAGCCGCCGCATCTTGCTCCCGTAGGTGGGCTTGGTCGCCACCCGGCGTTTGGGGACGTGCAGGGCGGCCTCGATCAGCTCTTTGAGCCGCTCTCGCGCGATCTCGCGGTTGCGCGCCTGGGACCGTGTGTCCTGCACGAACAGCACAATCGCCCCCTCTTGCGTCCAGCGCGATCCCGCCAGCCGCCGCAGCCGCCGTTTCACCGGGTCGGGCAGGTTGGGCGAGCGTTCGGCCTCGAACCGCAGTTCGACCGCTGTTGACACCTTGTTGACGTTCTGCCCGCCGGGGCCAGAGGCGCGCACAAAGCTTTCCGTCAGTTCCCAGTCCTCAATCCCGATCTGGTCGTTGATCCGTAGCATCCGCGCCTCTCTTTCAGCGCCTTTGTAGCCGGGCGGCCCCCCATATGAAAAGGGCCGCCCCAGCGTGGGGACGGCCCTTTCGAAAGTTCAGGAGGTGGGGTCGGTTAGGATAGTCCCACCTGGGATTTACTCAGCCAAGGGCTGCCTTAGCTGCGCACCTCCCAAGCTGTCCCGACGCACTTCTCCAATCTCTTTCTCGACACTGGATCACCTCCTTTCGCTGTTTCTGATGTCCTCAGGCTTGCACAGATTTGGTGTATGTCAAATTAAAAACCACCATCGGCTGATAATTTCACACAGCTGTCATGCTGGTTTCTGTGCAAGTTGCCCAACGATCAGGCGGAATGGAATCAATGCAAAAAGGGCGATGCCCAGTTTGACCGCCCAATCCGCCACGGCGAGGGTCACCCAAAGCGGCGCCATCGGCCCCATCAGCAGGAAAGGGGCCGGATCCTGCGCCCAGCTGACCGCCGCATCGGCATTCGCCCCGAATACCGTGACGCTGGCCGAGAAGGCGATGGTAAAGAACAGGGCTGTGTCGATGGTCGAGGAGATCAGCGTCGACACCAGCGGCGCCTTCCACCACGCCCCGTCCCGCAGCCGGGCAAAGACCGCCACGTCCAGCAGTTGGGCGACAAGAAAGGCGGTGGCCGATCCGACAGCGACCCGCAAGGCGACGGCGGGCCCGAATTCCAGCATGATCTGGGTGCCGATCAGCGAACAGACGATCCCGGTGACAAACCCCGCCAGCACCACCCGCCGGGCGGCCGACGGCCCGTAGACCCGGTTCATGATGTCGGTGACAAGGAAGGCGAGGGGGTAGGTGAACGCCCCCCAGGTCAGCAATCCGTCAAGGATGAGGAACTGGACGAGGATGTTCGAGGCCACGACGATAAGGGCCATGGCAATGATGCCGGGAAGAAGACGCATGATGATGTTTCCGTTTTGACAAGGGTGCGGCACTTGGCCTCCCGTCGAAGCGGGAGCGCGCCCCGATACGCCGCCCTGCCACCGCCGTCAATCGGGTAGCCGTCAATCGGGCAGCCGGTATTCCACGATTTCCGTCCGTTGGAACCAGTTGAAGTTATCGTCCGAGATCATCGTCACGATCAGCCCCGTCTCATCCCGCCAGACCGCGATCCCTTCGAGGTTGTCTCGTGTCCCGGCCTGCGTTTCGACCAGCGTTTCCCCGCCTGACCCGTCCAGGCCGAACCGTCGTACCCTGCTGCCGAAGGCCAGCCCGTTGAAGCTGCGTTCCAGGATATAAAGCTTGCCATCCGGTCCAACATCCGCCCCGGTGACAAGGTAGCTGGAGTTTCGGGGGATGGAGAAGGGGACGTCCCATTGACCGTTCCGATATCGGTAGACGGGAAAGGGCCTGTCGAGCCGTCCCGACCGTTCTGGTATTGTATAAAGTGTCCCATCCGGTCCGACGGCAAGCGCTTCAAGGGCGGAGTTGTTCTGAAGGTGTTCGAAATCAGGGTGAGAGGGGATGAGAGCAGGCCAGCCGTCTGGCCCATTCTGGATCCGGACCCGCGCCACCCCTTCAAAGCTGATAAAGACGTTCCCGTCCGGGCTGATCGCCAAACCTTCGCTGTCGCTGCGCCCTCGCGCCAGCGGCCCGCCCATTCCGTTCTTGAGCGCCTCCAGGGGACCGGCGGTGATCCCGGTTATCATGCCGTTGTCGCGCTGGAATTGACCCCGAATGATCGCCCCACGATCGCTGAGGGCTACAAACTCGCGCCCATCATCGCTGACCTCGATCGCGGAAAACCCGCCGAATTCCTTGTCGCCGCTACGCCAGATGTACAGGCTTTGGAATTCTGTCCCATTTGGTTGGGGCAGGACGACCGATCCCGTCAACAGGACTGACAGCCCTACAAGCAGCGCCCGGCGAAACACTAGTTGCTGTTCAGAACATCAAGGCACTGCGCAGGCAGGCGTGCCATCGTCAACTCAGGCCGGGGTGGTGGAGCGACGTAGTTGGGATCGGGCGGTGGCGGATTTATGATGTTGTTGACCCATTCCTGCGCTGCCGCACAGCCGTCTCCGGCTGGAATGGGATCCTGTGTTTCACAGGCGCCGTCTCCGGGCGGGCACGACAGCCGGACATGAAAATGGTAGTTGTGTCCGTGCCAGGGCCTGATCTTGCGTAGCCAACTCCGATCCCCCGTAGCCGCATTGCACATTGCCACCTTGGCAACGGCAAAGACAAAGATCCGGTCGACCCGTGGGTCGGACGCTGCCTGACGCATGATGGCCATGTGTTGCGGTGTCCAGGCGCTGTTGACATAGGCGCCGCTGTTGCGGTCCGTGCGGATGGACGACAGGTTTTCCCGCTCTTCCCGGGTCAGGTCCAGGCGGGCGGGCGGCAGCATCCAGATGTCTGCATCCAATCCCACCTGGTGGCTGGCATGCCCGGTCAGCATCGGTCCGCCTCGTGGTTGGGCCATATCGCCGATGTAAAGCCCGGCCCAACCCGGCTGGGTCGCAGCGAACCGGCTGAGGTCCTGCAGGTAGTCGACAAGGACTGGCTGCCCCCAGTTGCGGTTGCGCGACAGCCGCATCGCTTGCCATGTCGGGCCGGTTTCTGGAAGTTGTTCCGCCCCGGCCTGACAGCCGCGAGAATAGAAGCCGACCGCCTGCGAAGGCTGTGCCGACGGAAGGGCCACGCCGCCAAAGAGCGTCTTTGCAACCCGGCTATCGTTGGCGTTCTGTGTCGATACCGCCGCCGCCGTCAGCGCAGGGCCCGCGTCGCCGCTACGGTCGCTGTCGGTTTGACAGGACGATAGGGCAAGAATCAGTCCCAAGCTGGCCAGAAGGCGGATCATGCGGCGCGGTCTCCGTTCTTGTTGACCCAGATTAGCAGGACGAGGCCGGCAAGGAATAGCAAAATAACGGGCGAAATCCCCAACCGAGGGCTTTGCGTCCAAAGTGTGAACACTCCGATCAGGGCGGGTGCCAGAAAGGCCGTCGCCTTGCCCGACAGGGCAAACAGGCCAAAGGCCTCGGTCGGCCGGTCGGGGTTCGTGTGCCGCACCATCATCGACCGCGATGCCGCATAAAGCGCCCCGCCTGCCCCACCGATCGCCGCGCCGCAGACGTAGAATACGATGTCTGGCAGGCTCGACCCTTCGGCTATGGGAAGCCCGAAAAAGGTCTCGCGCGACATGCCTACGATGATCGTGCAGACCGCAATCAGGATCCAGACGCAGACCCGGATCACGGGCTTTGGTCCATAGCGCCCATCAAAGACACCGCCGACGTAGGTAAAGACACCTGCCGTGATGGCCCCGATGATCCCAAAGACGGCGATCATCGTCAGGGACCAGTCCAGGACCAGCCGGGCGTAGACCCCGCCGAACCCGTAAAGCGCGTTCAGCGCATCCCGGTACAGCATCGATGACCCGAGGAATGCGGCCAGAGATGGCCGCTTCAGGACACCCGCGATCGAAGTCTTGAGGTCGCTCAGCGCTGCCCCAATGCCGCCTTGCCGGACAACCGGCTTTGGCTCTCGGACCCAAAGGAAATAGGGGATCATGAAGATGACGTACCAGACTGCAATGAACGGGCCGACAAAACGCGTCCCCTCGCGCATCGCAGCGTCAAGGCCAAAGGGGGGCGTCAGACCGATGAGGGTTGTCCCGGCCTCGTCATTGGCCTCAAAGAAGAACAGAAGCATGATGAACAGCGACAGAACGCCGCCCCAGTAGCCAACCGAGGCCCCGGTCCCGCTGATCTTGCCGATGGCCTCCTGGCTGCCAAGGCTGGGCAATTGGGCGTTGGTAAAGATCAAGGCGAACTCGGCCGCGATGAACCCGATGGAAAAGGCGATCAGGCAGAACCACAACGCCGATCCGTCTGGCACCATGTACCACATGGCCCAGGTGGCACCGACGTAGACAAAGGAAAAGGCAACGATCCACGGCATCCGCCGCCCGGTGCTGTCGGCATAAGCCCCAAGGATCGGCCCGAGGATCGCGACGAAAAGGCCCGCCAGGGTCTGCCCAAGCGACCAGACTGATTGGGCCTGCGCATCGGCGGCCTGCTCTGACATGCCGCCGGCGGCGAAAAATTCGGTCGCCACGCCAGCAAAATAGGGCCCAAAAATGAAAGTCAGGCCAAGCGTGTAGAAGGGCTGCGTCGCCCAATCAAACGCCATCCATCCCCAAACCCGTTTGGTCTGTTTGGTCGCCATGTCCTGCCCCCCAACGTCTTGACCGGATCAAGCCGGAAATGGGGTGGACTGGCAAGGGTTGCTTTAGCTGCCGGTGGGTGGCCAGGGGCGAGTTGCGTCCGCCTCGACCCAATTGCTGACCCAGGCTGGCAAAGGGGGCGACGCCACGGTCTGCCCCAGGGCCTTGATGACTCTGTCGGTCTGCACCATTCGGCCACCTTCGGTGACGCAGGTCCGAAGCAGGGCGTGGGCGGCGCACTCCTCGCCAAGCCAGATGGATTGTTCAATGTAGATGAAGCGCGCATCCCAACCGACCCCTCTTGTCCGCATCTCGAACCGGGCAAAGGGCCGAATCCGCTTGCGATAGCGGGTCGAGCTTCCGGCCACTGCCACGCCCCAGCGCTGGGTTTTGAGGACCTCGCTCAACCCTGATCGCAACGAAAGCCCGTAGCGTCCTAGGTCGAGCATGGTCAGAACGCGCCCGTTGTTCATCTCAAGAAAAATGTCGATGTCCTGTGGCCAACATATGTGATGGGACACATGTGTCCCCATGAGCGGTAGCCTTGGGGCCGATCTGAAGAGGAAATAGGTCTTGGCCATACGGAGTAGGGGATACATGGAGAACCTCGCTTCGAGGTGCGACCTAAAGGCACTGACGTTAACGTCAAGTGCTACGTTGGGGAAACGCCATTGCCCTTTTGCCTCTGCATCCCTAATTCGAGGGGAGCGAAACGGAGAGGCCGACAGATGCAATCCTTCTTTGAAATTCTGATGCTGGTTCTGGGAATTGCCCGGTTCTTCATCTTTGCCCATTTCATCATGAGCTGGCTGATCAACTTTCAGGTCCTCAACATCCGGCAACCCCTTGTCAGCCAGATCTGGTACGGGCTCAACCGTTTGCTCGAGCCGATTTACGCCCCCATCCGCCGCTTCCTTCCCAACATGGGGGGGATCGACCTCGCTCCGCTGGTCGCGCTGATCGGGATCTATGCGCTGGAGATCATTCTGCGCAACAACGTCGGCCTGTTCCTCTGATCCTTTTGCCCGAGCGGGTCTTTACCGCCGGCTCGGGGCTGTTCAGGGATTCTTCATCTGTGTAAGGTCATCGTTAACGAGCACGACGACCAATAACAGACAGGTTCCCATCAATGAGCGCTGCCACGCTTTTGCGCGATGTCTTTGGATTCGATGCCTACCGGCCGGGTCAGCAAGAGATCGTGGAGGCTGTGGTTGAGGGTCGTAACACTCTGGCCATCATGCCGACGGGCGGCGGCAAATCCTTGTGTTTTCAATTGCCTGCCTTGGTCCGGGATGGGGTGACGGTTGTCATCTCGCCCCTCATCGCCCTGATGCGCGATCAGGTGCGCGGTCTGCGTGCGGCCGGGGTCGAGGCGGGTGCACTGACCTCGGGCAGCACGCCCGAGGAAACCGAAGCGGTCTGGGCCGCGCTTGAGGCTGGAACCCTGCGCCTGCTTTACATGGCGCCAGAGCGGCTGGCCTCGGGCGGGGTGCCGCAAATGCTCAAGCGGGTGGGTGTCAGCCTGATCGCGGTGGACGAAGCCCATTGCGTCAGCCAATGGGGCCACGATTTCCGTCCCGACTACCTGAGGATCGGGGAGTTGCGCCGTTTCCTCGACGTGCCGCTCGCTGCCTTCACGGCGACGGCGGACGCGGAAACTCGGGTCGAGATTGTCGAAAAGCTGTTTGACGGTCAGGCGCCTGCGATCTTCTTGCGGGGGTTTGACCGGCCCAACATCCATCTCGCCTTTGCCGTCAAGGACAAGCCGCGCGACCAGATCCTTAGCTTTGCCGCGGCGCGCAAAGGGCAATCGGGTATCGTCTATTGCGGAACCCGGGCCAAGACGGAAACCCTGTCGGCCGCCCTGCGCGAGGCGGGCCACAGTGCGTGCCATTACCACGGCGGAATGGAGGCTGAAGCCCGGCGCGACACGGAACGGCGATTTCAGCAAGAGGACGGTTTGATTGTCGTCGCAACCGTCGCCTTTGGCATGGGGATCGACAAGCCGGACATTCGCTGGGTGGCTCATGCGGACCTGCCCAAATCCATTGAGGCCTACTATCAGGAGATCGGTCGCGCCGGTCGCGATGGCGCCCCGGCCGAGACGCTGACACTGTTTGGCCCGGACGATATTCGCTACCGCCGCCAGCAGATTGACGAAGGGCTCGCCCCGCCCGAACGGCGGGCCGCCGATCATGGACGGCTGAATGCCCTGCTGGGTCTGGCCGAGGCTTTGGTATGCCGCAGACAGACCCTGTTGGGCTATTTCGGCGAAGATCCGGCCCCTTGCGGCCATTGTGACCTGTGCGACAAACCAGCCGAGGTGTTTGACGCGACAACGCCAGTCCGCATGGCCCTGTCCGCTGCGTTGCGCACCGACGAATGGTTCGGGGCTGGCCATCTGATCGACATCCTGCTGGGGGCCAAGACGGACAAGATCGCCCAGCGGGGACATGACAGCCTGCCCACCTATGGCGTGGGCAAAGAGTACAACAAGGCCCAGTGGCAGGCGATCTTTCGGCAGATGATGGGGCATGACCTGTTCCGCCCGGACCCCGACCGCCACGGTGCCCTTCGGATGACGGACCGTGCCCTTCCCATCCTGCGGGGGGAAGAGGCGATTACGCTGCGGCAGGATACGATCCGGGCGGCCCGATCCTCGGGCCCAAAGGTCCGGGAACTGGTGGCCGAGGAACACGCCCCGCTTCTGAGCGCTCTCAAGGCCAAACGCCGGTTCCTGGCAGAGCAGGCCAGCGTGCCTGCCTATATCATCTTTACCGACCGCACCCTGATCGAGATGGCCGAAACGCGCCCCATGACCCTGGACGAGATGGCCCGGATCGGCGGTGTCGGCGCCAAGAAGCTGGACAGCTACGGCCGGGCCTTTCTTGAGGTCATCACCGGCGCGGTTGAAGAGGTCCATCCCACCCGGCGCAAGCTGGCAGGGCGCGACGAAGGCGTTCTTTATGACCGGCTTATGGCGGTGCAGGCCGAACTGGCGCGGGGCGATGACGGCGCTGGCAAACCGATGACCTGCTCGGCCTCGGTTCTGGCCAAGGTCACCCAGCTCAAGCCTCGTGATCTGAATGACCTGACCCGGATCATGGGGGAACGGCATGCCGAACGCTTTGGTCCCGCCTTCCTCGATGTGCTGCGGGAAGCCTGAGGGGCGGGGATGAGCATGGGTGCTTTTTGAACCCGCAGCTCTAGACGCCAAGGCCGACTGAGGGCGCGTCGTCTACCTTCCAGGGGTCTGTGAAACTGCCCTGGGGTATCGAACAGGCGCCCGAATTTGCCGTCCTCCGCACTTATGCCGTGCCGTCGATCTTGGGCCTGCTAGCCAAGACGGGCGAATTAGAAGCGCAGCCCCGAAAACGCTATGACGATACCGATCTGATTTTGTCCGAAATCAGCAAGAGTGTGTTGGGCGGCGACCGTGGGCGGGCTGCCAATGTCCAGATGACCGCCATGCATGGGGCCAACCGGATCAGCAGAGTACGGGGCCCGGCTGTCTGCAAGGGTACGCCATCGCCGAACTGGGCACTTTCCCGAACAAGGGTTGATCCAATGGCGCGCCTGCGGCGCACATGATTTGCCCGTTCCGGGCGGTGGGTGCTCTTGACAGGCTTTGGTTTGATTACCGCGGTCATGGGCGCTACATCCGAACCAACCTCAGGAGAGCCCATGCTGACCGTTCTTTCGCCCGCCAAATCGCTTGATTATTCGCCCGTCGCCATCGCGCCGACCAAACCGGTCTGGCAAGAGGACGCCATTCGTCTGTCAAAGACGGCACGGAACCTGACCCTTGGCCAGCTTCGGGCGCTGATGTCGATCTCGGACGATCTGGCCCGCCTGAACCGCGACCGCTTTCGCGCTTTTGCCGCAGAGCCTTCGGCAGATGCGGTCAAGCCGGCTGTACTGGCCTTTAACGGCGACACCTATCAGGGGCTTGAGGCCAAGACCTTGACAGAGGCCGATTTGTTCTGGGCACAGGATCGGCTGCGCATCCTGTCGGGGCTTTATGGCCTGCTGCGTCCGTTGGACGGCATCCAACCCTATCGCCTTGAAATGGGTAGCCGTCTCAAGACCCGCCGTGGATCAAGCCTTTATGACTATTGGGGCGATCAGGTCGCCAAAGCCCTTAGTCAGCAGGCCCAAGTTGTGGGGACCGACACGCTGGTAAACTGCGCCTCGGAAGAGTATTTCCGGGCGGCTGATCGCAAGGCGCTAAAATTGCGGGTCGTGACACCTGTCTTTCTTGAACAAAAGGGTGGCAAGACCTCGATCATCAGCTTTTTTGCCAAGCGGGCGCGCGGGGCGATGGCACGGTTCATCGTGGAAAACCGGCTTACCAAACCCGAAGACATTCGCGCCTTTGCCAGCGGTGGCTATGCCTTTGCACCAGAGCTAAGCGAGGGGGATCGCTGGGCCTTTGTCCGGGACACACCGTCAAACTGACCAGAACGTAGGGAATACCCGCCCTTATCTGCACATCTGAATCGTTGCGGGACCAAGCTGGTCTATGCGACCCTTGCCGCAATTCGGCTAAGGGAGACCTGGACGATGCGCAGCGCACTGATCGTGTTTTTCGTCATATGCTTCGGACAATTTGCAGCCGCGCAAGAGGCGGTTCCCGATGCCCGGGTCGCCATGTCGGCCGACATGGACTACCCGGGCGGTGATCTGGCCGCCATTTTTGACACAACGCTGGACGCCTGCCAGAACGCCTGTCTCGCTAACAGCCAGTGCACCGCGTTCACGTTCAACCAACGTTCAAACGCTTGCTTTCCAAAGGTCGACACGGGGGCGGTCGAGGCCTACCAGGGCGCGATCTCGGGCCGGGTGTTTCGTACCACACCACAGACCCGTGCCCTTGCGGACACCCGCCGCGTCGATCTGGCGTTTCTGACCGAGGGCGATATCGCCGCCGCCCGCAATCTTGCTGCCCAGATTGGCCGGTTGCACGCGGCAGGTGAACTGACCGCCGCCCAGCTTTTGGATGCCGCCGCCATCCAGCGTGGTCGCGAGGATTACCTTGGGGCTCTGCGATTGACTGGGGCGGCTTTGTCGCTGACCGACCGGTCGGACCTTTGGCTTGAATACGGCCGGTTGGCCCGGATCGCGACCGGTGGCGCATCGGGCGAGGTAACGACAGCCCGACGCAATGCTTTGCCCGCCGTCATCAACGCCTACCTTCGCGCGCCCGATGCGCCGACGCAGGCGACTATCCTGTCCGATATGGCCTACGCCCTGGAAGGCGACCAGCGGGGTCGCCTCATGATCCCCGCGTTGCGATTGGCCCAGGACATCTCGCCACGCCGCGACACTGAGGCGGCGCTTGAACGCGCCATCGGGCTTTATGGTTTTCGGGTGGCTGACACGCAGGTGGACAGCGACAGCGCCACGCCGCGCATCTGCGCCCTGTTCTCGGAGGCCCTTGTCCCGGCGGGCGTGGACTATTCAACCTACGTCCAGCTGCCAGATCCCCGCCTGGCCGTGTCGGTCAACGATACCCAGCTGTGCATCGACGGTGTCGTCCACGGTGAACGCTACCGCATTGTCCTGCGCGAGGGCCTTCCGGCCGAAAGCGGTGAGACGCTGGTGCGCCCGGTCGAACTGACCGTCTACGTCCGTGACCGCACGCCGAGCGCCCGTTTTGTCAGCCGGGCCTATGTCCTGCCGCGTATGGGTGACATCGCCATCCCGCTTGAGACGGTGAACCTCGACACGGTCGATCTGACGCTGGCCCGGGTCAGTGACCGCAACATCCTGCGCACCATGCAAGAGGACATGTTCGCCAGCCCACTTTATGCTTGGCAGGAGGACTTCTTTGTCGACCAGATCGGTGAGGTCTTCTGGGAAGGCGCGGCCGACGTCACCGGGACCCTGAACCAGGACAGTTTGACCCGGCTGCCCTTGTCGGAGGCTTTGGCTGGCCAACCTGCCGGGGTTTATGTCCTGACGGCGAAGGTTCCGGGGGCTGACCCATATGACAGCGCCCCCGCCGCCCAGTGGTTCGTCCTGTCCGATCTGGGGCTGACGACCCTTCGGGGTGTTGATGGCCTGACGGTTGCTGTTCGCAGCCTAGGCGATGCCAGTGCTGTCGTCGGGGCCGAGGTACAGCTGTTGTCTCGTGCCAATGCCGTGCTTGGTACCACCCAGACCAATGCCGAAGGGGTCGCCCTGTTCGAGGCCGGCCTGACCCGTGGTCTGGGCAGCAGTGCACCGGGGCTGGTGACCGTCCGCGACGGAGAGGACGATCTGGCGTTCCTGTCTTTGACCGATCCTGCCTTTGACCTGTCCGACCGCGGTGTCGAAGGCCGCGAGCCTGCACCGCCCATTGATGTGTTTCTGACCACCGATCGCGGCGCCTACCGGGCGGGAGAGACGATCTGGCTGACCGCCCTGATGCGGGACGCCCAGGTGCAGGCCCTTGCTGGAGTGCCACTGACCGCGATTCTGAACCGCCCGGACGGGGTGGAGTATAGCCGCCTCGCCTCTGCCGACGATAGCGCGGGGGGCCACGTCTTTCCCTTGCCCGTTGCGGGCTCTGCCCCACGCGGGACCTGGCGGATCGAGGTGCGGGCCGATGTAGAGGCCCCGCCGCTTGCCTCGACCGAGGTGCTGGTTGAGGATTTCCTGCCGGAACGTATTGATTTCCAGATGGCGTCAGAGCCGTTCCTGCGCTTGGGCCAGCCGTCGGCCCTTGCGGTGCAGGCCCGCTATCTGTTCGGACCGCCTGCGCCTGATCTGCCCATTGAGGGTGAAGTTCTGTTGCGGGCAGCGTCCGGACTGGAGGACTTTCCGGGCTATGTCTTTGGCCGTCATGATGAACGCTTTACCGCCCGGCTGGAGGGGCTTGGCGGGGCTGCCACGACAGGAGCGGATGGCAGTGCCATTGTTGATCTGTTCCTGCCAGAGGTTGATGGCGGAGCCAGCCAGCCGCTTGAGGCGATCGCGACGCTGCGCCTGTCCGAAGGGTCAGGCCGCCCGGTAGAGCGACGGATCACCATTCCCGTCCGCCCTGATATGGCGATGATCGGCATCCGGCCCGGTTTTGACGGTGTGGTGCCCGAAGGGTCAGAGGCACGGTTCAGCCTGATTGGCCTGACCCCTGACCTGACGCCCGCGCCGATGGAGGTCCAATGGACCGTCAACCGTCTGCGCACCTCCTACCAGTGGTACCAGCTTTACGGAAACTGGAACTGGGAACCGACGACCACCCGCACCCGTGTCGCCACCGGCACGACGACCCTTGGCGGTGCACCGGCCGAGATATCGGTCCCGGTTGAGTGGGGCCGGTTCGAGGTCGTCGTCGAGCGGACTGACGGCGACTATGTCAGCGCCTCGACCAGCTTTTACGCGGGGTGGTATGCCCCGGCGGATAGCGGTGCGACACCCGATTTCCTCGAAGCCTCTCTCGACGCCGAAGCCTATGCCATCGGGGACACGGCCACCTTCCGGATCGTCCCGCGCTACGCCGGGACTGCCCTTGTTACCGTTATGACCAACCGGGTGGTGGCGATGCAGGCGGTCGAGGTGACCGAAGGCGAGAACCTGATCACCCTTCCCGTGACCGAGGAATGGGGGGCGGGGGCCTACGTCTCGGCCTCTGTTATCCGGCCGATGGATGTGGGGGCGGATCGCAATCCGGCCCGGTCCTTGGGTCTGGCATATGCCCCGGTTGACCCGGCGGACAAGGCGCTTGATGTGAGCCTTGCGTGGAACACCGATGTCGCCCCGCGTGGTCCCTTGGACGTGACGGTCAATGTGGGTGGGTTGGGGCAGGGCGATACCGCTTATGTCACGCTGGCCGCTGTCGATCTGGGCATCCTCAACCTGACCGGGTTTCAAAGCCCCGACCCCGAAGGCCACTACTTTGGCCAACGCAAGCTTGGGGTGGAAATCCGCGACATCTACGGTCGGCTGATCGACGGGATGAACGGCGCGATGGGCACCGTGCGCACTGGCGGTGATGCCCAGGCTGGAATGACCCAGGAGGCCCCGCCCCCGACCGAAGAGCTTGTTGCCTACTTCTCGGGTCCGGTCGAGGTTGGCGCGGATGGGACCGCGCAGATCAGTTTTGATCTGCCCGCCTTCAACGGTACTGTCCGGTTGATGGCCGTGGCCTGGTCCCCACGCGGGGTCGGTCAGGCCGAAGCTGACGTGACCGTTCGCGATCCGGTCGTTGTGACCGCCAGTGTCCCCCGCTTTATGGCGCCGGGTGATAGCAGCCGGTTGCTGCTTGAGGTGGTGCATGCCGACGGGCCTGCTGGCGAAATGCGCCTGCGGGTCGAAGGTAATGGGCTATCGCTGTTCGCGCAGACCTTGCCTGGCAGCTTCACCCTTGCTGAGGGGGGCAAACAAACCTTCCGCATCCCCTTTGCGGCCGACGAAATCGGGGTGCACCGCATCTCGGTCATTCTGACGACGCCGGATGGGGTCGAACTGGTCAAGGACCTTACGATCCCGGTTTTGCTGAATGACCCCGAGATTGCGCGCACCTCTCGCTTTAGCCTTGGCCCGAACGAGGCGTTCGTCTTTGACGATCAGGTCTTTGCCGGGCTTTCGACAGGATCGGGGTCGGCCACCCTGTCCATGGGGCCATTGGCCCGGTTTGATGCGCCCGGCCTGTTGCAGGCGCTTGACCGTTATCCCTACGGCTGCACCGAACAGGTGACCAGCCGGGCCCTGCCGCTTTTGTACTTTGACGAGGTAGCGCAGGCGATGGGTGTGGCGAACGCCGATCAGGTGTCGCGCCGGATCAACGAGGCCATACAGGTGGTTCTGGGCAATCAGGCGGCCAATGGGGCCTTTGGTCTATGGGGGCCCTATTCCGGTGATCTCTGGCTCGACGCTTATGTCACCGACTTCCTCAGCCGTGCCAAGGCGCGGGGGCATAGCGTCCCAGACCTGGCCTTCTCTAATGCCATCGACAACCTGCGCAATCGTGTCAACTATGCCCCCGATTTTGAGGCTGGGGGCCAGGACATAGCCTATGCGCTCATGGTGCTGGCTCGCGAAGGGGCGGCAGCGGTTGGTGACCTGCGCTATTACGTCGACGAGCGGTCGACCGCCTTCACCACCCCGCTTGCGGCAGCACAGCTTGGTGCGGCGCTGGCGTTTTATGGCGACCAGCTTCGGGCTGACCTCATGTTCCGCCGGGCCGTCACGATGATCGCTACGATCCCGACCGAGCCCAACGCCTCGGTCTGGCGGTCCGACTATGGCAGCATCCGGCGCGACAATGCTGCCGTACTGGCATTGGCCGTCGAGGCCGGCAGCGAGGTTGTCGATACCGACCTGCTGTCCACCCGACTGGCCCGCGCCGGGGACCGAGTGTCCACGCAGGAGGCCGTCTGGACCCTTCTGGCGGCGGATGCCCTTATCGATGACATACGCGACACGGACCTGACCATTGACGGCATAGCCCCCGATGGCCCGCTTGTCCGTCTGCGCGATGCGGCGGCGCGTGCGGCCCCGATCAACATCCGCAACACGGGCACCAAACCGACAGAGCTGACGGTGACGACCTTTGGCGTCCCGTCAGAGCCGGAACCGGCAGGTGGCAACGGTTTCTTGATCTCGCGCAATTACTACACAATGGATGGTGAACCGGTGACGCCGGGCGATGTGAGCGTAGGGACCCGACTGGTCACCCTGCTGACCGTTACGCCGTTTGGCCGGCAAGAGGCGCGGCTGATGGTGGACGATCCATTGCCTGCCGGGTTTGAGATCGACAATCCCAACCTTTTGCGCGGTGGCGATATCCGGGCGTTTGACTGGATGGACCCGATTGTGGGCGAGAATGCCGAATTCCGGCAGGACCGCTTTCTGGCCGCTGTCGACTGGCGGTCCGACAGGTCGTTCCAGCTGGCCTACATTGTGCGGGCCGTGTCGCCGGGGTCATTCCATCATCCGGCGGCAAGCGTCGAGGATATGTACCGGCCTCAGATGCGGGCAAGGACCGCGACGGGGCGGATTACGGTCGTCGAGTGATCCTTTCCGGACGCAGACCGGCCCGTCGGGTCTTTGCTCTGGCGCTGGTGCTCTGGCTGGCAGCGCTGGGCCGCGACGGGTTCGACCGGTGGATCGATGCCACAGACCTTCCCGCCCTCGCCTCGGCTCAATCGGTCGAGGTGCTGGACCGCAACGGAACCCTGTTGCGCCCCTACACAGTTGCCGACGGTCGCTGGCGGTTGGCGGTCAGCCTTGATGCGGTCGATCCGGGCTACGTCGCCATGCTGGTCCGCTATGAAGACAAACGGTTCTGGGAGCATCCGGGGGTCGACCTTTGGGCAATGGGCCGCGCCCTTGGTCAGGGTCTGCGCTATGGGCGGTTGGTTTCCGGTGGTTCGACCCTGACGATGCAGGTGGCCCGGCTGCTCGAGGATAGCGGAACCGGGCGCTGGCAGGGCAAGCTGCGCCAGGTCCGCGTTGCCCTGGCGCTCGAACGGGTGCTGAGCAAGGAACAGATCCTGACGCTCTACCTCAACCATGCCCCTTTCGGCGGCAATCTCGAAGGGGTGCGGGCAGCCAGTTTCGCATGGTTCGGCAAGCCCCCGAACCGGTTGACCCCGGCTGAGGCCGGACTGCTTGTCGCTATTCCTCAATCCCCCGGAAATCGCCGCCCTGACCGCGAACCTGTTGCCGCGCAAACGTCGCGGGACAGGGTTCTGCACCGGATGGAAGGGCAGGGCATCCTCGACGCTGAAACCGTGCGGGCCGCCCTGACCGAACCGTCGCCCAGCAGCCGCCGCGACTTTCCCATGCTGGCGCCGCATCTGGCGGATCGGGCAAGGCTGGAGGCGCCTTTGCAGACCCGCCACGTTCTGACGCTGGACGCGGGCCTTCAGGCGCGGCTGGAGCAATTGGCCACTGAGGCCGTCGCCTCGCATGGCGACCGGCTTCAGATCGCGATTATGGTCGCCGATCACCGGACGGGCGAGGTTCTCGCCTCGGTCGGGTCGTCTTCCTATACCGCCGACGCGCGGGAGGGGTTTGTCGACATGACGCAGGCCCTGCGGTCGCCCGGGTCCACCCTCAAGCCGCTGGTCTATGGACTGGCCTTTGATCGGGGGCTGGCCCATCCCGAAACGATGATCGCCGATCGGCCGACTGACTTTGACGGCTATGCCCCGCAGAACTTTGACGGGCTGTGGCGGGGCGAGGTTCGGGTGCGGCAGGCGCTCACCATGTCGCTGAACCTGCCCGTGGTAAGCCTGACCGAAGCACTGGGGCCGGAGCATCTGCTGGCGGGCCTGCGCCGGGCGGGCATGGAGCCCGTGATCCCCGGTGGCCGTCCCGGCCTGGCTGTGGCGCTTGGCGGCGTCGGCCTGCGGCTGACCGATCTGACCGGGCTTTACGCGGCGCTTGCCAATGGCGGGACGCGGGTCGATCTGCGCTGGCGGGACGAGCCGTCGCTCGGCTTCGTGCCACACCGGGTCATCGGCGATGTGGCGGCCTGGCAGGTGGCCGACATTCTGCGCGAAACGCCACGCCCGCGCGGGATGACGGGGGCCGAGATCGCGTTCAAGACGGGTACTTCCTACGGGCACCGCGATGCCTGGGCGATGGGGTTTGATGGCCATCATGTGGTGGGCGTCTGGTTGGGTCGGGCTGATGGCACGCCCGTGCCGGGCGTCTTTGGCGGTGACCTGGCCGCACCGGTCCTGTTTTCCGTGTTCCAGCGGCTTGGCTCGGCAGAGCCTTTGCCGCCGTCGCCCGCCGCTACCCTTCTTGTGTCGAACGACCGGCTACCCTTGCCGTTGCAACGCTTTGGCCCGCCCGACGGCGCGCCTGAAAGGGGCGGACCCGAGATATCCTTTCCCCCCGACGGCGCTATCGTCGAAGGAGAGGCCCTGACGGCCAAGGTTCGTGATGGCCTTGGCCCCTTTACGTGGTTGGCTAACGGGGCGCCGCTGGCCACCACCCGGGGCCGCGAGTTGCGGATCGACGACCTTGGACCGGGCTTTTCGTCGCTGACGGTCATTGACGCGGCTGGCCGGTCGGCCCGGGCGTCGGTTGAATTGCGCTAGGCGGTCAAAGCCGTTCGATCGCCAGTGCGATCCCCTGACCGCCACCAATACACATGGTGATCAAGGCGATCCGGGCGCTCGTCCGTTCAAGCTCGTACATCGCCTTGACGGTCAGGATCGCGCCGGTTGCCCCGACCGGATGGCCAAGGGCAATCGCCCCCCCGTTTGGGTTCACCTTGGCGGGATCAAGGCCAAGGGCCGCGCTGACAGCCAGCGCCTGGGCGGCAAATGCTTCGTTCGATTCGATCACGTCGAAATCGGCGATGGTCAGACCCGTTCGGGCCATCAGCGCCTGAACGGCGGGCACCGGGCCAATGCCCATCACCTCGGGCCGGACACCGGCATGGGCATAGCCGAGGACGCGGAACTTTGGTGTCAGACCCGCCGCCTCTGCGGCCTCTGCCCGTGCGAGGACGATTGCGGCCGCCCCATCGTTGATGCCGCTTGCGTTGCCTGCCGTCACCGTTCCGTCTTTCTGGAACACCGGACGGAGCGCGGCCAGCGCCTCTGCCGTGGTGGCCTTGGGGTGTTCGTCGGTGTCGAACGGCACGACCTCGCGCCGCACATTTACCTGCACCGGAGCAATCTGGCTGGCAAAGCGGCCTTTGGCGATGGCGGTCGCGGCCCGGTTCTGGCTGGTCAGGGCAAATGCGTCCTGCTCAGCTCGGCTGATCTCATGCTCTTGGCTGACATTCTCGGCCGTAATGCCCATATGGCCGGTCCCGAAGGGGCAGTTGAGCGCACCCAGCATCATGTCGAGGCTTTGGACATCGCCCATCTTGGCCCCCCAGCGGGCGGCTGGGGTGATAAAGGGGGACCGGCTCATGCATTCGGCCCCACCTGCAAGGGCAAAGTCGGCGTCCCCCAGCATCAGGGACTGCACCATAGATACCACGGCCTGCGCCCCCGATCCGCACAGGCGGTTCACATTCATCGCCGGGACGGTGTCGGGGATTCCGGCCTGCATCGCAGCAACCCGGCTGACATACATGTCGCGTGGTTCGGTGTTGATGACATGGCCAAAGGCGACATGGCCGATCTGGTCGGGCGCGACGCCGGCCCGTTCAAGCGCCGCCTCGGCGGCAACAGTGCCAAGCTCGATCGGGGTGATGCCTGCAAGACTGCCGCCAAAACTTCCAATGGCAGTGCGTGCGCCGCCCAGGATCACGATATCGGTCATAGGTCCCCTCCCTCTGTTTCGGGCGCAGATTAACCGCTAGACTGGCAGAGGCGAGGGGGGACGTGCCGTCATTTGCCGATTGCGTCGGATCATGTCGGAAGTGTTGGCTGTGTCATACCCAGCGCTCGTTATCACACTCGAAACGGAGGGCCAGATGAGCGCATTCCTTGACGATATCCAGACCCGCCTGATCGAGATCAGGGCCGAAGGCCTGTGGAAGACCGAACGCGAGATCACATCGCCCCAAGGGCGCCGGGTAAAGGTTGCCGGCCGCGAGGTCATCAACCTGTGCGCCAACAATTACCTTGGGCTTGCCGACCATCCGGACCTGATCCGTGCCGCCAATCAGGCGATGGCGGACCACGGCTTTGGCATGGCCTCTGTGCGGTTCATTTGCGGGACACAGGATTTGCACCGCACTCTAGAGGAACGTCTGGCCGCGTATCTCAGCCACGACGATTCAATCCTCTTTGCCGCCTGTTTTGATGCCAATGGAGCCTTGTTCGAGCCGCTTTTAGGTGAAGGCGACGCTGTCATCTCGGATGCGCTGAACCATGCGTCCATCATTGACGGTATCCGGCTGTGCAAGGCGCGGCGCTACCGGTTTGCCAATTCCGATATGGACGACCTGGAGGCGCAGTTGAAACAGGCCCGCGCCGATGGGGCCCGCCACGTGATGATCGCCACCGACGGTGTATTCAGCATGGACGGCTATCTGGCCAAACTGCCCGAGATCCGGGCGCTCGCCGACCGCTACGACGCCCTGTTGATGGTGGATGATTGCCACGCAACCGGGTTCATGGGGCCGAAGGGGGCCGGAACGCCGGCACATTTCGGCATAAGGGCCGATGTGATCACAGGCACGCTTGGCAAGGCGCTGGGCGGGGCCATTGGTGGCTATATCGCCGGGCCGCAGGCTGTGATCGACCTGTTGCGCCAACGGGCGCGGCCCTATCTGTTCTCAAACGCCTTGCCCCCTGCCGTGGTTGCGGCGGGGCTTGAGGCGTTGCGGCTGGTGGAACAGGGCGATGACCTGCGCGCCGCTCTGTTTGAAAATGCCTCCCATTGGCGGGCTGGCCTGACAGAGGCGGGATTTGACCTTTTGCCGGGCGAACATCCGATCATTCCTGTCATGCTTTATGATGCTCCCAAGGCGCAGGCGATGGCGGCGCGGTTGTTCGAGCTTGGCGTTTATGTGTCGGGCTTTTTCTTTCCGGTGGTGCCCAAGGGACGCGCCCGCATCCGCACCCAGATGAACGCGGCGCTGACAAGGGAAGACCTTGATACTGCCCTTGCTGCCTTTGCCCGGGCGGGTCGGGATACTGGGGTGATTGGATGACGGCCGCTGACCTGAAACCCTATGTTGATGGTGCACCGGATATGATCCGTCGGTTCGAAGAGATCGACTCCGAAGCGCTTTTGTCGCCCGTTGTCGCCTACCTGCCCGATCCCCCGTCGCGTATTCTGGATGTAGGTGCCGGTCCGGGGCGCGATGCCCGCTGGTTCGCTGCGCGGGGCCATGATGTCGTGGCGGCGGAACCGGTGGCCGCCTTTCGGGACCACGGTATTGCGCTGGGCAGGGTGACCTGGATTGATGACAGCTTGCCCGACCTGTGCAAGGTTCCCGCAGGCGACGGGTTCGACCTGATCCTTGCTGTCGGAGTCTGGCATCACGTGCCAGAGGGCGAAAGGGCGAGCGCCTTGTATCGCATGGCCGATCTGCTTGGCCCTTCTGGCCGCATTATCCTTGCCCTGCGGCAGGGACCCAAGCCCCGTGGCCCCGTCATCTATCCGCTCGACCCGGCGGTTGAGGCGGCTCGCGCAGTGTCCGCCGGCCTTGGCGTCGAGGCGATGGTGCACAACGCCTCGCTTCAGATGGGCAATAAGAACACCGGTGTCACTTGGTGCTGGGCCGTATTTCGTAAGGGTGATGAAAATGACGAATGAAATGAAGGCTCTGTCCAAGGAACGTGCCGAGCCGGGCTTGTGGATGACGCGCGCCCCGGTGCCCGAGATCGGACCGGACGACGTCCTCATCAAGGTCCACAAGACAGGCATCTGTGGGACCGATATCCATATCTGGAACTGGGACGACTGGGCTGCCAAAACGGTTCCTGTTCCGATGATCACCGGTCACGAATTCGCGGGCGAGATTGTCGAGCTTGGCCGCAACGTGACCGATTTGACCCTTGGTCAGCGGTGTTCGGGCGAGGGGCACCTGATTGGCAAGAACAGCCGCCAAAGCCGGGCTGGCAAATTTCACCTTGATCCCGCAACCCGCGGCATTGGCGTGAATGAGCAGGGGGCCTTTGCCCAATACCTGCGCCTTCCCGCGTTCAACGTCGTCCCCCTGCCCGATGCGATAGATGATGAGATCGGGGCAATCCTCGACCCCTTGGGCAATGCGGTGCACACCGCCCTCAGCTTTGATCTGGTGGGCGAGGATGTTCTGGTGACGGGCGCCGGCCCAATCGGCATCATGGCCGCCGCCGTTGCCCGCCATGTCGGGGCCAGGCATGTTGTGATCACAGACGTCAATCAGGACCGCCTTGATCTGGCGACACGGGTGGCCGACGTGGTGCCCGTCAATGTCGGAACCCAGAACCTTGCAGAGGTCATCGCGGGCCTGAAGATGAAAGAAGGCTTTGACGTGGGCCTTGAGATGTCAGGCAACCAGACCGCGCTGGACCAGATGGTGGAAAGCCTTGTCATGGGCGGCCGCATCGCTCTTTTGGGCATCCCGCCCGGCAAATCCCCTGTAGATTGGAGCCGGATCGTCTTTAAGGCCATCACCCTCAAGGGCGTCTATGGCCGCGAGATTTTCGAGACGTGGTACAAGATGATCGCCATGTTGGAAAACGGTCTGGACGTGCGGCCGGTCATCACCCACCGGTTCAAGGTTGACACCTATGAAGAGGGGTTCGCGGCGATGTTGTCGGGGTCGTCGGGCAAGGTCGTGCTGGACTGGACATGAGCGCACATGACTCCATCCTTGGTGCCATCGGTGGCACCCCTTCCGTTTGGCTAGACCGTCTGGTTGCAGAGGCGGGTGTACAGGGGCGGATCATGGCCAAGCTTGACTACCTTAACCCCGGTTCGTCCAAAAAGGATCGCGCAGCGCTGGGCGTGATTAATGAGGCCGAGTCGGCGGGCCTTTTGGCCCCCGGTCAGACCGTGGTTGAACTGACCAGCGGCAATATGGGCACCGGCCTTGCCATCGTCTGCGCCATCAAGGGCTACCCCTTTGTCGCCGTGATGAGCCGGGGCAATTCGCCCGAGCGGGCGCGGATGATGGCGGCCTTGGGTGCAGAGGTCGTCCTTGTCGATCAGGCCCGGGGCAGCGTGCCGGGGCAGGTATCGGGCACTGATCTTGCCTTGGTCGAGGTTGCCGCGGCAGAGATCACAAAGACCCGCGCCGCCTTTCGGGCCGACCAGTTTCAGCGGCACGGCAACCCGGCCGCGCATGAGGCGACCACTGCGCCGGAGCTTTGGGCCGACAGCGGGGGCACCCTCACCGCCTTTGCCGATTTCGCGGGGTCGGGTGGGACCTATGCCGGCACGATCCGGGGTCTGAAGGCTTTGGGGGACGTGCGGGGGTATGTTGTTGAGCCGGAAGGGGCTGCCGCCCTTGCCGGGCAGGTGGTCAGCGATGGATCACATCCCATTCAGGGCGGCGGCTACGCGATGCCTGACCTGACCTTTCTGAAGGACACCCCGGTCGACGGCTATCTGACAGTGTCAGGTCAGGAGGCGCGCGACATGGCCCGCACCCTTGCCCGGACCGAAGGTATCTTTGGCGGCTTTTCCGGGGGAGCGAATGTCGCCGCGGCCCTGAACCTGTTGCGCGGGCCGGAAAAGGGGGGAACAGTCGGCGTCGTCATCTGTGACAGCGGGCTGAAGTACCTGTCGACGGATCTCTGGGGCTGAACTGGAAAGGGGAAGACCTGTGATGATCGGCTTGCATGTGGTGCAGGGTGTGGTTTTCCTGCTGTGGACCGTACAGATCTTTGCCGTGTTGTTCCACGTTCGGGCAAGGGCCCAGAAGGTGACGGGGCAGGTTTTCCCCGGCCCGCTTATGGCGCTGCGGACGATGGCGGAATGGGGCATTGATCCTGGCCAGCGGGGTCCGCGCCTGCGGCTGATTGTCCTGACCCTGCTTCTTCTTGCGATATCAGCCATTTGGGCGACCACTCTCGGTCAGGTGGCTTGAGCCGCGCTGCGAATTGCGTCACAGCAGGTTTCCGTCAGGGCCGTTTGCCTTACCTCTGTTCGGACCATGAGGACCGCAATGCTGCTGACTGTTGATCATCTGACCAAAACCTATCCCGGCGCCGAAGGACCGGTGACGGTTCTGCGCGACATTTCACTTGCGCTTGGGCAAGGCGAGACGCTGGCCCTGACCGGTGAATCCGGAAGCGGCAAAAGCACTCTGTTGCACCTGATCGGTGGTCTGGACACACCCGACGGCGGGGCCATCGTGATCGAAGGGCAGGACATCGCCCGCCTCGAAGATAGCGGCCGCGCGGCCCTGCGCCGGTCGGTTGTTGGGGTGGTGTTTCAACAGTTCAACCTGATCCCGTCGCTGCGCGTGGTTGACAACATCGCCTTCCAGGCCCGACTGGCTGGGATCTATGACGCGGATGGCGCGGCGGCTCTCGCCAACCGCATGGGCCTGACCCCGCATCTGGCCAAATACCCTGAACAGCTTTCGGGCGGCCAGCAACAGCGTGTTGCCATTGCCCGCACCCTTGTCGCCCGGCCCCGACTGGTGCTTGCGGACGAACCGACCGGCAACCTTGACGAGGCGACAGCGGATGAGGTCATGGACCTGATGCTGGAACTGGTCGCTGAAAGCGGTGCCGCGCTGATGATGGTGACCCATTCCGGTCGGCTTGCCGCCCGTCTTGGTCGCCGCCTGCACCTGAGGGCAGGTGCCGTGGTTGAGGGGGGGGCATGACGCGGGTCGTCTTGTCGGCGCTGACCTCGCATTGGTGGCGCAATCCGGTGCAGCTGTTCACCCTTTTGGCCGGGTTGGCCCTGGCCACCGCCCTTTGGTCTGGCGTTCAGGCTATCAACGCCGAGGCGCGGGCAAGCTATGATGCCGCTGCTGCCACCTTGGGTGAGGCGCAGTTTGATCAGCTGGTCGCCAGCGACGGTGGAGTGATCGCGCAAGACACCTACATCGCCCTGCGTCGTGCTGGTTGGCTGGTCAGCCCGGTGGTTGAGGGGCGGTTGCAGGGGGTGCGTGTCGTGGGCCTTGAGCCTCTTACAGCGCCGGGCGGGCTGGGTCCCGTTACCCTTTCCGAAGGGGCTGGCATTGGCGCGTTTCTCTCTGGGCCGGGCCAGCTTTTTGGGCGGGCCGAAGTGCTGGAGGCGTTGGACGATACCGGGGCTGACCTCATCGTGGCCAATGATGTCGCCCCCGGAACGGCCATCACCGACATCGGTCTTGCGCAACGGCTGCTTGGGCAGGAGGGGGCGGTCAATCGCCTGCTCGTCGCCCCGGTCCAGCCCTTGATACAACGTCCATTGTCCGAGGTTGCCCCCGACCTGAGCCGCCGCGCTGCAGAAGGTGGGTCGGATGTCGGTCGCCTGACCGATAGCTTCCACCTTAACCTCACCGCCTTTGGCCTTCTTAGCTTTGCGGTTGGTATATTTATCGTGAACGGCGCCATTGGGCTGGCGTTCGAAGAGCGGCGCAGCATGGTGCGGACCTTGCGGGCTCTTGGCGTGCCACTGGGGCGGCTGATGGCACTTATCGTGGCTGAACTGCTGGCATTTGCCCTGCTGGCTGGCGTGATTGGCGTCGGGATTGGCTACCTGATCGCGGCAGCCTTGCTGCCCGACGTGGCGGCGACCTTGCGCGGGCTTTACGGGGCCGATGTGGGGGGCACCCTGTCGCTGCGTCCCGTCTGGTGGCTCTCTGGTCTGGCCATCGCGGTGGGCGGGACGGGACTGGCCGCCGGTGCTGCCCTTTACCGGCTTTGGCGGATGCCGCTTCTGGCGTCAGCCCAACCGCGCGCCTGGGCGATGGCGGCCGGACAGGGGCGGCTCTGGCAGGCTGCGCTGGCGGCCCTCTTGTTGGTCATCGCTGCCGGTTTGACCCTTTGGGGCGAGGGGTTGGCAGCCGGGTTTGGCCTTTTGGCCGCCCTGCTGATTGGTGCGGCGCTTGCCCTGCCTGTAGTGCTTGATCTTGTTCTGGGACTGGGAGAGCGGCTGTCGCGCCCTGGCCTTGTCCAATGGTTCTGGGCCGACACCCGCCAGCAACTGCCGGGCCTGTCCCTGGCCCTCATGGCCTTGCTGCTGGCGATGGCGGCCAATGTTGGTGTGTCGACGATGGTGTCGTCCTTTCGGCTGACCTTCACCGGATTTCTTGACCAACGGCTGGCCTCAGAGCTTTACGTCAGTGCTGCCGATGACGCTAAGGCAGAGGCGTTGGTCAGCTTCGTCACCCCTCGCGTCCGGGCCGTTTTGCCCCTGATCTCGGTCGACCGAACGGTGGCGGGCCTCCCGGCTGAACTTTATGCCGCCCGCGATGATGCCACCTACCGCGACAACTGGCAGTTTCTGGAGGCTGTAACAGACCCCTGGGACCGGCTGGCCCGGGGCGAAGGCGTTCTTGTTAACGAACAACTGTTCCGCCGGGCGGGTCTGAGGCTGGGGGACTCGGTGGCTGTGGCCACCGACACGGCCCTGCCCATCGTGGGGGTCTATGGCGACTATGGAAACCCGGTCGGCCAGGTCATCCTGACCGAAGCGCTGTTCCGCACCCTTTACCCCGATATCGCGCCCCTTCGGTTCGGCCTGCGCCTGCCGCCCGAGGACGTTGCGGATCTGCGCAGCACCCTGCGTGACGACTTCGGACTGGCCGAGGGCGCGATGATTAATCAGGCAGCCATCAAGGCGTTCTCGCTTGAGGTCTTCGACCGGACGTTCACGGTCACGACCGCCCTCAACGTCCTGACGCTTGCCGTGGCCGCCTTTGCCATCCTGATGAGCCTTCTGACCCTAGCCGCCCTGCGCGTCCCGCAGCTTGCGCCAGTCTGGGCGCTGGGGCTGACCCGAAAGGCGCTTGGGCGGTTCGAGGTGGCCCGTGCAATCCTGCTGGCGGTGCTGACCACGCTGATGGCCTTGCCGCTTGGTCTCGCGCTCGCCTGGGTTCTTTTGGCGGTGGTGAATGTAGAGGCCTTTGGCTGGCGCTTGCCGATGTTCCTGTTCCCCGGCGACTATGCCCGGCTGACCCTTTTCGCGCTGGGGGCGGCCCTTCTTGCGGCGCTTTGGCCTGCGCGCAAACTGGCCCGGACGCCGCCTGCCGCCCTGCTCAAGGTTTTTTCGAATGAACGTTAGGGTGGTCTTGTTGCTGCTGTGGTTGCCCTTTGCCGCGCAAGCGCAGGGCTTTGCCGGATTGGGCTTAACTGGCGACGGTTTTGCCGTGCCCGAACGTGGGGTGCCATTGACCTTTCCGGCCGATCACGGACCGCATCCTGACTATCGCATCGAATGGTGGTATCTGACGGCGACCCTGACCGGGCCTGACGGCACGCCCTATGGCCTGCAATGGACCCTGTTCCGCTCGGCCCTCGCCCCGGAGGCGGGCGCGGGGTGGGATGCCCCGCAATTGTGGATGGGCCATGCCGCCGTCACGACCCCCGACCGGCACTTTGTGACGGAACGGCTGGCCCGGGGCGGGGTCGGGCAGGCGGGGGTGACAGCCGCCCCCTTTGCCGCCTGGATCGACGACTGGCAAATGGCAGGCGATACGTTTGAAGAGATGCGGCTGACCGCGACGGGGCCGGACTTTGCCTATGACATGGGCCTGACGGCCAATGGGCCGCTCGTCCTGCAAGGCGATGCGGGCTATTCGGTAAAGTCGGTGGCAGGGCAGGCCAGCTACTACTATTCGCAACCCTTCTTCGACATCGCAGGCACCCTTGTCCTCCCAGAAGGCGAGGTGCCGGTGACGGGGCAGGCCTGGCTGGATCGGGAATGGTCGTCGCAGCCTCTGGCCTCGGATCAGACCGGATGGGACTGGTTCAGCCTTGTGTTTGACGATGGTGCCCGCATGATGGGGTTTGCCCTGCGCGGGGACGACACGTTTACCGCCGCCACATGGATCGCACCGGATGGGCAAACGACAGCCTATCCCGATGGCGCCTTTCAGGCAGAGCCGCTGTCACAAAGCACGGTAGCAGGCCGTCAGATCCCAACCCGATGGCAGGTTCGCCTGCCCGACAGGGGGATCGATGTGACAGTCGAGGCGCTGAACGAAGCCGCCTGGATGGATGTAAGCGTGCCCTATTGGGAAGGCCCGGTCGTGGTAAATGGCAGCCATTCGGGCCGGGGATATCTGGAGATGACAGGCTATGAATGACTGGTTCGAAACGCTTGATGGCTTGCGGGCGCATGTTTGGCATCACCTGCTGCAAGGTGTCGCTGACCGCGATGCCGCCGCCCGGCATCCTGTGCTTGCCACGCATAGCCCTGATGGCTGGCCCGAGGCGCGGACAGTAGTCCTTCGCGCCGCCGATGAAAAGGTTGGTACGGTTGAGGCGCATACCGATCTGTTCTCGGACAAGATCGTCAGTCTACGGAACTTGCCCCGCGCCGCCCTGCATGTCTGGGAGGCCGAGGACCGGCTTCAGATCCGGCTAAGCCTGAGCGTCGAGATCCAGAGCGGTGCCGAGGTTGCCGCCCTTTGGGCCCGTGTGCCCGACCATTCGCGCCAAAGCTATGGGGTGACCCCGCCGCCCGGGACGCCGATTGCCCGGGCGCTGGGCTATGACAAGACCCCCGATCCGGCGAGCTTTGCGGTCCTGCGCTGCACCGTCCAGACTATCGACGCGGTTCATCTGGGACCCGTCCACCGTCGCGCCATGTATCGGCGGGATGACGGTTGGACCGGACAATGGCTGTCACCGTAGCAAAACTTTGAATAGCGGTCGCCTTGGGCGCAGGGTAAAGGGGCACATGCAAAACGCCTTTCCCCTGACCCGCGACCTGGTGCTGATTGGCGGTGGCCATACCCACGCCCTTGTGCTGCGTCGTTGGGGGATGCAGCCCCTTGCCGGCGCGCGTCTGACATTGATCAATCCCGAGCCGACGGCGGCCTATTCAGGGATGCTCCCAGGCTTTGTCGCCGGACACTATGGGCGCGAGGATCTGGGGATCGACCTTGTGAAACTGGCGCGTTTTGCCGGGGCGCGGCTGATACTAGGTGCCGTGGATGGGATCGACCTCACGGCCCGCAATATCCATGTGCCCGGCCGACCACCGATCGCGTTTGATGTGGCGTCTATCGACATCGGAATCACCTCGGCGATGCCCGCCCTTGCCGGTTTCGCGCAATACGGCATCCCTGCCAAACCACTCACCCCGTTTGGCAAGCGTTGGGCGGCGTTTAGGGCCGGATCGGGCCCGGCCCGCGTGGCCGTCATAGGCGGCGGCGTTGCCGGGGCCGAGTTGGCGATGGCGATGGCCCATGCCCTGCGGACCGACGGTCGAGAGGCAGAGGTCAGCCTGATCGACCGCAGTGCTGCCCTGTCCGAGGCGACCAGACCGGGGCGCCAGCGCCTCTTGCAGGCGCTTGAGGCACTGGGTGTGACGGTGCACGAGAACACGCCGGTGGCTACTGTAGCGGCAGATCATGTGCTGCTGGAGGATGGCCGCCACATCCTGTCGGACTTTACCGCCGGCGCAGCGGGTGCCCTGCCGTTTGGGTGGCTGACAAAGACTGGCCTTGACCTGCATGAAGGGTTCATCTCGGTCAACTGGACCCTGCAATCCAGTGATCCTGCCATCTTTGCCGCTGGCGATTGCGCTCACCTGAGCGACAACCCGCGCCCAAAGGCCGGGGTGTTTGCCGTTCGGCAGGCGCCGGTCCTGCTCGACAATCTTGTTGCTGCCCTGTCGGGTGGGCAGATGCGCCGCTACCAGCCGCAGCGCGATTACCTCAAGCTGATCTCACTGGGTGAGAAATCGGCACTGGCCGAGAAATGGGGGCGCGCCTTTAGCGGCCCGATACTCTGGCGCTGGAAGGACCGGATCGATCGGGTGTTCATGGGCAAGCTTTCAGACCTGCCCTTTATGGAGGGGCCGAGCCTGCCCACGACGCGTGCGGCAGGGCTGAAAGAGGCGCTGGGCGACGCACCCATGTGCGGTGGTTGCGGGGCCAAGGTTGGGCGAGGGGCGTTGCGCAACGCCCTTAATAGCCTGCCCCCCGCCCGCCGCGCTGATATAGAAGCCGTTGCAGGCGATGACGCGGCGATGCTGCGCATGGGCAGCGTGCGGCTGGTTGTGTCGACAGACCACCTGCGAGCCGTGACGGACGACCCGGTCCTTATGACGAGGATCGCGGCCATTCATGCGCTGGGCGATGTCTGGGCGATGGGGGCCACGCCGCAGGCGGCCACTGCCACCGTTATCCTGCCCCGGATGACCGCCACCTTGCAGGAGCGGACCCTGGCCGAGGTGATGTCGACGGCTGCAAAGGTCATGGGGAATGCAGGGGCGGCCATTATTGGTGGCCATTCATCGATGGGGTCGGAACTGACCATCGGGTTTACCGTGACAGGCCTGTGTGAACAGGACCCCATCACCATCGCGGGGGCGCGACCCGGTGATATTCTGATCCTGACCAAGCCGATCGGGTCCGGCGTCATCCTTGCGGCTGAAATGCAGGGCAAGGCCAGCGGGGTGGTCGTGGTGGGTGCCTATGCCGCGATGGCGGCCTCGCAGGGTGAGGCCAGCCGCATTCTGGAAACCGCCAATGCGATGACAGATGTGACAGGTTTCGGCCTTGCCGGGCATCTGGCGGGGATCTGCGAGGCCTCGGGCGTTGCGGCAGAGGTCCGGTTGGCCGATGTCCCCCTGCTGCCCGGCGCGCTTGAACTGGCCGAGCAGGGCGTCGCCTCGACTATCCTGCCCGACAATCGCTCGGGTGCAGGGCCCGTCTTTGGGGCGAAGGGTGCCCGGGGCGCGTTGATGTTCGATCCGCAGACGGCGGGAGGGTTGTTGGCCGCTGTGACAGTGACAGAGGCGGAGCATATCCTAGAGGCCCTGCAGGCGGCAGGCTACCCTGCGGTTCGGATTGGCAAGATCGTCGCCGGCGCGCCAGGGGTTACCTTTCGCTGATCAGCTTTGCGATCCGGCTGGCAAGCTGGGCCTGACCCGCATTGTCCAGCTTGTCGGTGTCCAAAGTTGCGATGACCTCGTGTTCGTGGACGTCGCGCGACTTGGAATATGCCGGGTCATAGTGCTGGGCCATAAGCGCGGTAGCCAGATCCTCAAACCGTCCGCCCTGCAGCAGCTTTAGCCAGCCGTCCACCATCTCGTGCCCGCGATGGACACGCAGAGGTTGCAGGCGCTGGGCCAGCCGGTCGGGGTCGGCGATGATGTCCGCATAGGCCCCGGTCAGGTAGGTCGCGCGCGCGGCGAGGGGGGCCGAAACCTCGATCCTGGCTGCCTCGCGCATGATGGCCCAGAGCTGTGGCGGCACGATAAGACGCCCGATCTTGGAGCTTTCGGCTTCAACCACCACCGGCCTGCCGGGGTCCAGATCCCCCAGCGCGATGGCCAGCCGGGTCTCAAACCCCTTTTGGCTGGGTTGCCCTGCGGGCGTGCTACCCAAAAGCGATCCGCGATGTCCCGCCATGCCTTCGAGGTCGAGGGTCTGGACGCCAAGCTGGTCCAGATGACCCAGGATATCGGTCTTGGCGGTCCCGGTATTGCCATCCAGAAGGATCAGTCGGTGGGGGAGAGGTGTTTCGTATAGCGCGGTCTGCACCAGCTTGCGGTAGGTCTGATAGCCGCCCTTTACGGTATCGGCCCGCCAACCGATCTGTTGCAGGATACCGGTAAAGGACCCGGACCGTTGGCCACCCCGCCAACAGTAGACTAGGGGTTTCCAGCCACCACCATGGTGCGACAGGCTCTGTTCGATATGGTCGGCGGCATTGCGGGCAACCAGCGCCGCGCCGCGTTTGCGGGCGGTGAACGGGCTGTCCTGTTTGTAGATCGTCCCGACCTCGGCCCGCTCTGCATCCGACAGGACGGGCAGGTTGATCGCCCCCGGCACGTGGTCCTCGGCGTATTCCGATGGCGAACGAACGTCGATGACCGTGTCAAAGCCATGGTCGCGCAGCTGGGCAAGAGAGGTAAAGGTTGTTGGCATGCCGGCGGATGTAGCGCGGCTGGGGTCTGGACGAAAGCCCTGTTCGAATGCCGCCTCTTTAACCTCTTAGCCGTTTTCCCTCTGGATCAAAGGCCGGCCGGGCCAGAACGCGGGCCCTGTGCGGAGTGCCCAGGATCATCACATCCAGCTCGGTCCCAGGCGTAATATCAGGACGCAGGTAGGCAAGCGCCAGCGATGCCCCGACATGATAGCCATAAGCCCCGGAGCGGATCGTGCCCGCGGGCTTTCCCTCAAGGTCAAAAATCGGCTCTGTCCCCGAGGCGTCCGCTGTTGTGGCGTCGATCGCAAGGCAGCGCAGGACCTCGCGCGGGGCCGTGTCTGCGATGGCAAGGTAGGCGTCCTTGTTGAGGAAATCCTTGTCGAGCTTGATAAGCCCGGTCAGCCCGGATTCCTGCGGCCAGTATTCGGGCGAATACTCCCGGCCCCAGCTGCCGTAGCCCTTTTCGATCCGTAGCGCCCCCAGCGCCCGCCCGCCGACTGGTCCGGCCCCCAGAGGTTCGCCTGCCGCCAGAAGGGCGTCGTAGAGGCGCAGCTGGTCGGTCGCGTCGCAGTGCAGCTCCCAACCCAGATCGCCGGTGAATGAGACCCGGATGGCGATGCAGTCCACGCCAGCCAGCGTGATCTGCTGCGATCTGAGGAAGGGGAACGCCTTGTTCGACAGATCGGCATTCGTCAGGCCTTGCAAAAGGGTCCGGGCGAGCGGTCCCGCGATGTTGAAACCCGCCATCCCGTCCGTCTGGCTGGCCCATGTCGTCCCGTCGGGCAGGGGGACCGCGTTGAAAAAACGGTGGTGATAGCGCTCTGCCATGCCAGAGCTGACCATGAAGTAATCGTCGGGTGCCAGACAGGTGACAGTGAAATCACCCGCGATCCCGCCCCGTTTGCCGATCAGGGGCGCAAGACAGGTCCGCCCTTGAACCGAGGGCACCCGATTGGCGAGTAGCGCATCAAGCCATGCCTTGGCCCCCGGTCCCTTGATCCGGGTCCGGGCAAAGTTCGAGATGTCGATGATCCCGGCCTTGTCGCGCAGCATCCGGACCTCGCGGCCCACGGGCTCGAACCAGTTTTGCCTGTCAAAGCCAGCGGTCTCCTCGCGCGGCTCACCAGCTGCGCCGAACCAGAGCGGGTGTTCCCAGCCAGAGTTCAGGCCAAAGACTGCCCCCATCTCAGATTGTCTGTCATAGGCGGGGCGGGTGCGGGCCGGACGCCCTGCGGCGCGTTCTTCGCCGGGGAAGTGGATCTTGAAGCGGTGGGCATACTGATCTTCGACCCTTGCCCTTGTGAACGCCGCATCAGCCCAGGGGCCAAAGCGGGCGAGGTCCCAGGCGAACATGTCCAGATGTGGTTCGCCCTCGATCATCCATTCGGCGGCAAGCAGGCCAAGGCCCCCCGACTGCGAAAATCCGGGGATGATGCCGTTGCAGCAAAAGTAGTTGCGCAACTCTGGCACCGGCCCGAACAGGGCGGCGCTGTCCGGCGACCAGATCATCGGGCCATTGATGACCCGCTTGACGCCGGCCTCGGCAACGGCAGGCACCCGGTCCATGGCGCGCAGCATGTTGGGGGCGATCCGGTCAAGGTCATCGGCAAACAACTCGTGGCCAAAATCGGGGGGCGTCCCGTCCTCGGCCCAGAACCGCACGTCTTTTTCATAAGCCCCGACAAGCAGGCCTAGGCCCTCCTGGCGCAGGTAGTATTCCCCGTCCCGGTCGGCGACAGACGGCAGGCGACGGCCAAGGTCCGCGATCTCCGCGATGGTTTCAGTAACGAAGTACTGATGTTCTGTCGGCAAGAGGGGCAGGGTCAGCCCGGCCATTCGGGCAACCTCACGACCCCAGAGGCCAGCGGCATTGACGATCCATGTGGTGTGGATGTCGCCCTTTGGGGTTTCGACAATCCAGCTGCCATCCGGTTGGGGACGGGTGGCGGTGACGGGGGTCTGTCGGTGAATTTCGGCCCCCCTCTGGCGGGCACCGGCGGCATAGGCGGCGGTGACGCCCGAAGGGTCGACGTTGCCCCCGTCCGGTTCGAACATGATGCAACGGATGCCGTCGTAGTTGACAAGAGGGTGAAGACGCTCGGCCTCGGCGCGCGTGACTTCGTGAAAGTTCATGCCGTAGTAGCGGGCCTTGGCGGCCTGCAGGCGCAACTGGTGCTCGCGCTCGGCCGTTTGGGCGATGTAGAGCGATCCGGGTTGGAAGATGCCGCAGCCCTGTCCTGTCTCGGCCTCTAGGTCTTTGTAGAGGCCCATGGTATAGTGCTGGAGGCGGCTGATGTTGGTGCTGTCATGCAGGCCGTGGATATTGGCTGCAGCATGCCATGTTGATCCCGAGGTCAGCTCTGACCGCTCCAGCAGGACGACATCGGTCCAGCCCAGCTTGGTCAGGTGATAGAGGATCGAGCAGCCGATGACCCCGCCCCCGATCACAACGGCTTGAGCATGAGTGCGCATGGCTGGTCCTTCCGTTGGGCTGCATCAGGCTTCAGGTTGGGGGTAGCGGCATTGGCGTTGTGGTTCAAAAGCGACATTGGCAGGGTAGGGCAGGCCAAATTTTGGATTTGGCAGGACTGGCGACGGGCCGGACGGCGGTCTAGACCTGATAGAGCCACCGGACACAGGAGCCCGCCATGCGCCCGACCGACCTCGTTCTGACGCCAACGCACCTGCGGTTTCTGGGACATCGGTTTCCTTGCACGATCGGTCGGGGCGGCATCACGGGGGACAAGCGCGAAGGGGATGGGGCGACTCCGGCCGGGATGCACGATCTGGTGGGAATGCTGTACCGGCCCGACCGTATGGCCAAGCCGGCCGACTGGGCCGTGCCGATCCGGCCCGGAGACCTGTGGTCCGACGATCCGGGGCATGAGGACTACAACCTCATGGTGCGCGTGCCTTACCCACATAGCCACGAAGTGCTGCGCCGGGCTGATCCGATGTATGATCTGGTGATCCTCACCGACTGGAACTGGCCAAGGGCCGAGTATCGCCGTGGGTCGGCAATCTTTATCCATCAGTGGCGTAGGCCGGGCTTTCCCACGGCAGGATGTGTCGGACTGTCACGCCGGGCCCTTCACTGGATCGCCCCCCGCATCCGCATCGGGACACGGTTGATCGTTTCTGAAAAGTAAGGTGGGTCATGACCCACCTTACGTAGGGAGGCGCTGGCCTATTCGGGCCGGGTGTCGATCATCGCCTCGCGCTGGCTGAACTCGGTGAACCATGCGGCGAGGGCCTCGCGCCCTTCCCGCCAGTTCCGCGCATCGTGGCGCAGGTCGAGATAGCCCAGGGCGCAGCCAATGGCGATCTGGCCCATGTTCAGCGGCCCGGCCAGATGGCTCATCCAGCGGGCGTTGACGGCGTCGAGTGACCGGCTCAGCTTGCCCCATTGCGCTTCGACCCATTGGGGCGATTGCTGCGCCTCGGGCCGCAGCCTCCCTTCGTAGACCATCAGGACGCCAGCCTCCATGATCCCGTCCGCTGTCGCCTCGAGGGTGAGGATCTCCCACAGGCGGGCGTCCGGGTAGAGCCCGGCGCCGACACGGGCGTCGAGGTAGCGGGTGATCACCCGACTGTCATAGATGGCCGGCCCGTCCTCCCGGATCAGGGCCGGGATCTTGCCCAAGGGGTTGGCTGCCATCAGCCCGGCGTCGGTATCAAGGGCCGATGTAGTCACCGCGACCTCTTCGATCGCGTCAAGCTGGCCGGTTTCCCGGATCACCACCCGCACCTTGCGGACAAACGGGGAGGGGGGAGACATCAGGAGTTTCATTTGCATTGGCCTTTGTTGAGCAGGGTTTCGGTGGAGGCTAGTCCTGAGGAGGGGTCCGCATCAAGATGGCCAGTGTCGCCCGTTCCGACCCCATTCCATCCTCGGCCACTTTGTCGGCCGCGCGCAGCCTGACCTCGTCCGGCTTGTTCTGGTTGAGTTTCCAGGTGCCATCGATGCCCGTCACCGTCAGCCGGCAGGGCACGATTTGTCGCATCATCCGGTCCAGGACCTCTGGCGTCATCTTGTGGGTGGTCCAGGGAGGTTTGGGAGTAAGCTGGTCCTCAAAATGGGCGGACTGACGGTCCAGCATGTCGCGCATCGCCTCTGGCGGCAATTTCCCGAGTTGGCCCCGCAGGTGGACAGCGACGTAATTCCAGGTCGGGACCTGGTCTGCAACCTCGTACCAGTCCGGCGAGATGTAGCTGTCTGGTCCAGTGATGACGATAACGGCCGCCTGTGGCTGATCCAGAGCATGCAGGATCGGGTTGGATCGCACGAGGTGCAGGTCCGCCGATGCGCCATCAGCATCAAGTAGAAATGGGACATGGGCAAGGAGCGGCCCCTCGGGCCCGTTCACGGACAACAGCCCGAAAGCCCGGTGGCGGGCGAAGGTCAGGTTCCGTTCGACACCGGGTCGCCGAAAGATCGGATTGGGATGCATGGCGGGTATCCTGCTTGGTCAGCGCTCTTGTTCGGACGTTCTGCCGGTGGCTTGGTGCGGAGCCTCCGGCGGGAATATTTGGGGCAAGAAAAAGTCTAGGCGATGAGCTGCTGGTCCGTTGCGCCGGTGATCTGCGCTGTGACGATCTGCCCTTCGGGCTGGTCCGTGCCGAAGGCCACTTCGGTGAACTGTTCAGTGCGGCCCATCCGGGGGTTTTCCATCAGCACATGATGGGTTTTGCCTTGCTGTGCGGCGAGGTGGCGCGAGACCTGGGTCTGCCCCGCTGCCCGCAACCGGGCGGCCCGATCCTTGATCGTGCGTCCGTTGATAGCAGGCATCCGGGCTGCGGGGGTGCCGGGGCGGGCGGAATAGGGAAAGACGTGAAGCCAGGTGAGGTCACACTCATGAACAAGGTCCAGCGACTTTTGGAACATCTCATCCGTTTCGGTGGGGAAGCCTGCGATGATATCGGCCCCGAACGTCATGTCGGGGCGCAGGCCTCGGGCCTCCTGGCAAAAGCGGATGGCGTCGTCGCGTAGATGCCGCCGCTTCATCCGTTTAAGGATCATGTCGTCGCCAGCCTGCAGCGACAAGTGCAGGTGGGGCATCAGCCGCGCCTCGCCTGCGATGGCGTCCATCAGCGCGGGGTCGGCCTCGATCGAATCGATAGAGGAGATCCTGAGCCTTGGCAGATCCGGCACCAGCCTGAGGATGCGCAGCACCAGATCGCCGAGCCGGGGCTGGGCAGGCAGGTCTGCCCCCCAGGAGGTCAGATCGACGCCGGTCAGCACGACCTCGTTATACCCGCTTTGCACCAGCCGTTTGATCTGATCGACGACGACACCGGCGGGGACGGAGCGGGAATTGCCCCGGCCAAAGGGGATGATGCAGAACGTGCAACGGTGGTCGCAGCCGTTCTGGACCTGAACGTAGGCCCGACTGCGGGTGCCAAAGCCGTCGATCAGGTGTCCCGCCGTCTCGGTCACTGACATGATGTCGTCGACCTGGACGGGCTCGGTCGTACCGATCAGGTCGGGGGCCATGTTGGCCCAGGTCTGCGGTGTCATCTTTTCGGTGTTGCCGATCACCTTTGTCACCTCGGGCATGGCAGCGAAGGTGGCGGGTTCGGTCTGCGCGGCGCAGCCGGTCACGATGAGGGTGGCATCGGGGTGCGCCCTCCTCAGGCGCCGGATTTCCTGCTTGGCTTTGCGGACTGCCTCTGACGTGACGGCACAGGTGTTTACGATCACCGCATCGGTGACCCCGGCCTGGGCGGCCATTTCCTTCATTGCTTCGGTCTCATAGGCGTTGAGCCGGCAGCCGAGGGTGGCGAAGACGGGAGCCTCAGCCATGCCAGACCCCGTCAAAGACATGGGCGGTCGGGCCGGTCATCCAGACCCCATCGTCGGCCCAGGTGACCGAAATTTGCCCCCCGTCGAGATGGATCGTGACCGCCCGCCCTGTCAGCCCCCGTCGTGCGGCCGCCACTGCCGTGGCGCAGGACGAAGAGCCGGAGGCAAGCGTGATACCTGTGCCCCGCTCCCAGACCCTCATCCGCAGGGTGTCGGGTCCGGTGACCGATGCGAACTGCACATTGGTTCGTTCGGGGAAAAGCGGGTGGGTTTCTATGAGCGGGCCAAGGTGGCCGAGATCGACCGCCTCGGCATCCGGAACGAAGAATGTGCAATGTGGGTTCCCCATCCCCGTTGCCGTTGGTCCGCCGTCGATCGGAAGGGACAGGGTGTCCATCGCTTCGGCCAATGGGATCTCATCCCAGCCGAGCTGGGGATGGCCCATGTTGACCGACGTCAGCCCATTGCCTGCGTCATGAGCCAGCAGCAGGCCCCGCCCGGTGGCGAGGGTCACAGCACTTTGACCGGTCTCGTCCATCAGGTGCCGGGCGATGCAGCGCGTGGCATTGCCACAGGCTGCCGAAAGCGAGCCATCGGCGTTGTAGAATGTCAGGCGGACATCGGCCTCGGCGTCCTGTGTGATCAGGGCGAGCTGGTCGAATCCAACCCCCCGGTGCCGGTCAGCGATAGCCTTAACAAGGGTTGGAGACAGGTCGGGAGCCTGATTCCGCCCGTCGATAACGACAAAGTCGTTACCCAACCCATGCATTTTCATGAAGGCAAATGCCACTGACGCCGTCCTTGTGCTTTTCCGGGCATATAGACGAGCGTTGAAGATGAATCCAGCGGCCCTGCATTTGTGGGGTTGACCGCGTTGGGCGCAATTCCTAATACCCCCCCTCGTGGGGCCTGTAGCTCAGCTGGTAGAGCAACTGACTTTTAATCAGTAGGTCTCGGGTTCGAACCCCGACGGGCTCACCACTTTCCCCATGGACGCGACTGCCTACGGGCAGGCTGCCGTCACCTCGACCTCCACCAGGAATTCTGGCCGGGTAAACCCGGACACGATGACCAAGGTGGAGGCGGGGAGGCGGGCGACATCCGCCAGCCATTCGTCACGCGCCTGCATATAGCCTGCCATATGCGACCGATCCGTGACAAAGGCGTTGATCCGAACCACGTCGCCCGGTCCCATTCCACCCTCTGCAAGGATTGCCGCACAATTGGTAAAACAGATCCGCGCCTGATCCAGCGCCGTTTCGGGCAGGCTGTCGTCTGCTTTCAACCCCAACTGACCGGAGGTCATGACCAGGCGGTGCCCTGGTGGCACTTCGACCCCATGCGCGTAGCGCGCAAAGGGCGGTCGAATGGATGTTGGGTTGATCTCGCGCATCTGGGTTGCCTCCGATTCCATCAGACTGTCAATCACTGGGCGATCGGGCACACTCAGCCCTAGGCCCTTGCCCGAATTTAGGGTCAGCAAGATCGAAAGTTGCCAAAATAGTTTGCGCCAAGTTGGGAATGCGCACCATATTTGGGCGAAGCGTTACACGTGAACAGGCCCGTGGGTCCGGCCACTTTGGGTGGTGCCAAAGTGTGGTCCTTAATCATTCCGTACTCACCAGTAGGAGAAACGGGGATGTCTTTCAGGAATCAGTTGCAGTTTGTCGCAGGCGCCGTGGTCCTTGGACTGACCGCAACCGCCGCTTCGGCCCAGACCGAAGTCACCTTTGGTACAAATTGGGTCGCTCAGGCTGAGCATGGTGGCTTTTATCAATCCGTTGCCGATGGCACCTATGCCGCCTGCGGTCTGGACGTCACGATCCTGCCGGGTGGTCCACAGGTGAACAACCAGGCCCTGATGCTGGCTGGCCGGATCGACTTTTACATGGGCGGCACGCTGGACGCCTTCTTTGCAGTCGAACAGGATCTGCCGATCGTCAATGTCATGGCTGCCTTCCAGAAGGACCCACAGGTCCTGATCAGCCACCCCGACCGGGTCAGCAGCTTTGAAGAACTCAAGGACCTGACGATGATCGTTCAGGACGGGGCAAGCTACTATGAATGGATGAAAGCGGCCTACGGCTTTACCGATGAGCAGCGTCAGCCCTACACTTTCAACTCTGCCCCTTTCCTTGTGAACACCGATTCGGCCATGCAGGGCTATCTGTCGTCAGAACCCTACGCGATAGAGTCCGAGACAGGCATGAAGCCTGAGGTCTGGTTGATCGCAGATGCCGGGTTCTCGGGCTATTCCACAACCGTTCAGGCGACCCGCGACACGGTCGAGACAAAGCCAGAGGTGGTGAAGTGCTTTGTTGAGGGGTCGATCCTTGGCTGGTACAACTACATCTACGGCGACAACAGCGCCGCCGATGCGCTGATCCTGACCGACAACCCGGACATGACCCAGGACAAGATCGACTTTGCCATCGAGGCGATGTTGTCCGAAGGCATCGTGGACAGTGGTGATACCCTGACCCTTGGCATTGGCGCGATGACAGATGAGCGGATGAACGACTTCTATGCCAAGATGGTCGAGGCAGGCGTGATCTCTGCCGATCTCGATATCGGTGCGTCCTATGTCCTCGACTACGTCAACGCGGGTCTTGGCCTGGACCTGCGCCCATAACCCGCACTGCGTCATATGGGTCAGCCCGAAGCGGGCTGGCCCTACTCATCCGACCCGATCAGGAGAGGTCATGACCGCCCACGATCGTATCGTTGCCCCCATGGGCAACCGCCCGGCTGTTCTTCAGATGCAGTCCGTCGACAAGACCTTCAACGGTGGTGTCGTGGCGCTGCGTAAGATGTCGCTGAACGTGAATGAAGGCGACTTTATCTCGCTTCTGGGGCCTTCTGGCTGTGGCAAGTCCACAGCCCTGCGCCTGATTGCCGGGCTTATGCGCCCCTCGCTGGGTCGCATCAATTGGGAAGGGGGGCAGGGCAAGGACGACCTTGGCGTGGTGTTCCAGGAACCGACCTTGATGCCATGGACGACCGTTGCCCGAAACGTCTGGTTGCCCTTTCGGTTACGCGGACAGTCGTACAGTTCGGTCAAGGACCGGATCCACGAAGTGCTTGCCCTTGTCGGGCTTGAAAAGTTTGCCGACAGCTACCCGCGCGAGTTGTCCGGCGGGATGAAGATGCGGGTGTCCATTGCCCGCGCCCTTGTCACCAACCCCCGCCTCATCCTGATGGACGAGCCCTTTGCTGCGCTGGACGAGATTACGCGTCAAAAGCTGAACGACGATCTTCTGTCTCTCAAGGCCAAGACCGGGGCGACGGTGATCTTTGTCACCCATTCCGTATTTGAGAGCGTGTTCCTGTCTGACAGGATCATGGTGATGGCCGCCCGCCCGGGCCGGATCATCAAAGAGATCAAGATCGACGCGCCCTATCCGCGGGGCATCGATTGGCGCACGTCGCCCGAGTATGCCGCCGTCGCACGCGAGACTTCCGACACACTCATGAGCACGCTCGCTCCAGGGGAGGTCCACTGATGACCATAGCCGAAACCCAGGCCACCACGTCCGAGACCGGATCAGGACCGATCTTTGACGCGGACGAAGAACGCTTTGCCCGCGCCCAGCGGATCGAGGCCATTGCCAAATGGGTCGTGCCCGTCGTTGTCCTGAGCCTTGCGATCTGGTGGTGGGACCGCATCGTCGTCTGGAACGAGATCCCTCATTACATCCTGCCCGGCCCCGGTCTGGTGGTGCAGACCCTGTTCGAGGATCGAGTCACCCTGTTCCAATCGCTGCTTGTGACGCTTCAGATCACGCTGCTGGCCCTGACCGTGGCGATTCTGGGCGGTGTCGGCCTTGCTGTTCTGTTCACCCAAAGCCGCTTTGCCGAGATGTCTTTTTCGCCTTTTGCCGTGATCCTTCAGGTGACGCCGATCGTCTCGATTGCGCCGCTGATCTTCATCTACATCGAAAGCCGGATGGTCGGCCTTTTGTTGTGCGCCTGGATCGTGGCGTTTTTTCCGATCCTGGCCAACACGACCCTTGGCCTCAAATCGGCGGACCATAACCTGCGCGACCTGATGTCGATCTACAAGGCCAGCCGCTGGCAGCGCCTGCGGTATCTGCAACTGCCCTCTGCCCTGCCGTACTTCCTTGGGGGTCTTCGGATCGCTGGGGGCCTTGCCCTTATCGGTGCCGTGGTGGCCGAGTATGTGGCGGGCACCGGCGGGATCGGGACGGGGCTGGCTTACCGCATCCTTGAAGCGGGCTACCGTCTGAACATCCCGCGCATGTTTGCAGCTCTTTTGCTGATTGCGCTTACGGGTGTGGTGATCTTTTCCATCACCTCGCTGATCAGTCACCTGGCCCTACGCAATTGGCACGAGAGTGCGCTGAAACGAGAATAGAAATGAATTTCATGAAGCTGCCGGCGGCGACCGCCTTCCGGCTGGATAACCTTACTGTGCCCGGTTGCCTTGTGGGCCAGATAGACGAACTTGTGCGGATCAGCCTGACCGTCAAAGACGGCAAGATTGCCGAAGACGATGCGTTGGTCGACGCCGTCGACATGAAGGGGGCAATGGCCTTCCCCGCCTTTGTCGACATGCACACCCATCTGGACAAGGGGCACATCTGGGGCCGCAGCCCAAATCCCGATGGCACTTTTGACGGCGCCATAAGCGCGGTTCGCGGGGATTCCTCGGCCCGCTGGGGGGGCGAGGATGTTCGGGCGCGGATGGAGTTTTCGCTTCAGACCGCCTACGCACATGGCACAAGGGCGATCCGGACCCACCTTGATTCCGGCCCGCCACAGGACGCGATAAGCTGGCCGTTGTTTGAACAGGTCCGCGCCGAATGGGCCGGACGGATAGACCTTCAGGCGGCCTGTCTTGTTGCCTGTGACAGCGTTACCCGGGATGGTCCGTTTGTCGCAACGGCAGAACGGGTTGCCAAGGCAGGCGGAGTGTTGGGCATGGTCAGCTTTCCCAACCCTGAACTGCCCCGCCAGCTGGATGATTTCTTTGGCCTCGCCCTCGATCATGGGTTGTCGGTCGATTTCCACTCGGACGAGACGATGGACCCGATGTCCAACAGCCTTGCCGCCGTTGCGCAGAAGGTGCTCGACATGCGCTTTGAAGCGCCGGTGATCGTGGGCCATCTGTGTTCGCTCTCGACCATGCCAGAGGCCGAAGCTTTGGCGACCCTCGACCTTGTCGCCATGGCCGGTTTGCATGTTGTCAGCCTGCCGATGTGCAACCTCTACCTGCAAGACCGACATCAGGGGCGTACCCCCCGCAACCGAGGGATCACGCTGGTCCACGAGATGAAGGCAAGGGGCATCCCGGTGTCCTTTGCCTCGGACAACACCCGCGATCCGTTCTACGCCTACGGCGATATGGACATGATCGAAGTGATGCGAGAGGCCACGCGGATCGGGCATCTTGACCATGCCGATCCCGACTGGACCCACGCCTTCCTGACCAACCCCGCCGCCGCCTGCGGCTTTGACGCCCCCAGCCTTGCGCCCGGGGCCCCCGCTGATCTGGTGATCTGCCGCGGCCGCAGCTGGACAGAGCTGTTTTCCCGCCCACAGTCCGACCGGATCGTCCTACGCGGGGGGCGGGCCATTGATCGCACCCTACCTGATTACAGCACCCTCGACCCCCTGATGAGGACCGCATGACCAAAGCCAATATCGAGGCCGCCAAGGCCGCCCTGTCGCATCTGGATATTGATACCAACCCGGCCTCTGTCCGGGCCAAAAGCCGCGACTTCTTTTGGTACTCCCCGGTTCTCAAGGACCGGCTGGACGGCGTTGTGGCGGATTTCGCCGTTTCGCCCAAGACCGAGGCCGAGGTGATCGAGGTTCTCAAGGTCTGTTATGCCCATTACGTGCCCGTCACGACCCGAGGCACGGGGACTGGAAACTATGGGCAGGCCATGCCCTTGGCGGGTGGGTGTATCCTGCACCTGCACAAGATGAACGCCGTAAAGGAAATCCACCCCGGCCGGGTGATCGTTGAGCCGGGTTGCCTGCTCAAGGATCTCGACGCGGCTTGCAAGGCCGATAGCGGGCAAGAGATCCGCATGTTCTCGTCCACCTGGGCGACGGCCACCATCGGGGGCTTTATCGCCGGGGGGTCCGGTGGCGTTGGATCGGTTCGTTGGGGATCGCTGCGGGACGTCGGCAACATCATTCGCCTGCGCGTCGTCACGATGGAGGCAGAGCCTCGCGCCATCGAGATCACTGGAGAAGACCTGCACAGGGTCAGCCACGCTTACGGCACCAACGGTATCATCACAGAGATCGAAATCCCGCTTGCCCCCGCATACGATTGGATTGGCCTGTTCGTCACCTTTCCAGATTTCAAAGAGGCATTGCAGTATTCCTACGATCTGGCTTCGCGCGACGGTCTGCTGATCAAGCTGGCGACGGTGTTCGAGGCGCCGATTGCCAAGGACTACTTCCAGCGCGTCGCGCCGCATGTCGAGGCGACCGATGCGGTGGTCGCCCTCATGGTTGCGCCCCATGCAATGGATGGCTTCACGACCTTCACCGGCCACTATCCCACGGCAAATGTCATCTATCGTTCCGACGACAACGACTGGCCGCGCGACCCCGGCCCGGTCTTTGAATATGGCTGGAACCACACAACCCTTCGGGCGCTGAAGGTTGATCCGTCGATCACCTACCTGCAGGTCGGCTATGGTAGTGCCGATCCGATCGCCCTTGTCGAAAAGATCAGGGCAATGTTCGCCCCCGAGGTCTTGCAGCACATCGAAGTGACCCGGCACGAAGGTAAGGTCGGCATGGGCGGCCTGAGCCTTGTCAAATTCACCACCGAAGAGCGGTTGGACGAGATCGTGAAGATGCATGAGGCCGAAGGGGCGCTGATCTTCAACCCCCACCGCTACACTCTGGAAGAAGGAGGTCGGCAGGCGGTGGACCAGCGCCAATTGGAGTTCAAGCGCCAAGCCGATCCCAAGGGCCTGCTCAACCCCGGCAAGATGATTGCCTGGGATGATCCCGACTGGGCCTATGACAAGATGTACAGCTGGCCGGGACTGGTAAAGGCGGCCGAGTAATGCCCCGCGCGCTTGTCGTCTTTGCCCACCCCTGTGAAGAAAGCTTTTCCAGCGCCCTGCATGGCGCGACCTTGTCGGCGTTGGCCAAAGGGGGCTGGGAGGTGGACGATTGTGATCTGTATGCCGAAGGGTTCAGCCCGATCCTGACAGCTCAGGAACGCCGGGACTATCACGACACGGCCATCAACACTGCGCCCGTGCAGGGCTATGTCGACAGGCTGCGGGCGGCGGATGCGCTGGTCCTGGTGTTTCCGGTCTGGAACTTTGGCTATCCCGCTATCCTAAAAGGGTTTTTTGACCGGGTGTTCCTGCCCTGCGTTTCCTTCACACTTGGCGAGGAGAGGCTGAAGCCTTGCCTTGATAACATCCGAAAGATCGCAACCATCACCACCTACGGGGCAACCCCGATGCGCGCCTTTCTGGCCGGTGATCCCCCGCGCAAGCTGATCAAACGGGCCGTTTGGGGGGTGACCAAGGCCAAAAAGGTCCGTTACCTCGCCCTGCATGACATGAACAATGCCACGCAGGCCAAGCGCGAAGGGTTTCTGGCCCGCGTCAGCACCGAAATGGCGGCCTTCTGATGCGGGCCCTTGTCGTCTACAGTCATCCCGCCGAAGGCAGCTTTAACGCCGCCATCCGGGATATCGTTCTGGCCAAGCTTCAGGATGCCGGGGCGGATTATCGTCTGGTCGGCCTTTATTCAGATGGGTTTCAGCCGGTTTTGACCGCGCCCGAGTGGTCGGGCTATCTGGACGCCCCAGCCAACCGTGCCCCGGTTGCCCGCTACTGTGCGGATGTCGAATGGTGCGACACCCTGATCTTTGTTTATCCGACTTGGTGGTACGGCTTGCCTGCGATCCTCAAGGGGTGGCTGGACCGGGTACTGTTGCCCGATGTCGCCTTTTTGATGCCGGACGGGCAGAACCAGACCATCCGGCCCGCCCTGAACCAGATCACCCGGATGGGCGTGTTTACCACCTGCGGGGCAAGCTGGTGGCTGACCCGCTTTGTCGGCGCACCGGGGCGGCGAACCCTGCTGCGGGGTGTCGGGCTGTTGTGTCATCCCAAGGCCAAGAAAGTGTTTGCCGCCCACTACCTCATGGACAGTTCCACCGAAGCCAGCCGGGCCCGGCATCTGGACAAGGTCCGCGCCCAAATGGACAAGCTTATCGGCGCGACGGTGCCTGCGCCCCAATTGAAGGAGCAGACCCAATGACGATTCGTCGTGACTGGAAAGACTTTCGCGCGACCGAGTATCGCTACATCGATCCGATGCGCACCATCGCCATCCTGCCAACCGCCGCGATCGAGCAGCATGGACCGCATCTGCCCGTTGGTACCGATACGATCATCAACGAGGGCCTTCTGGCGATGTTGAAAGAGCGGTGTCCAGAGGACATCGATATCCGCATTCTGCCAGTCCAGGCCGTTGGCAAATCGAACGAACATTTGTGGGCGGCGGGGACTGTAACGCTCACAGCGGAAACGGCAATGAGGGCCTGGGTCGAGATTGGCCTGTCGGTTGCCCGCGCCGGGGTGCGCAAGATGCTGATCCTCAACAGTCACGGCGGCAATGTTGATCTGAATTCCATCGTCAGCCGCGAGTTGCGGGTGCAGGCGGGCATGTTCTGCGTGCGGATGGGCTGGGGCGCCTTCGGCACGCCCGAGGGGGTCTATTCCGATCAGGAAAAGACCTATGGCATCCACGGCGGCGACGCTGAAACCTCGCTGATCCTGCACTTTGCCCCGGAAACAGTGGACATGTCGCAGGCACAGGATTTCCGCTCGACCGCTGAAACGGGGCCGATTTCACCCATCGGGCCGGTAGCCTACGGCTGGATCGCCTCGGACGTGAACCCAAACGGCGTCGTCGGAGAGGCGAATCTGGCGACGGCCGAAAAGGGCAAGGCTACGGCAGACAAGATGGTCGACGACGTGATCGACCTGATCCGCAAGATCGAGGCGCACCCGCTTGATGGGTTTGAGCCGGTGCGCCCGCCGTTCTGATCGTCAGCTTACAAAGGCGCGGATGGCATCCACCTCTTCGGGCCGGATTTCGTGGCCGCCAGGGTGCCAAAGCTGGGTCACCTCTGCGCCTTGCGCAATCAGATAGTCGATCAGCGCCCGCGTCATCGGGGCGGGGCAAATCGGGTCCATCTCACCTGCCGTCACCAGGATGCGGCGACCCTTCAGGCCGGGCTGCGGCACAGGCGTCCAGGGGATCAGCGGATGAAGCAGGATCAGGTCATCGACCAGATCGGGCTGCGTCAGCGCGACACTGGCCAGAATGTTGGCCCCGTTCGAATAGCCCATTCCCAGCACCTGGGGGGCTTTGGTCCGGCTGACCTCGTCCTTGATGAACGCCGCCATCGCTGCGGTGCGGGCAGCAAGGTCGTTCATATCGTAGACGCCCTCGCCCGTGCGGCGAAAGTAGCGCAACGCCCCATGTTCGCTGACATCGCCGCGGGGCGAGGTCACATGCGCTCCGGGGAGGGCCTCGCTGGCAAAGCCGTGAAACTGTGCTTCGGTCCCGCCGGTGCCGTGGAAGGTGAGGAAAAGGGGCGCGCCGGGCGCCCCTTCGGTTCTGGCTGCGTGATAGGCCATGCTCAGCCCTCGATCGGCTCAAGCAGCTTTTCCAGCCGCGCCCGCAAATGCTCGTGCTGGGACGGCAGTTTGAGCGCCTCGCCCAGATGTGCGGTATCCTCGTCCCGGTCAAAGCCGGGCTCGTTGGTGGCCACTTCGAACAGAACGCCGCCGGGTGTGCGGAAATAGATCGCCCAGAAGTAGTCGCGGTCGATCACCGGGGTCACTTGCCAGCCGGTATCGATCAGGGCCTCGCGGACCTCCAACTGGCGGGCACGGTTTTCGACGGCAAAGGCGATATGGTGGACAGAACCCGCGCCCTGACCGGCGTGACCGACCTCTGGCAGGGTTTCGATGTCGATGATGTTGGCATCGTTTCCGCCGGGTACGGCAAAGCGGGTGACGTTGCCCTCTGTCTCAAGCTTTTCATAGCCCATGAAGGTTAGCAGCTCAGACGAGGCGCCACCGTCGCGCAGCCGCATATCGGCCGAGTGGAACCCGCGAATACCCATGTCCGCGCCAATCCCGTTGCCGGTCCAGGGCGCCCGGTCGTCGTCCTTTTCGATCAGGGCAAAGCGATCGCCATCGGGGCCGTCGAACAACACACGGGTTTCGCCAAAGCGGACATCCTGAGAGACGTTGGCAATGTCAAAGGTGCCCAGACGCTCGGCCCAGCTTTTGGCGGTGCCCTGGGGGATGACAAAGGACGTGGTGCCAACCTCGCCCGTGCCCCGTTTGCCGCGTGCGGCGTGGGGGAAGGGGAAGTAGGTCATGACAGTGCCGGGCGATCCGGCCTCGTCCCCGTAATAAAGGTGGTAGACATCGGGGGCGTCAAAGTTGACGGTCTTCTTGACCCGGCGCAGGCCCAGCACATTGGTGAAGAACGCATTGTTTTCGCGCGCCGATGAGGCAAGCGAGGTGACGTGGTGCAGACCTTTGATCTGGCTGAGCATGGCAAACTCCTATGTTCCGTGATTGGGTAGAACATATCATTTGCGACTGTGCGGAAAACGGCGATGCTCGCACGAATTCTGTGCATATGCGAACATGAGGTCCAGAGTCTGTCTAGGCCGGGGCACCGCCTTGCCTCCAGAACGACTGGAGGAGCGGTGCCCGTTTATCGCCTAGGGGTGCCTACTCGGCTGCCCAGCCAGAGATGGCTTTGGCCTCGAGGAACTCTTCGATCCCCCATACGCCGCCTTCGCGCGCGCGGCCCGAGGCCTTTACCCCCCCAAAGGGCGAACCGGCCCCCCGTCCCCTGCCATTCATCTCGACCATGCCAGAGCGGAGCTGACGGGCCAGTCGGTTGCGGCGTGGTCCATCGGCAGACTGGACGTAGTTGGTCAGGCCGTAGGGCGTATCGTTGGCGATGGCGACGGCCTCTTCTTCGCTGTCAAAGGGAAGGATGGACAGGACAGGGCCAAAGATCTCTTCCCGTTCAATGGTCATGCCGGGTTTGACGTCAGCAAAGACCGTGGGGCGGACGTAGAAACCCTTGTTCATCCCTTCAGGTAGTCCCGGACCACCGACGACCAGACGCGCACCTTCGTCGATACCCTTCTGGATATAGCCCTGGATCTGGTCCCACTGGCGGCGGTTGACGACAGGTCCGATGTGATTGCCCGGCTGCGAAGCGGGGCCGACGCTGATTGCCTCGACCGCGACGCGGGCAATCTCGACCGCCTCGTCGTAAAAGCTGCGTTCGACCAGCATCCGCGAGGGCGCATTACAGCTTTGGCCCGAGTTGTTCATCATATGTTTGACCCCGGCGCGGACGGCCTTTTCGCCGGCATCGGCAAAGACCAGATTGGCGCCCTTGCCACCCAGTTCGAGGGTCACCCGCTTGAGCGTTTCGGCGGCGGTTCTCGAGATCGCCCGTCCGGCCCGGGTGGATCCAGTGAACGATATCATCTCCACATCCGGGTGGGCGGACAATTGGGTTCCAACCCCGGCCCCGTCGCCGTTGACGAGGTTGAAGACACCGGGGGGGCAGCCTGCGTCATGCACGAATTCAGCAAACAGCAGCGACGACAGCGGCGCCTCTTCCGAGGGTTTCAGCACGCAGGTGCAGCCCGCCAGAAGGGCCGGGATCACCTTGAGGGTGACCTGGTTCATCGGCCAGTTCCATGGCGTGATCAGGCCGACAACGCCGATAGGCTCCATCGCGATGCGGTCATTCGGGGTATCGGCGCGCAGGGGGCGGATCCATTCGATCTGGTCGAAGGCGGTCAAAAAGTTCTCAAGATGCCAGGGCAGGCAGGTTGCCTGATCTGCGCGGGACATGTCGATGGGGGCGCCCATCTCAAGGCTGATGGCCTGTGCCATCTCTTCTTCACGGGCGTAATACTGTTCCAGGATACGCGCGACCAAGGCCCTGCGTTCGGACGGGTCAGTGGCGGCCCAGGCGGGAAAGGCGGCCTTGGCGGCGGCCACGGCAGCGTCGGTATCGGGGCTGTCACCCAGTGAAATGATCGCACAGACCTCTTCGGTCGAGGGGTCGATCACGCTGCAATCGCGGGGTGCGGCGGGCGCGACCCATTGGCCGTTGATGTAGAAGTCACGCTTTTCGATCATGGGATGCTCCTTCGGATTCGGCAGGACAGTGGCACTACGGACTGTTGTCCGCAAGCGGTGGAAAGGCGACTTGGAGTTGCCTATATGAAGCGCATGAGCCGCACTAAAGGAGGACCGACATGGGCCTGCGTATCAACGACACGATTCCAGATCTGACCGTCGAAACAGATCAGGGCACTCTAAGCCTGCATGACTGGATTGGTGACAGCTGGGCGATCCTGTTCAGCCACCCCAAGGACTTTACCCCGGTTTGCACGACCGAATTCGGCGCGGTTGCCCAGCTGGCCGAAGAATGGGCCAAACGGGGCACCAAGGTCATGGGCATTTCCGTGGATGGCGTTGCAGACCACGTGAAGTGGAAGAAGGACATTGCCACCGCCGGGGGCGCTGACCCGAGCTTTCCGATCGTGGCCGATGTCGACCTGTCGCTGTCCAAAGCCTTCGACATGCTGCCTGCCGAGGCCTATCTGCCCGATGGCCGGACCCCCAATGACACCGCGACCGTCCGCGTCGTCTTCATCATTGGTCCGGATAAGAAACTAAAGCTGTCGATGACCTATCCGATGAACGTCGGCCGCAACTTTGCCGAGGTTCTGCGCGCGCTCGGTGGTCTGCAAACCGCAGCCAAGCACGGTGTTGCGACCCCTGCAAACTGGCAGGTCGGTCAGGATGTGATCATTCCCGTCACCGTCAGCAACGAAGATGCGACGGCCAAGTTCGGCAGCTTTGAAACGGTACTGCCCTACCTGCGTAAGACAAGCTTGCCAGGCTAAAACCTCGCAACCATTGGAAAACGCAAAGAGCCGCGCCCTTAGATGACGCGGCTCTTTTCATTGTCGGACCCTTCAGGTCAGGCGGTGTAGGCAAACGCCCGGGTGCCAAGAGGCACACGGTTGTACAGGTCGATGACGTGGCTGTTGTACATCCGGAAACATCCATTGGACGCCGAAGACCCGATGGACCGGGGGCTGGTCGTGCCATGCACCCGTATCGCCGTGTCAGTCGTGCCTTGGAAGAAGTACAGCGCCCGGGCGCCCAGCGGGTTTGACGGGCCACCTGGCATGCCATCGGCGTGTTGGGCGTAGGCATTCGGATCGCGCTCGATCATCTCTTGGGTCGGTGTCCAGCTTGGCCACTCGACCTTGCGGGCGATGGTTGCCTGACCGGCCCAGCCAAGACCTTGCTGACCGACAGCCACGCCGTATCGGATGGCCATGTCATTGGGCAGGATAAAGTAGAGGTGGTAAGAATGGCTGACGATATGAATCTCATTCGGGGTCAGCCCAGGCATAACCGGCACAATGCGGGCCTGGTACCGTTCCGGGATTACATAGTTGCCCTCAACCGTTGGCGGCAAGGTTATGGCGGTAGGATCGACCTGCTCTGGCAGAACATCAAGTTGCAGCGGCGCGGTCTGCGCGGCGATTGGGCCGGTCGCGGCGGCGGACAGGGCAAAAGCCGAGGTGGCAATGAAATGGCGGCGGGTAAGCATGGCAGACTTCCATTTGGGCACGGAACTTACAAAGAACGTCAGAATTGCTTTGAAACTAGGTCATGGTTATAGCCAAAACTCTGCATATCAGCAAACAAAACGGCCCATTTCCGCCGATGCTTCCGCCCTGTGGTGAATCCGAGACCACTTTTTCGTGACCAGATGTCCGGCTTGCTCTGCCGCTGACCCGGCATGACCTGGTTTTTGGCAAGGTTACAGGGCGGAGACGTCGCCGCCACTTGCCCTTTTCGTCCCGGCGCGTCATTCCCTTGGGGAAAGATGGTGACCTTGCGGGAGAGAAGGATTCCAGGATGAAAAAGATCTACCCTGATGCAGCTACGGCCCTTGATGGCCTTTTGTCGGACGGCATGTTCATTGCCGCAGGTGGTTTCGGTTTGTGCGGTATTCCCGAACTTCTGCTTGAGGCAATCAAGGACGCGGGCACCAAGGATCTGACCTTTGCGTCGAACAATGCCGGCGTGGACGATTTCGGCATCGGCATCCTGCTGCAGACCCGCCAGGTCAAAAAGATGATCTCGTCCTACGTTGGCGAAAACGCCGAATTCATGCGTCAATACCTTTCTGGTGAGCTTGAGTTGGAATTCAACCCGCAAGGCACCCTGGCCGAGCGTATGCGGTCGGGCGGTTGCGGCATTCCCGGTTTCTACACCAAGACAGGTGTGGGCACCGTCATCGCCGAGGGCAAAGAGCACAAGGAATTCGACGGCCAGACCTACATTCTTGAGCGTGGCATCGTTGCAGACCTGTCTATCGTGAAGGCCTGGAAGGCGGATGAGACGGGCAACCTCGTCTTCCGCAAGACCGCCCGCAATTTCAACCCGCCGGCTGCCATGTGCGGCAAGGTCTGTGTGGTCGAGGTTGAGGAAATCGTGCCTGTCGGCAGCCTTGGCGCGGATGAGATCCACCTGCCGGGCATCTATGTGCACCGGATCATTCAGGGCGAACACGAAAAGCGGATTGAACAGCGCACGACGCGCAAGCGGGAGACAGCATAATGCCTTGGGATCGCAGTCAGATGGCCGCCCGCGCGGCACAAGAGCTTCAGGATGGCTGGTACGTGAACCTTGGGATCGGCATCCCGACGCTCGTCTCCAACTATATCCCCGAGGGGATCACCGTCACCCTTCAGTCCGAGAACGGCATGTTGGGCATGGGCCCCTTTCCCTACGAAGGCGAAGAGGACGCGGACCTGATCAATGCGGGTAAGCAGACCATCACCGAGCTGCCCCATTCCGCCTATTTCGACAGTGCCACATCCTTTGGCATGATCCGCGGCGGCAAGATCGCAATGGCGATCCTGGGCGCGATGGAGGTTGCCGAAAACGGCGATCTGGCGAACTGGATGATCCCGGGCAAGCTCGTCAAGGGTATGGGCGGCGCCATGGACCTTGTGGCCGGTGTTGGCCGTGTCGTCGTTGTTATGGACCACACCAACAAGCACGGCGAAAGCAAGGTCCTCAAGTCCTGCACCCTGCCTCTGACCGGGGCGTCGGTCGTCGACCGCATCATCACCAACCTTGGTGTTCTGGATGTCGTTGATGGTGGCCTGAAGATCGTCGAATGTGCCGATGGCGTGACCGAGGATGAGCTTCGCGCCGCAACCGAGGCGACGATCGTCTGATCGTGGCAGGCGGGAAGGACCCCGTGACCGTCCGCCCGGTAGGGCCGGACACAGGCTCTGACACCCGCCTGCGCCTGCGCCTTTTGTTCGGGGCCGAGGCGATGCTTGGCCCCGGCAAGGCGGACCTGCTTGAGGCGATCAGCGCCGAGGGGTCAATCTCTGCTGCCGGAAGGCGGATGGAGATGAGCTACAAGCGCGCCTGGTCCCTTGTCGATGAGATGAACGCAGCATTTCGCGATCCGCTTGTGCTGACCTCTCGGGGCGGGGCCAGCGGTGGCGGGGCCGAGGTGACCGAGGCGGGGCGTGCCGTACTGGCCCATTACCGCGCGCTTGAGGCCGTCGTGGCCGGGGCGGGAGCGGCCGAGATAGAGGCGATCCGCTCCTATCTTAGGGATACGTCTGACGGGAAATAACGCTTGCCCCCTTGGGGTACAGAGTGCGACGTTTCCCGCCGAACATATCGGATTTTAGAGGGCCCGTCCCATGAACCCTGTCGGCATCTGCCTTGCGCTTGCCCTTGGCACGACACCTGCCTTGGCTGATGACATCTCGGTCTTTGCCGCGGCCAGCCTCGGAAATGCGCTTGATGTCGTTGCAGCGGGATATGAGGCCGAAACCGGCAACCGCCTTGTGATCGCTTATGCCGGAAGCTCGGTCCTTGCGCAGCAAATCCGGCAAGGGGCACCCGCGGACATCTTCATTTCAGCCAATTCCGACTGGATGGATCTTCTGGCCAGCGAAGGCCTTATCGCGGATCAGACGCGCCGGGATCTGCTGGGAAACAGCCTTGTCCTGATCGCACACGGGGCGGCGTCGCCGGTCGAGATTTCGCCTGACCTCCATCTGGCCGGACTGTTGGGCAACGACCGTTTGGCCATGGCGCTGGTCGATGCGGTTCCGGCTGGGATCTATGGCAAGGCGGCGCTGAGCAGCCTTGGCCTTTGGGACGCCGTCGCCCCCCGGGTCGCCCAAACCGACAATGTCCGCGCGGCACTTGCCCTTGTGGCGCTGGGCGAGGCGGCTCTTGGCATCGTCTACGCGACCGACGCTGCCGCGTCACCGGATGTCACTGTCATCGGAACCTTTCCGCCCGACAGCCATCCGCCCATCGTCTATCCCGCCGCCGCACTGACAGGGCGTGACACGGCGCAGACACTTGATGCCCTTGCCTACCTGCAAGGCGCGAGCGCCAGCGCCGCGTTTGCGCGCGAAGGCTTTACCCTTCCCGGTACGGAATGACCGTGTGACAAACTGGCTAGGACCCGACGAATGGCAGGCCGTTGCCTTGTCCCTAAAGGTAGCCCTTTGGGCGACGGTGCTTAGCCTGCCGCCGGGTATCCTTGCCGCCTATGCCCTGGCCCGCTGGCGGTTTCCGGGATGGGCGCTATTGAATGGGCTAGTCCATCTTCCGCTTGTCCTGCCCCCGGTGGTGACAGGGTATCTGCTGCTTCTGACGTTCGGAACGCGCGGTCCGGTCGGGGCATTCCTCGACCAGACCTTTGGGATCGTCCTTGCCTTTCGCTGGACGGGCGCGGCGCTGGCAGCGGCGGTGATGGCCTTTCCCCTGCTCGTCCGTGCCATCCGGTTGTCTATCGAGGCCGTAGATCCAAAGCTTGAGCAGGCCGCCGCGACCCTCGGCGCCTCTCGGGCCTGGGTGTTTGTCACGGTCACCCTACCGCTTATCCTGCCGGGTATTCTGGCAGGCATGGTTCTGGGCTTTGCCAAGGCGATGGGCGAATTTGGGGCAACGATCACCTTTGTGTCGAACATCCCCGGCGAAACCCGCACCGTCCCTTCTGCCATCTACGCCTTTCTTCAGGTCCCCGGAGGAGAGGGGGCGGCATGGCGGTTGGTCATTGTGTCGGTCGTCCTTGCCCTCGGTGCGCTTGCCCTGTCCGAAGTCCTTGCCCGGCGCGTCGGTCGACGGATCGCCGGACGGGAGGAGGGGGCATGACCCTCGACATCCAGATTTCGCACCGTGTTGGGGATTTCTCGCTTTCGGTTGCCTTTTCCGTCCCGCCCGGTGTCACGGCGCTTTTTGGTCACTCGGGCGCGGGCAAGTCCACCGTGGTCAATTCTGTTGCAGGGCTGATCCGCCCGGCCTCGGCCCGGATCGTCGTCGAGGGGCGGGTGCTTGAAGATACCGCCCAGCGCATCCGTCTGCCGCCGCATGAACGGCGCATCGGCTATGTGTTTCAGGAGGGGCGGCTGTTTCCCCATATGTCGGTCCGCCAGAACCTGAACTATGGGGCCCGGTTTGCCCCCGCTGATCCCGGCCCGTCGCTGGATCAGATCTCCGATCTTCTGGGCATCGCCCCGCTTCTGGACCGCCGCCCCGGGGACCTGTCCGGAGGCGAGAAACAGAGGGTCGCCATCGGCCGTGCCCTGCTGTCGCGTCCTGCCTTGCTGCTGATGGATGAGCCTTTGGCAGCCCTTGATGCCGCCCGCAAGGCAGAGGTTCTGCCCTTCCTTGCCCGGATCAGGGACGAGACGCGAACCCCGATCCTTTACGTCAGCCACGCGTTGGACGAGGTGGCGCAGTTGGCCAACACCCTCGTCCTGATGGAGGCCGGGACCGTCCGCGCCGTCGGACCCGTCGAAGAGGTTTTGTCTGACCCCGTGCTTGTGCCCCATCTGGGCGTGCGGGGGGCAGGTGCGGTCCTGACTGCGACCATCATCGGACACCATGAGGACGGCCTGACAGAGGTGGCCTGTTCGGGTGGCAGGCTGTTTGTCCCGCTGCGCCCAGAAAGCCCCGGCCACATCCTGCGCCTGCGCATCGAGGCGCAGGATGTGATCGTAGCCCTAGACCGTCCAACGGGTCTGTCGGCGCTAAACATCCTAAAGGGCAGGATCCTGACCTTGCATGAGGGGGCCGGACCCGGAGTCATTGTGCAGATTGATCTGGGCGGGGAGCGACTTTTGGCCCGTGTCACCCGGCGATCCGCTACGGCCCTGGCCCTGCGAAACGGGCTGTCCGTTCATGCCGTGATCAAGACCGTTGCAGTCGCGCCGACCGATATCGGTTCTGGCGGGGCGGTGGCAGCCTCAACTGGCTCAACAGTCGTTTGATTGGGTAAACACGAGAGTCGCATCCGCCATGAGCCTTCGCGAACCAAAGTGCAAAAGCGAATCGGTCTTGCAAGCGTCTCGTTCCAGAACGGAAACAATTTCCTAAAAGTCATCAGACTGTACGAATTTGATATAACAACGCCAAATCTGCGACCGCAGCTTCGGAAAAAAGACAGCGAGGCGTCGCAATAGAGACAAGCTGTTGTCAGATTGCTGCCGCAATTGGTCGGTGAACGGCAAAATGAACACGGCGTCGCCGTTTTCAGTCAGGTGCGATCCCATCCCGATTTGACCTGCATTCTAGCCAAGAAGGTCATTATTATAGCTCATTAGGAAACTTCTATATACTTATGGATATAATTGTGCCGGAAAGGGCTACCAAAATGCTGGATGGGTCCAATTTGGCTTGGCCAGAACATGGCGTTGCGATGTCAGCAGCTTTCGTGAACTTCGGCGCGCGAAACGCCAAACCAGCCCGCAGAAATCGATGCTGACACCGTCCCGATACAGGGCCTTTAGGGCGGGCTAGCCAGCTGGAGTGCCCCCACTGAAGTGGTCCACCAACTGGGATAGTTT
>CALFSV010000048.1 GCA_937916485.1 uncultured Paracoccaceae bacterium | reverse complement strand
TGTTTTATTTTGCTTGAGCCAAAAAATGTTCCGAAAGGTGCAGCACTCTACGCGTCTTGGCTGGACGGAATGGAACACTTCGGCACTCCGATTACATTAGAAGAAATCGCCAAACGCGGTCGTTTCGATCTGATGGTGACCGGCGCGTCCGCTGTTTCAAAGAATGGCGTTCGGTTCGGCAAGGGTCATGGCTTCTTTGATCTGGAATGGGGCATGTTTACGGACCTTGGCTTGGTCGATGAGACGACGCCTGTGATTGCGGTTGTCCATGACGTTCAGCTCGTCGAAGATCAACTTCAGCCATCCGAGACGGACATTCTGGTCGACAAGATCGCGACCCCCTCAGAGATGTACACCGTTGAACGTCGCGCCAAACGCCCCAACGGGGTGAAATGGCCGCTGCTAGACCCCAAACAAATTGCTGAAACTCCACCGCTGCAAGAATTGCAGCGCATCCAAGGCTTAGCCTGAACCCATCCAACAGGAGACGAATGACATGACTTTGAGATTAAACCGCCGCCACTTTTTGGGCACTGCTGGTGCCGCTGCCGCCGCTTCTTCCATACCAATGCGGGCGATGGCTGCAACGCCAATAACCATGCAAGCCGCATGGATCAACGACGCCGAATTTGCGGGATACTTTCTGGCGATGGATCAGGGCTATTACACGGACGAAGGGCTGGATCTCACGTATCTTTCCGGCGGACCCGACGTGATTCCCGAGAGCACAATCATTGCAGGGCGAGCTGATCTGGCGCTGACGACACCGGACACAACAATCAAAGCGATTGTTGATCAGGGTGCCCCGTTCAAGATCATCGGCGCACAATACCAAAAGAACCCGATCGGAATCGTGTCGTTGGTTGGTAGCGGTATCAACTCACCTGCAGATCTGGTCGGCAAAACCCTTGCCGTGCCACCCGTAAACGTGATTTCCGTCGAAGCCATGCTGAAGTTGAACGACATTGATCCCGGTGACGTCAACATCGTGCCTTACGCTTATGATCCGACACCACTGATCAAGGGCGAAATTGACGCGAGCCTCGATTTCACGACGAACGTGCCTTACACAATCAGCCTTCAAGGGGTCGAGGCGACGTCGTTCTTGCTGTATGATTTTGGCTACACGACCTACAATGACACCGTCGTGGTGACTGAAGAGGTTCTTAGTACCAAACGCGCTGAACTGGTGGCATGGCTGCGCGCAAGTCGTAAAGGCTGGATCGAGAACAATGTTGATACAGCCCTTTGGCCGGCAAAGTGGGCAGACACTCATTTCGCGGGGACAGGCCGGACAATCGACAACGAAGTCTTCTTCAACGAAGCACAGAAACCATTGATGGAAAACCCAGCGGGTATTTTTGCAATGACCGAAGAAGGCATCGACGCAAACCTTAGCGCATTGGCCGAAGTCGGCATCAATGGGTCGCGCGATATGTTCGACACCACCTTGCTAGAAGAAACCTGATGCCGACCCCGGACGGGATTTCCCTTTCCGGGGTCTATAAGACCTTTGAAGGACGTGGAAAGACGGTAGAGGCGTTGCACGATGTAACGCTGCACTGTCCACCTGCGTCCTTCACTGCTGTGATTGGCCCGTCAGGCTGCGGTAAATCCACAGCATTGCGCGTCGCTTTGGGTCTAGAAACGGCAGATGCAGGAGAGGTTTTGATCAACGGTGAAGCACCGATCAAAGCTGCAAAATCGGGCAAGACAGGCATTGCGTTTCAAGACTCTGCATTGCTGCCATGGCGCAGCGTACGTCGTAATGTTGAGGTGCCGCTTGAGGTCATTGGCCTCAACCGCAAAGCGCACGCGACCCGCGTGCAGGCGATGATCGATCTCGTTGGATTGAATGGGTTTGAGAATTCACTCCCCTCAGAGTTATCAGGCGGCATGCGCCAACGTGTGGCCATTGCCCGCGCGCTTGTTACCGAACCCAGCGTCTTGTTTATGGACGAACCGTTTGGCGCATTGGACCAAATATTGCGCCGTCAAATGAACGTCGAATTGCAGCGTGTCTGGCAGGAAACAGGCTCGACGGCGCTGCTTGTCACACACGGAATTGATGAGGCCATTTTTCTTGCCGACCGCGTTGCTGTGATGCACGCGAACCCCGGTCGGATCGTCGAAATTATTGATGTGCCTTTTGCGCGTCCCCGTCATCCAGACTTATTCTCAGATCCAGGATTCCATGCTTTGACAGATCGTATCGCTTCGGTGCTGCATGGCTAGGGTGCCGACAGGTCTGCGCAATGTTGCGATCTTGCTTCTGATCTGGGAAATCGCGGGCCGCATGGATCTGGTCGCCAGTGGTGCCTTGCCGGGGTTTAGTGAAATCCTGATCCGGCTTTGGGAAGACCGCGCAGATTATCCGCGCCATATCTGGGCGACACTTTATGCCTCCGGCGTCGGTTTTCTGATTGGCAATGCGATTGCGTTGATGGCGGGGGTGGCTTTCGCGATGTCGCCAACACTTCTGCGCCTCTTTCGCGGCGTGAATATCGCCGTTTTTGCACTACCACCGATCGCGATTGCCCCGATCCTTGTGCTGACCTTATCGGGCATGGCACCCCGTATCGTCCTTGCAGCGTTGGCGGTCTACTTCGTGACCATGACAGCCACGGTCATCGGGATAAGCCAGTCAGACAGCAGGGCAAGTGACCTCGTGAAGGCCTATGGTGGTGGCCGGTGGCGTATCCTTTGGCTGGTTCAACTGCGCAGCGCTTTGCCCACCATTATTACCGGCTTCCAGATTGCTGCCCCCAACGCTGTATTGGGGGCAATTCTGGCCGAGTTTGGCGGTGGCGGGCGCTGGGGACTTGGAACCTATCTGCTTGGATCGCTTGGTCGAGGAGAGCCAGACAGGCTTTGGGGCATTGGCCTGATCGCAACTGCAATTGCAGGATTGGGTTATTTGTTCTTTGCATTGATTTCACGGCGCTTGATTGGGGCGACGCGCGCTGTGACGTTGAACACTGCCACTCCGATTGGCGAGGCGGTGTCTACATCACCGCTGAAACGGACCATGATGCTGATAGGTATTGTCTCTCTCCCATTCCTTTTGTGGTGGGCCTTTATAGTGCTAACGGGCGTACCTGCGATGATAGGGAAAACACCTTTTGGGGTGATAGATTATCTGTTTTTCGCAAAGACTGCCCCTGTCGCACAAGAAAAGCTTTTTCAGGCATTGTCAGAGACCCTGCCGATGACTTTTGCGGGCATGGCGGCAGGTATTGGCTTTGCCTTTCTGTTGGCAATCTCGACACGGCTGTTCCCAAACGCCATTCGCGCATTCATGCCTGTGGCCCTTGTCACGCAAACGATGCCGCTGGTGGCGCTTACCCCGCTCTTGGTGCTCATATTCGGACGCGGCACCTCTTTGACGCTGTGGGTGACGATCTCTGTGACGTTTTTTCCCGCTTTCGTCACTTTGGCGCAAGGGATCGCATTGGTTCCGCGCAGCGCACAAGATTTACCGCGTGCCTATGGCGCATCTGCTTGGCAAGAAATGCGGATGGTTACGATCCCTGCGTCCTTACCATATCTGTTTGCGGCGACGCGTCTTACTGTTCCAAGGGCGTTGCTGGGCGTGATGATTGCTGAGTGGCTGGCAACCGGTCGTGGACTGGGGAATTTGCTGAATCAATCGCGAGGTTACCTCGACTTTGGTATGATCTGGACTGTTGCATTTGTCTCAGTCCTCTTATCAGTCGTCTTGTACCAGCTTGTTGTAGCGATCGAACGAAAAGTGTTGCGACGCTTAGGCATGCAAACCGCAGAGTGAAGTTATTGAGCCGCCGCCTTGGTCGAAGGAACGCCGCTTCTTACTTCACTCATAATTGCGGAAACAACGTATTTGAATTTGGATTGATCAGAAGAACCTCTTTCAAGAAGCGGCCATTGGCTGCGCCTGCAGCGAAAGCCCGCTTCGTCCGCATAGCAGTCGTTGGCGCTTAGCCAAAGTAACGTCTGCTTCATCAGTTAG
>CALFSV010000047.1 GCA_937916485.1 uncultured Paracoccaceae bacterium | reverse complement strand
GTCAGCATGTCATTTCATTTCAAGACCATCGCTCTGGCCGCTCTAGCTGCCACCACTCTGGCGGCCTGCGAGCCGACCATGACGACGACCAGCTCTGGCCTGACGGCTAACAAAAATGTGCTGATCATCAACAACACGGGACGCACGATCTGGCGGTTCTACGGATCCCCGGTAAACGTGAACAGCTGGGAAGAAGACATCCTTGGGTCCAGCGTTCTGCCATCCGGATCGTCGGTGAACATCAACTTTGCTGATGGTCGGTCTGCCTGCAATTACGACATGAAGGCCGAATTCCAGGATGGGTCTTCCCTGATCCGCAACAACGTCAACGTCTGCGCCGTTTCGGCGGTGTCGTTCCCCTAGGAGTGATCAAAGAAGGCGGCAGGCAAAGGCGGTCCTGACAGCCCGCCTGTCGCCTTTGCATGACCCGAGGCCGGGCCGGTACACTGGTCCGGTACGTGCCGCTTGACGGGTTCTGGCAATGCGCTATTGGCGGTTTCATGGATAAGTTGCTTGGCCCCCGAATGATCCCGCTTTGGCTGTTGATCTTGTTGCAGGTCAGCATTTCCGCCTCGAGCCTTGTGGTCGAGATTGTCGCCGGGCGGATGATCGCCCCCTATGTCGGGATGAGCCTTTATACCTGGACGTCGATCATCGCGGTCGTTCTGGCCGGGTTTTCTGTTGGACATTGGTGGGGCGGGCGGATCGCCGCGTTTGAGACCGGGCGGGCCTTGCGTATCACCGGCTGGACGATGATCGCCGCTGCCTGCACGACCGCCGGCGCCACGCTTTTGTTGCGGGCGGTGGCGGGGCCGGTGCTTGCCAACCTTGTCAATCCCATTGCCGCCATCACCGCCCTTAGCACACTGGCCTTCTTCCTGCCGTCACTGTTTGCCGGGGTGCCTGCGCCAGTCCTGACGGTCGCCGCGATGCGGTCCAGCACGGCGTCCGAGAGGGCTCTGGGCGCCATGTTCGCAGCAGGTGCGGTGGGGGCGATTGCCGGAACCTTGCTGGCCGGGTTCCTTCTGGTGCCCTGGCTGGGGTCGATGGCGACCCTTCTGGTTATTGCGGCAAGCTATGTGGTCGCAGCTGCCCTGTGCTTCTGGCTTGGCCGTGCATCGCGGAACGAGGCGGTGCTCTCGGCCTCGAGCATTGCCGTTGTCGGGCTTGTCAGCATTGTCACCTTTGGCCTGCCACCGGTGTGCGACCGGGAAAGCAGCTACTACTGCATCCGAACCGTGTCCGTTTCGGATGACCCCCTTGCGCCCGTGAACCTGATGGTTGTCGATCATCTGGCCCATGGCGTCAGTGGCCGGGATGACCCCCGTCTGATGTTTACGGAACACTCAGCCATGCTGGATGGCTTGCCCCGAATGCGGATGGGGCGGACGGATTTCACCTCCTACCATATCGGCGGAGGGTCCTATTCGGTGCCCCGCGCCTGGGCGGATTGGGGCATCCGAGGGATCACGATCTCGGAGATTGATCCGCAGGTCACGGCCGTGGCTGCCGAACGGTTCTGGTTTGAGCCCGCCTCGGCCACCATTGTGCACGCCGATGCCCGGTTGGCCCTGCGCAACAGCAGCGAACGGTTTGACGTCATTGTTGGTGACGCCTTTACCGATATCGCCGTGCCCGAGCATATGGTGACGCTCGAGTTCTTTGAGCTGGTGTCGAGCCGGCTTGACGATGGCGGGGTCTTTGCGATGAACCTGCTCGACAATGTCGACAGGCTTGATGCGCTTGCCGCCGTTGTATTTACCCTCAAGCAAGTCTTTCCCAGCGTCGAGGTCTGGACTGCCGCCAGCCGTCCCCGACCGGGCGAGCGTCGCGTGTTTGTCCTTTTGGCCAGCGCAGAGGACAGCCCGGTTTCGGTGATCGAGGCCCGCGCACCGGAGATGACCCGCTTTCAGGTGCTGGATCCAGGCTTTGTCGATGCCATTGTGCAGGAAAAGGCGCCACGCATCCTCACGGATGATCGGGCGCCTTTGACGTACATCATGGGTCTGGACCGCGTGCAGGACTAGGACTTGCCCGAGGTTAGGCACCCGTCAGACTGGCGTGTAGGTTGGGCGACCAGAAAGTCGCCCAAACCGGGGTCAGACGTTTATCGCCAGACGGATCGCATAGGCCACCACGCCCAGGGACAGCACGCTTGCCAACCAAAGAAGGGCGAACCAGCCGATTTTTCGCAGCGGTGAGTTTTGCATCAGTGATACCCTTCCTCGGGGTCGATCTTGCCGCGAAACACCCAATAGGCGTAGCCGGTATAGATCAGGATCAGCGGCACCAGAACGACCGTGCCGACAAGGGCGAACAACAGGCTTTCGTCTGGTGCGGCGGCTGCCACGATGGTCAGGTTCGGTGGCACGATGTTGGGGTAAAAGCTGACCCCGATGCCGATAAAGCTCAGCACAAAAAGGCTAAGCGCTGCGAAGAACGGTTGCCCGTCCTTGCCCGCGTTCAGGCCCGAGAACAGGGCCCAGGCCGTGGCCGCAACGGCACCGGGCATCAGCACGCTGAAGATGCTGCCGGGAAGATTGAACCAGCGGCGAAAATACTCGGGGTCCTGAAACGGGGTCAGGATACTGACGATCCCGATAAAGCCGAGGGTCCCGGCACCCAGCCACCAAGCATAGTTCTGCATCTGGCGTTGCAGGCTGCCTTCGGTCTTTAGGATGATCCAGGTCGCCCCCAGCAAGGCGTAGCCGATGACGACCGCAAACCCGGTGAGGATGGAAAACACGCTTAACCAGTCCCACCAGCCCCCGGCATAGGCCCGGTCCGCCACCTCGATCCCCTGCACAAGCGCGCCAAGGGCGATGCCTTGCATGAAGGCCGCCACTAACGATCCGCCAGCAAAGGCGACATCCCAGACCGGCTTCCAACGTTCGGTCCGCCAGCGGTATTCAAAGGCGACGCCCCGAAAGATCAGCGCCAGCAGCATCAATATGATCGGCATGTAGAGGGCCGGCATGATGACGGCATAGGCCAGCGGAAACACGGCAAAGAGTCCGCCGCCGCCCAGCACGAGCCAGGTTTCGTTCCCGTCCCAGATGGGGGCGACCGAATTCATCATCGTGGCCCGGTCCCGTTCGCCTTTGGCAAAGGGGAACAGGATGCCGACACCCAGGTCAAAGCCGTCAAGAATGACATAGGTCAGGACGGCAAAGGCGATGATCCCGGCCCAGATAAAGGATAGTTCGAACATCTTGAGGCTCCTATTCGCCGGGGATTGCTTTGGGGTCGGCCTGCATCATCGGGGTGATCCCTGCGGTGCGGATCGGCCCGTCCTTGAGGCCAAGGTGCGGGGTTGCGGACGGCTTGTTCATCATCCGCAAGAGGTAAAATGTCCCTGCGCCAAAGATGAAAAAGTAGACCACGACAAAGGCCATGAGTGATGCGGCAACGGCCGGGGCGGCGACAGGGGCAAGGCTGTTCCCGGTGCGCAGCAGGCCGTAGACGGTAAAGGGCTGCCGCCCGACCTCGGTCGTGATCCAACCGGCCAGCACGGCGACAAAGCCCATTGGCCCCATCGCAATGGCTGCACGTTGCAACCAGCGGTCGTCATACAACTGACCCTTCAGGCGGCGCCAGATGCTCCACCCGCCAAGGCCCAGCATGGCAAAGCCAAGACCGACCATCACCCGAAAGCTCCAGAACAGGATCGCCACTGGCGGTTCGTCTTCATCGGGCACGGTGTCCAGCCCATCCAGCGGCGCGTTCCATTCGTGTTTCAGGATAAGGCTGGACAGGTTGGGGATTTCGACCGCGTAGTCGATCCGCTTTTCTTCCGGATTGGGGATGCCGAACAGGATCAGAGGGGCGCCGTGGGGGTGGCTGTCGTAGTGTCCTTCCATCGCCATGATCTTGACAGGCTGATGCTCGAGCGTGTTGATCCCATGCGCGTCACCGGCAAGGATTTGCAGGGGCGCGACCACGATCAGCATCCACATCGCCATCGAGAACATGCGGCGCGCCGGGGCATCCTCGCGGTTTCGCAACAGGTGAAGGCCACCCACAGCACCGACGACAAGGGCGGTGGTGAGATAGGCCGCCAACACCATATGAACGAGCCGGTAGGGGAAGGAGGGGTTGAATATGATCTGCCACCAGTCCTGCGGGACGAACTGGCCAAGGTCGTTGACCCCGTATCCGGCAGGCGTCTGCATCCAGGAATTCACGGCAAGGATCCAGGTGGCGGACATCAAGGTGCCAAAGGCCACCATCGCGGTGGCGAACATATGCAGCCTGTCGCCCACCCGTTCGCGCCCGAACAGCATGATCCCGAGAAAGCCTGCCTCAAGAAAGAAGGCCGAAAGGACCTCGTAGGCCATGAGCGGGCCAAGAACCGGGCCGGTCTTGTCAGAAAACACCGACCAGTTGGTGCCGAACTGATAGGACATCACGATGCCCGACACGACGCCCATGCCAAAGGCCACGGCAAAGATCTTTTTCCAATAGTTGAACAGGGTCAGGTAGGTCTGGTCCCGCGTCCGGAGCCAGAGCCCGTTCAGAACGGCAAGGTAGCTTGCCAAACCGATCGAGAAGGCCGGAAAGATAATGTGGAAGGACACGGTGAATGCGAATTGCATCCGGGCCAGTGTCTCTGCGGTCAGGCTGTCTAGCATCGTATTGCCTCGAATGTGTGTGGGCGCCCTGGATCGGGATAATGGGCGCCGCCAAATGTGACTAGTTACCCTGCGGTCCGAAGTCGGCCGTGTTCACCACGCCGTCGCCGTTCCGGTCGACCATGGCGATCCAGTCGCCTGTCTGGGCCAGGAATTCTTCTTTTGAGACGACACCATCTGCATCGGTGTCGTTGAACGCCAGGGTCAGCCCTTCTTGCAGGCGCTGTCCTCCCCGACCATGGCCACCGCCGTTGTTCTCCATGTCTGCGGCGCGGGTCTCGTCGAAATAGCCATACTCAACGGTATCGAGTGTCCCGTTCTGGTCATTGTCGAACATGTCGAACACCATCTCGCGCCGCTCAACAGCCTCGGCCAGAGTGACGAAGCCATCCTCGTCCAGATCCCAATTGGTGATGAAGTGTTCACCCGGAGCGCCTTGGGCAAAGGCCGTAAGCGGGGCGAGGACGGCGAATGCTGCAACGAGGGTCAGCTTGGTCATGGCGTATATCCTATATTTAAAATACCGGTTTGTGGCGATCAGGTAGCGCGGGTGGTTTACAAAAGCAATACTTTGAATGTAACTTTGCGCTGCGACAACAGGATGCACCATGAAACTGACCAGCTATACCAACTATGCGCTGCGCTCTTTGCAGCTTGCCGCGCTCAAGTCGCCCGATCTGGTGCGCGTGGATGACGTGGCGCAGATCCACAAACTGTCCCGCCCGCACATCACCAAGATCGTGCACGAGCTTGGCCGGGCAGGGTATCTGGAGACTGTACGGGGTCGCGGCGGCGGCTTTCGCCTGGCCCGCCCATCGAAGGAGATCAAGGTGGGCGATGTCGTGCGTCTGACCGAAGGTCCATTGGACCTTGTCGAATGCTTCAACCCCGAACGGAACACCTGTCCTCTCATGGGGATCTGTATCCTGTCGCGCAAGATGCAGGAGGCGACAGCGGCCTTTATGGCCGTGCTCGATGATCTGACGATTGCCGATATCGCAGCCAATCGCGGCCAGTTGATGGACCGGATTGCACCACTGGAACTGCCTAGACAGGAGACACCGGCGCGATGACCGGAACAGAAGACTGGATTGAACGTTTCCCGGGGCTGTCGCGCCTCGAGTCGCCGATCAAGGCGCTCTTGATGTCGCGCAGCGTTCTGATCGACGTGCCGAAGGGGACGACAATCTTTGGACCCGGAAACTCGCCCCAGAACATGCTTTTCCTTCTTGAAGGCACGGTCAAGGTGCAGCAGGTGTCCGAGACCGGGCACGAAATCGTGCTGTATCGCATCCAGGCCGGGCAAAGCTGTGTTCTGACGACGGCCTGTTTGCTGGCCTATGAAGACTATTCGGCCGAAGGGATCGCCGAAACCGACGTTCAGGCCGCCGCCGTGCCGCGCGATGTCTTCGACGACCTTGTTGCGCAATCCAAATCCTTTCGGAATTTCGTCTTTGCTGCCTTTTCCAAGCGGATCACCGACTTGTTCCTGATGATCGATGAGGTGGCATTCCAACGACTGGATGTCCGGCTTGCCGATAGGCTGATCCATCTTGCTGACACCGATGACGTGGTGGCCACCACCCATCAGCAACTCTCGGTTGAATTGGGGACAGCCCGCGAAGTCGTCTCGCGGCAGTTGCAGGAATTTCAGCGTCGCGGCTGGATCGAACAATCCCGGGGCAAGGTGCGCCTGTTGGACCGCGACCGGTTAGGACAGTTGGCCGAGCATAGTGAATGAATGATTTTCGACTTGGTGACATTGTCACCGAACTGCGCGCAGAAAAGAGCTATGTGGCATATAACTTTTTCACCGGGGCGACGGAATCGCAGGGACCTCTTGTCGCGACGATCTGGGCAAAGGGCCATGTTTCGAGGCCCATTGCAGTCGATCCTGATCTTCCCCCGACCCAAGGACGCTCTCTTTATCAAGGCCCAAGTGGCCCAAACGAAGCTTACCACATCAGGCCCTTCAAGAGGCCGCCACACTTCTTAAACGGTCGGGACGCCCCCGCCAAAACCATAAGTACAATATTCCGATCCGGGAGAGAGAGATCATGGACATCAAGACACTTACCGCCAACCTATCCGTCAGCGAACAGATCGTTGCGGCCGATGTGCAGGCCATCAAGGACGCAGGGTTCCGCGCCATCATCTGTAATCGACCCGATGGTGAGGGGGCAGACCAGCCGACATTTGAAGAGATCGCAACCGCGGCAAAAGCCGCAGGGCTAGAGGCTGCCTATCTGCCGATCGTCTCGGGCAAGGTGACCGATGAAGATGCCGCAGCCTTTGCCAAGACCCTGACAGAGCTGCCGGGCCCCGTGCTGGCCTACTGCCGGACCGGCACCCGGTCTGCGACCCTGTGGTCTTTGGCCCAGGCCGATCAGCGCGGCGTTGCTGACATCCTCGCGGCGACCAAGACGGCGGGCTATGACATGGGTGGCGTGGTGCGCCGGATCGTCAATGGCGGCAAGACCCCGACAGACACCGGCGATGCCAGCTATGAGGTCGTGATCGTTGGAGCGGGCGCGGGTGGCATTGCCGCCGCTGCCAGTCTCAAGGCGCGCAAACCCGGGCTTGAGATCGCGATCATCGACCCGGCCGACATCCACTACTACCAGCCCGGCTGGACCATGGTGGGCGGTGGCATCTTTGAGCCCGAGCAGACGTCCCGCACGATGGGGTCGTTGATCCCCAAGGGCGTCCATTGGATCAAATCCGCCGTCGCCGCGTTCGAGCCGCAGAACAATGCCGTCATCCTCGATGGCTGCCGGGTGGTGAAGTACAAGCGGATGATCGTTTCTCCCGGCCTCAAACTTGACTGGAACCGGGTCGAAGGCCTGGTTGAGACGCTGGGCCAAAACGGCGTCACCTCGAACTATCGCTACGATCTTGCGCCCTATACCTGGAAACTGGTGGAGGGCATGAAAGCGGGCCGGGCGATCTTTACCCAGCCGCCGATGCCCATCAAATGCGCAGGCGCCCCGCAAAAGGCGATGTATCTGTCGGGCGATACCTGGTTCCGGCGCGGTGTCCTCAAGAATATCGACATCCAGTTCAACAACGCAGGCGGCGTCCTTTTTGGCGTCAAGGACTATGTCCCGGCGCTGATGGAATACATCAAGAAGTACGACGCAACGCTCAACTTCTTTCACAACCTTGTCGCGGTGGACGGCCATGCCAAGAAGGCCTGGTTCGACGTGTCCAAGCCCGACACCCCGGTGGAGCGCGTTGAGATGGAGTTCGACATGATGCACGTCTGCCCTCCGCAGACGGCACCCGACTTTATCCGCGTGTCCCCGCTGGCCGATGCAGCGGGCTGGATCGACGTGGATCAGGCGACCCTGCGCCACAAGACCTATGACAATATCTGGTCCCTTGGCGACGTCATGAATGCCCCCAATGCCAAGACGGCCGCCGCCGCCCGGATGCAGGCCCCCGTCGTGGCCGAGAACCTTCTGGCCGATATGCGCGGCGGGTCGCCCGTGGCGCAGTATAACGGCTATGGCTCGTGCCCTCTCACGGTGGAGCGTGGAAAGATCGTCCTGGCCGAATTCGGCTATGGCGGATCGATGCTGCCCAGCTTTCCCAAAGCCATCATCGACGGCACCAAGCCTAGCCGTGCCGCCTGGTTCCTCAAGGAAAAGATGCTGCCGCCGATCTATTGGCAAGGCATGCTCAAAGGCCGGGAATGGATGGCCAAGCCCGAAAAAATCGTCGCCAAATAGGCCGAATATGCGCCCCTCGTTGCTGACGGGGGGGCGCCTCAATTTCATGAGTACAAGATGAACACTACCCTGACCCGCTACCTGCCTATCCTGTCGTGGGGCCGCGACTATAACCGAACCGCCCTGTCCAACGACCTTGTCGCGGCACTGATCGTGACGATCATGCTGATTCCCCAGTCGTTGGCCTACGCCCTGTTGGCAGGACTGCCGCCCGAGGCGGGTCTTTATGCATCCATCGCGCCAATCGTGCTATACGCGGTTTTCGGAACCAGCCGGGCGCTGGCAGTCGGGCCGGTGGCGGTGGTTTCGCTGATGACCGCAGCGGCGCTTAGCAACATCGTCGAACAGGGCAGTATGGGGTACGCCGTAGCGGCCCTGTCGCTGGCCGCATTGTCTGGCGTCATCCTGCTGGCCATGGGCCTCTTTCGCCTTGGCTTTGTCGCCAACTTTCTGTCGCACCCGGTGATTGCGGGTTTCATCACCGCTTCGGGCGTCATCATCGCAGCAAGCCAGCTTAAACATATCCTCGGTATCAACGCCGAGGGGCACAATCTGCTGCAACTCGTGATCTCGCTCACCGAACATATCGGGGAAACCAACTGGATCACGGCGACCATCGGAATTCTGGCAACCGGGTTCCTGTTCTTGGTCCGCAAGGGTCTGAAACCCCTTCTAAAGCGGTTTGGCCTGTCGGACGGGCTGACAGGCGTGCTGGTCAAGACCGGTCCGGTCGTCATTGTCGCGGCCACAACGCTGGCTGTCTGGGCGCTTGGTCTGGCCGACAAGGGTGTGAAAATCGTGGGCGAGGTGCCGCAAAGCCTGCCGCCCCTGACGTTGCCATCCTTTTCGCCCGAGCTTTTGGGCCAGCTTTTGCTGCCCGCCTTCCTGATCTCGATCATCGGCTTTGTTGAATCCATCTCGGTGGCGCAAACGCTTGCCGCGAAAAAGCGTCAAAGGATCGACCCGGATCAGGAATTGATCGGCCTTGGGGCCGCCAACGTCGGCGCATCGTTGACCGGTGGTTTTCCGGTCACGGGCGGTTTCTCGCGGTCGGTTGTCAACTTTGACGCCGGGGCAGAAACGCCCGCCGCGGGGGCCTTTACCGCTGTGGGCCTTGCCATTGCCGCCTTGGCGCTGACCCCGCTGATCTACTTCCTGCCCAAGGCCACACTGGCCGCGACGATCATCGTCGCCGTGCTAAGCCTTGTCGATTTTTCCATCCTCAAGCGCAGCTGGATCTATTCCAAGGCAGATTTCGCCGCCGTTCTTGCAACGATCCTGCTGACCCTTGGGCTGGGCGTTGAGGCGGGCGTTTCCGCCGGTGTCGGCCTGTCCATCCTGTTGCACCTATACAGATCGTCCAAGCCCCATGTTGCCGAAGTGGGGCAGGTCCCGGGCACTGAACATTATCGCAACATCCTGCGGCACAAGGTGATCACAGATCCCGGCACCGTGACCCTTCGGGTCGACGAAAGCCTCTATTTCGCCAATGCCCGCTTTCTTGAGGACAAGATCCACAACCGCGTCGCTGGCGACAAGAACGTCCGCAACGTCGTCCTGCAATGTTCCGCCATCAACGACATCGACCTCAGCGCGTTGGAGTCGCTTGAGGCGATCAATCTCCGGCTCAAGGAAATGGGCGTCACGCTGCATCTGTCCGAGGTCAAGGGGCCGGTGATGGACCGTCTGGAACGGGGACATTTCCTGTCGGAACTGACGGGACAGGTGTTTCTGTCGCAGTTCGAGGCGGCGCAGGCACTGAAATAAGCAAACCACACTGTCACCGTGTCCCATGGGGGCACGGCACCTAACAAAGGAACCAGAACCATGGCCTATACCGAGAAATTCCAGGCGCTTGCCGATGACGCAATGGCAAAAGTCCAAAGCGTTTCGCCCGACCAGGTTGACGAAATGATTGCCAAAGGGGCCATCGCCCTTGATATCCGGGACAGCGAAGAACACGCCGCCGGACATATCGACGGATCGCTGAACATCAGCCGTGGCAAGCTTGAGATGAATGTCGAAGGGCTTATCAGTGACCCGGACGCCGTCATTTTGTGCTACTGCAACGCCAACAATCGCGGTGCGCTGTCAGCGGCGACCCTGCGCTCAATGGGGTATCACAATGCCCGATATATTGGCGGTGGCTTCAAGGGCTATCGTGCCACGACCGAAGGCGCTTGATCAGGGCGCATAGGGACATTGGGCGCGCCGATAGTATGACGAGGCGCGGTTGAAACCGAATTGAGATGGATCGACTTATTGGTGTGATCCATCTTTTCCAATTCTGCCGGGCCGCGGTAAGTGCCTCTGTTGCCAGACAGCCCCCGTTAAAGGGGTGTCATCTTTCTACGTTGAACACCCCTGCAATAGTGTCCTGTCCAATGTTTGACGTGACTGTTCCATCCGCAAACCCCGCAATGCCGTTGTAGTCGGCGCCGATAAAGTGGCCGCCAATCTGTGCGTCGATCGCATAGCTTCGGACGTCATCGGTCAGCGATCCTGTCAGATCAGCCGTGACGGGGTTGGTCTGCCCCCGTTGAGTGGTCCAGTTTAAATGTTAGTGCATGGTCGGCC
>CALFSV010000046.1 GCA_937916485.1 uncultured Paracoccaceae bacterium | reverse complement strand
CCTCATAAGGTGACGCTAGGATTACTCGGCAGGACTCTGGGGCCAGGGCACTTGGGGCCAGGGCACTTGGCGCCAGAACCATCAAGGCCAGAACAGCCAGGGAATGTCGGGTGATGGGGCGTATCGGTAAGACACCCGGATAATGTGGCCGGTCTGCATGGCCGCTAACATGGCATCGCTACATGCGATCCAATGCCGAATGGAGTTTCAAAGTGTTGAAAAAGCTACTTGGCGCCTCAGTTTTTGCGATTGCTACTGCAGGAGCGGTACCGGTCTTGGCCCAGACCGATCCTGCGTTCCCGGTGCCCCCCTACGAACAGGCCGCGGGCGATCATATCAACTTTGAAACAGGTGAGTTGCTGGCGGAACGGACGTTCGAGTTTCAGGGCGGCTTCCTCAACGGGAGCTATGACGCCGGCAACTTCGGCACCGGCCGACAGTTTTACGGTGGTGAGTTCCGGTGGCGGGGGCGCAGCAATCTCGAATACGGGCTGGCGCTGCATGTCTATGATGACCCGCCGCGCGACCTGATCAGCGGGGCACAGGACCAAAATGTCATGGCTGCTCGGCGTTTGGACGCGCGCCGAGACAACATCACGACACTCAGTTTCGGGCCAAGCCTCAAGTACCAGTATTTTTCGAACGATCGCTTTGCCTTGGCCGCCCAGGCATCGGTTGAGATCATGCGCTTTGGCGCGGTCTTTCTGGGCAGCCAGAATGGATCGGATGAGGATCACTTCATCGGATCGGCGCAATTGCCCGCAACCCTTCGGATCCGGGACGATCTGCGATTTCACTTCACCCCAGGCGTGGCCGTTTTTCCCGACAATCTGAACGGCAACCCTTTCTTTGGGACGTTCTACTATGTCGGTAGCGGCATGACCTGGGCCCCGAACGCGCGGACCCAGCTTTTTGGTGTCGCGCAGATGTCGCTTGGACCGGGTGGAAATGCGTTTCAAAGCGATGGCTCGGTCGGGAATGCGCCGATCTGGACACTCGGGGGGCGCTATGCCGTGACACCAAGGTCAAACATCGACGTTTTCGCCACCAACGGGGTTGGCTTTTCGCCCAGCACTGCCGCCTTGGCTGACCTTCCAGAAGGCAACGGCCCCCTGTTCGGCCTGCGCTTCAGCTTTGCGCCAAGTTTTGGCCGTCCGGTCCAGGAAAGCTACCGGGTGGACCAACTGGCACCTGTCACGGCCCGCGAGCGGCAATTGCAATGGGACGGGGGGGCCGTGCCAGGCGCGGCCACCCAGTCTCCGGGCAAGATGCTGATCTCGTCCACCTTCGGCACCGATGGCAACCAGTCCGGTTCGATCCTTCTGAGCCTGGATCAGGACATTCAGTACGAAGGGATCGTCGAGGTCTTTGCCGATGACGGAAGCGTCGATGCGACCCGAAATCCAGGAACAGACGCACGATACATGTTCGGTGGACGGCTGAGGTTTCTGGATCAAAACAACGGAAACCTGTTTTCGCTATCTGGCAGGATCCTGGCAGGTCGGAATATCACGCCCCCGACGGTTGGGGTGGTTTATGCCGATATTCCAATCACCTACGAGGTGAGCCCTGATCTTGCGGTCAACGTGACACCCCGGTTTGCTGCCTTTGAAGACGTGCTCAAATACGGCGTGGGTGTCGGGGTGAACTACCGAGTGACGGACCAGATCCAGCTTCTAGCCGATGTGACGCCGTCAATAAGTGATGAGCCCCTGATCTGGAACGTCGGTGCGCGCTATGATGTGCCGGACTGGCCCATCGGCCTGGAGGTCTTCGCCACCAACGCGATCGGACGTTTCGGGCTTGGCACTCTTGTGGCGCAGGACAGCCCCCGTCTTGGTCTGGGCGTCAGCTGGCGATACTAGGGGTTCATTCCAGTCTTTGCCCTTTGCGCGGCCGATGCTTCATGCCGGCCTTCGGCCTTTGACCGCTCCACCACAACGACGGTTTATCGACAGTCCCGAGGGTTGCATGATGGTGCGCTCTAGGGACCTCGGCTGGGATATCCGGTGAGCCCATGGGCGCCAGGGTCCGGGCTTTGGCTTTCCGACCCCACCAGCAGACTAAGATCATCCCCACTCAGGGCAAAAGCGGGCTGTACTTGGGCAGCAATACGCCTTGCGTGTCAACCGGGGTAGCCCGGCCCGCCTGAGATGTGAGTAAGGGTCATCGAAGACCAAGTGAGCAAATCAACAAGCGTCCCCACCGATACCAAAGTGACTTTCCAGTGACCGTTCGGGGCATATCGCTACCCTTATGATCCGACAAAATGGGTCGTTAGTGGCGCGCTACTGAGTTAAAATCATATATGAATACTGGGACGATTGTGACGGCCTCAATGGTTTTGTGGTCCTTGCCGGTGCGACGTTTCAGCAAACCTGCGAGTTTTGCTGAACCCTACGCCTGCGGTGCAGGAAATCATGGCTGACTATGATGTTCTCGAAGGTCTGACTGAGGTCCCAGACAACGGATTGCCAACTGCTTAAGTCGCATGATGCGGTCAATCTTATCTGGCAGCAAGATCAGGCAAACAGCGAAGCGGCAGCCGACTTGGGGCAACTTGGTCAAAAGAAAAAGTTGAGGCAACAACAATACAGGTCGAGGAGACCGAGCAGTGACAACCCTAAACGTACGCTTTGCACGGGGCGTGGCCGTGCTTGCCGCGCTTAGCCTTTTGGCGGCTTGCGGCCTTCCACGGTCGGGCCCGAACCGGGCCGAGATCTTTTCCGGCTCGGTCATGGAAGAGGGCGACGCCTTTATCCTGACAGTGGATGACAGGATCAATGCCATCGCAGGGGTTACCCCTGCCCTGGCGTTTTCAGAGGTATTCTTAAATGCACCGATGCTGGGGGCCGATACGATCCAGCCCGGCGATGTCCTTGGTCTGACGATCTGGGAAAACGTCAATGATGGCCTGCTGGTCTCTGTGGGGATGAATGCCGCCGTCCTCGATGAGGTGCAGGTCGATGGGTCGGGCTTTATCTTTGTCCCCTATGCCGGGCACATCCGCGCCGCAGGGAACACGCCCGAAGCGGTCCGCCTCCTGATCTCGGAAAAGCTGGAAGAACAGACCCCCGATCCTCAGGTCCAGGTCAGCCGCCTGGCCGGGGACGGTTCATCCGTGTCGATCGCCGGCGGTGTGGCGGGACAGGGTGTCTACCCGATCCAACGTCCGACCCGCACTCTGGCCAATATGCTGGCCAATGCCGGAGGGTTGTCCATCCCGACGGAAATTGCCCAGGTCACGGTCGTGCGGGGCGCCCATACAGGCACGATCTGGTTCGAGGATCTGTACACCCATCCGGCCAATGACATTGCCCTGCGCCATGGCGATCAGATCATTGTGCGGGAAGACCGTCGGTCCTTTACCGCGCTCGGCGCGACGGGAACGCAGACCCAGATCCGGTTTGACAGCCAAAGCATCTCGGCCATCGAAGCGTTGGCGCGGGTTGCCGGGCTGAGTTCGGCAGTAGCCGATCCCACGGGCTTCTTTGTGTTCCGCAACGAGACCGAGGCCAACGCCCGTGCACTTTTGGGTCGGGATGATCTGATCGGCGCCCAGCGGGTTGTCTATGTTCTGGACCTCACCCGCCCGAACGGCATCTTCTTTGCCCGCGATTTCGCGATCCGGGACGACGACACTGTCTATGTGACCGAGGCGCCGTTCGTTCAGTTCAACAACCTCATCGCAGCCCTTACCGGTACCCTGAGTTCGGTTGGCGCCGTAGCGACGGCAACCTCTGGAATGTAGCGACGTGTCGAATTCATCCCCCCTCTTTGAAGTGGTCCGCCCCTATGTCTAGGAGACAGTCAATGAAGCTATGTGCAGTCTGTGCGACGTCGTTAATGTGCCTAACAGGATTTGCTCAGGCGCAGGGCCAGCAAGTATCGGAATCAAATTTCCAGTTGTTAATTGATACGCTTGCTGTGCAAGCCGAGCCTCGCAAGAGATTGACAATGTTTGGGGTCCCGACTGCTGGCGTTGCGGCTAGTGGGCGGATATTCGGTTCTGCTAGCATGGTGTCGCCGCGTGGTGGTGTCGATGGAGCTGGTTTGGACTTCGACACGGCATTCGGTTTTGGCATAGGAAGCGAAACAGAGTCTGTTGGGGTACAGGTTACTGCCAACGTGACCGGGACCAATCCGTTTGGAGACGCTGGGTATTTTGGACTTAAGTTCGGCCGGAGATTGGTCGACGGTCCGAACCCTACTTCAGCAGCCTTGTCGATAAGTAAACTGGCGCCATGGGGGAGTATCGGGAACAATACCGATGCAAGTGTTACATTGGTTGTGACGCACCTAAATAGCTTCTCTCTTGGAGACACGGAATACCCGGTAATGGTAACCAGCGGGTATGGGAATCAGACCCTTGGTGGTGAACCGGGAGCATTTCTTGGCTTCGGTGTTGGATTGACTTCAAACTTTGGCATGAGTTTGTCGGGAAATGTTGAGCAAATCAACGCTGGGGTTGGTCTTTCCATTCCTGGTATGGATGGCCTAAGCATTAGCACGGGTTTTAACGATATAACGGATAGCAATGATCAAAGGCAATTTTCGCTCAGTGTGAGCTACAGTTTTGCAAGTCCCTTTGGAGGCCGCCAGTAATGACTAACTCAAGATTTCTGACGCCTATTTTGGCAGCCGTCTTTGCATTGTCTTCTAACATTGTTTTGGCAGGTGGAGCGCTAGTCCCTGGCAACACCGAAGGGCAGGGCGCAAATGACATCGGCACGGACTCGTTTGCCGACAGCGGGTCGGGCACTCAAACGACTTCTGACGGGTCCCAGATCAGCGCCACTACGACTACTGATAGTTCGGGCACGACAACAACAACCACATCCGTGTCTCAGGGCGGAACCACGACAACGACTTCCGTAACTGTTCAAGTTAACGGTGTTATTTCGCTCACCACCTCGGTTAACGGTCAAGCGTCGTCTAGCTTTAGTATTGATCTCAGCGCACCGGATACCGTGATCGTTTCTGACACGGGAAGCGGTATCAGCCAGGACACCGCAGACGGATTGTTGGCAGCGTTGGCATCGGCCCCCGAAGCGGTCAGGAGCGCGCTACGCGAAATCATAAACAGAAGCATCACTTCAGGAAACTGAATGATAACCCATTTCCGGATCAATTGATCACTTTATATTGTGTCGTGGGGGCGGGCCAAAAAAGGATAGGAGCGGATCAACATTCTTGCTGGAATGCGGGGCGGAGCATCCAAAGAGGCGAGCCTAGCACAAGATGTGATTTGAGGAAGAAGAGAAGAATGAAAGCTAACGGCTACGGATCTTGATCTTGATAATCGTTGTAGCCGCACTGCTAAGCTTGGTCGTTGCGACAATAAATTCGCTTGGTTCATCATGAGCTGCGTAGAGGCCACAAAGCCATTCCTCTACCCATGCAGAACTGTCGCTGGAGAACCTCTCTAGATTCGGCGTTCGAACAGCCTGGTGCTACCGGTGGTTGTTAGTCCAGATTTGTCCAACCTTGATGGTGATGACTTAAATTTGACCCAATTTATCGACATGTGCCAACAGGCACCACGGAACTTCTACCATGGCCATGGTATTGACTGATTTTTCTATTTTAAGTTTAGCGTGAAAGTCTATCTACAGCTCTAGATTTTGCATGACGACTATTAGAGGTACCCAATTATGAGAAAACCTAAACAAGACGTATTGCGAATATTCTATTGTGGTTGTGGCCATAAGATACGCTTCGGCGCAGCTCGGTGCGGCTACTGTGGAGATTGGGCGCCAATACTAAATAGAAAGTCAATATATATAATTGGATTACTCATGCTAGCTCTGCCCGTGATAGCGTTACTTAATAACTAAGTTATCCGATTACATTCCACAGATTTATACTCCCGAATTGCACTTACACCGCCAAAATTTTGCTGCTGCCTTAAGTCTCGATCAACCCACTTTGGAACGCTGGCTCGTTGTTCCGTCATCAAACGCACGGCCTGAACGCAATTTCTGGGCTCTGCTGCGAGGATAATGTGGTGTTGTGTTTGATTAACTCCCGTTTGGACAGGCCGGCTAAGCCGCTTTCGTTCAGGCTCTTGTGCTGACTTCTTCCTAAAGAAACCAGTGGTGAAAGCAGCCGTTGGATGACCCCGCGGATGCGGCGGAATAGAGCGCGGCTGACAGCAACCCCGGCAAACCGGAAAGTGATCGCACAAGACAGGCGAACGATCCTTGCCCCTATCGTGATGAGCGCGGTTTGCAGGTTGTCTGGCGACGAGATAGCACGAAGGATACCAAGGGGTCGTGCGATGCTTTGCCCGGCAAGTGCCTTATCCCTCAAAGGATCACGTATGAGGTTCGCATCTCGGCGTTCGTACTCAGCAATCCCTTTGTCACCGCTGACTACGAAGTGATAACCTATGCTCCGTGTTATCCTCTGACGAAAGGTTGGACCTTTCTGTACCCTGCGGAGTCTACAGTAGCATTCTGCCGCTTCAATCAAAGGAATGGCAGGATCATCGTTGCCAATAACCAGTACGGCAGATGGTAGTGCCGAAGACACCACGCTGTTCACCATGCAAAGACCAAAAGTAACATCTTGCTGTAGGCCCACCGCGAACCACTCGTCATCAAGTAGGTTCGCCAGTCTCAGTGCCCGTCTGGTAGCGACAGCATCAGACATTTCTCTCAGAGAAAAACTAATCTTATCAACTGAATAGAACTATCTGACGGGCTCAGAAATCCTACGCAAGAAGTAGGAAACGCCAGATTTCTTGAAGATATGGTTTGGGGATTTGTTCAACAATCTGTTCTACGGCTGGTTCCCGCCGAACGAATGGCTGTTGTTATAACTTACAAGGAAATCATGGTGCCCAGGAGAGGCA
>CALFSV010000045.1 GCA_937916485.1 uncultured Paracoccaceae bacterium | reverse complement strand
AGATGAAACGCGCCAGGCTCACACAAGGCCCCCTATCCCAAGGCCCCGCGCCTCGCACCTCGGGCCTTTAGTGTTGGGGTGGTGGATTCATTGGGGGGGGGTTTTGTTTGAGGTGGTTATCTCTATTCATGCTCTAATTTCAAGCTGAACCGAGCCGCTGATCTCACCGAGTGACGTCAATTATTGAGCGCATAGGTTCAGGCTGCGCCATTAATTCGATGCGAGTTCTCATTCGTCTGACAGCATCCTTTACTGGTTTGATGCCATGTGGGGCTAGACCTGAACCCAGATGCGGCCGTCGCGCAGTTCGACCGGATAGGTCTTGAGGTCGACAGTTACGGGCGAGGACAAAGCTTTGCCGCTACATATGTCGAACCGACCGCCATGAAGGGGGCATTCGATCACGCAGTCGATAACCAGCCCATCCTCTAGGCTCTGTTCCTCATGGGTGCACATCAGATCGGTAGCAAAGAATCCTTTTTCTGTGTTGTAAATCGCGATCTTTTGGCCATTGTGGTCCCATGCGATGAGGTCTTCTTCGTCAATGTCTTCGGGCGCGCAGGCGTCTATCCATTGGCTCATTTTTTGGCTCCTGGGTGTTCTGACTGGGGATCATTGGTGGGTCGGCGTCCAGCCCTCGAGGGCGTCGAGGAACTTGTCCTTCTCATCTGGTTTCATCCCGATATTGGTGGGTGCATAGGGAAAGTTCCCATCAACTACCTCGCGGTGAAACTCGCCAAGGGCTGCCACACGTTCTTCGTGAATCTGTTTGTGCAGACGGCCTACATCGCCAAAGGCATGGGCATGCTTCGGGGGTTTTTCTTCTTCGCTTGCCTCGCCGCAGACATCGGCCACAAAAGAAAAGATCGCGTCACCGCCCATGCCGGAGCCAAGAGAGAACGTCACCACGGACGTCTTGTCGTTAATGGCAAGGAGCACCTCTTCCGCCAGGCATTCCACTTCGACGGCAAAGACGCCTACATCTTCCATGCGCTTCAACCTCTCCCAGACCTGCATCGCCTCCTCAGAGGTCCGCCCAAAGGCGCGCAGACCGCCGTAATGATGGCTGAATGTCGGTATTAGGCCGATGTGGCTTTGCACGGGAATCCCTTCGCGCGCCATGCATTCCATCACATCGAACGAGCGCAGCGTGTAATACATGTCCGCACCGCGACGCATAGCCTCAAAGGCATGAGCCACAATCTCGTCATCAGAGCCAAACTGCGCCCAAGTGGAACCCGCTCCGGCGAAGTGTGTCGGGGCAAGCTCGCGCACGTCTTCCATCTGATCCGTGCCAACTACGAACAGATCGATCCCAGCATCGACGCACGCTGTGATCTGGTCGCGATCTGCGGGGTTCGACATCGAAAGTTTGCGGTCCGACCCTTTAAGGGCCTTCAGGTCTGTCACAGTATAGTTCCGCTGTGCGGGGTTGCGGCCGAAATCATAGATGCGTTTCATTTTACATGGTCCTTTGGGCCACGCGGACCACCGGGCCGCCTTCTGTGATCATATGGGGCGCTTGCCGGATGGTTGGCGCCTTGGTGGGCCGCCCCAATGACCGGCGAAACACCACCAGCAGCACCTCGAAATTGGTTCGGAAGAAGCCAGGGTCCGGCTCTGGTAGTTGATCCTGTACTGCCTCGGCTAACCGCGGCAGGGCGTGAAACGGCACCTGTGGATAGAGGTGATGTTCAACGTGGTTGTTCATGTTCATGTACAGAAACCGTCCAAGCCAGCTTGTCCGGAAGGACCGCGTGCTTTCCAGGATTGATGGCGAGTTTTCCTGCAGTTCGACATGCTGGATCAGTGTGAAGAGCAGCATGACGGGTGCGCCCAGGATACGCGGCAGAACATATAACCAGAAGGGCCACCAGACTCCAAAGATTGGCGCCAGCAACACCGCTGCATAAATTGCGATCATGATCCGCGCGTTGCGGGTCATCTTGGGTAATTCCTGCTCCGGCGCGACCAGGCGCAGGGTGTCGGTATATCGCCCCAACGCCAAAAGCCCGAATACGGACAAATGAAAGCGTAGCAATGCAAAGCCTGTAGCCTCTGCCACCCAGGCGCCAAAGCCCATAGGGGTGTCAAACGGCATTTGACTATCCTTGCCGATGTGCCACGTATGCGTGTGGTGATTGGTGTGTGTGAAACGCCGGTGCAGGGGCTCCTCCATGTAAAGCAGCGAAGTCACCCAAAGCACGGCTTCATTTAGCCAACGCGTCCGGAACGCTGTGCCATGGGCGGTCTCGTGACTCGCCGCATAGGCTGGTACCGTAAGACAAACGCCATGCAGCAGCATGGCAGGCCACACCCAAAAAGTGCCGAGCGACATCATGACAAGCGCACCGGTCAAAGCCAGACAGATGACCCATTGGCCGAGCCAAATCAGGCCAGGTCGGTCCGTGCGGGCGGCAATCGCCTTTAGTGTCTTCTTGTCAAGTTTGACGCCCGAAGAGGCGGCATTTGTAGGGACGTAGTTAGGCATGGTCAGCTCCCGTAGTTTGAGCCTTCCTCGTCGAGGATGGCTTTGAGTTCGGCCAGGTGGCACTCGGATTGATCTGGATAGTCTTCGAGTTCTTGCGCCGTCTTTTCAGCAATCTCGTCAGATAAGATCCGCAAGGGCTTTCCTGTTTGGAGAGCACGGATATAGGTCTCGGCCGCGCGCTCAAAATAGTAGAGGCGGTTAAACGTATCTGCGACCGTATGACCGATCACGAGTACGCCATGGTTGCCCATGATCATGACCTTCTTGTTGGGGTCGCCGAGCATGTCGGCGCAGCGCAGACCTTCTTCTTCAAAAGCGAGGCCAGCAAAGTCGTGATCGGTCATAGTGCGGTTGAAAAAGATCGCGCTGTTTTGATCAATGGGCGGCAGGGTGCTATCTGCGAGACATGCGAGAACTGTGGCATGGACCGAATGCACATGCATGACACAGCGCGCATGTGAGCACAGTTTATGGATCGAACCATGCAGCCCCCAGGCGGTCGGGTCTGGCGCATTGGGCGTATCCATTGTTGTTGGGTCGTTGGCATCTAGCAGAAGAAGATCCGAGGCTTTGACGCGCGCGAAGTGCTTTTGATTGGGGTTCATCAAGAACCGTGTGCCATCCTCATTCACCGCAAGGCTAAAGTGGTTGGCCACACCCTCATGCATGTTCAGGCGTGCAGCCCAACGGAACGCGGCTGCCATATCAACCCGCTCCTCCCAATAGGCCAGGTTTGCGGTTTTTTGCACATCCAGCATCTCGGTCCTCCCTCAATCTGCCGAATGACCTATACCAAAGCACTTTAGAGGCTGACAAACGATAGATTCTACGCTAATGCATCAGTTCAACTAATGCATAGGTTATGTGTGGAATGCAGTTGGACGGATTACCACCCTTGAACTGGCTGCGCGCGTTTGAGACCAGCGCGCGTCATCTGTCGTTTACCTTGGCGGCTAGTGAACTCAACCTGACCCAATCCGCGGTAAGCCAGCATGTGCGCAGCCTTGAATCCTTTCTTGGCCGTGACCTGTTTCTGCGCAAAACCCGAGCGATTGAACTCACCGAAGCAGGGGCCAACTATTTGCCTGTAGTGCGAGAAGCGTTCCAAATGCTGGCGAGCGGCACGCGCGCCTTTACAGGAGGCGACCGCGGCCGCACTCTGACGCTTCATTGCAATATGGCGTTCTCAGTGCATTGGCTCGCTCCACGCCTGAAACGCCTTTATGCAGCGCATCCATGGATCGTGCTTAACATCGTTACCCCGATCTGGGATCCCGAAAGGCAGGCTGCAAACGCCCAAGTTGAAATCCGTTTCGGTCGTCCAGAGGACATGTCTCCAGCCGCTCAGCAACTCACCAAAGAGCGGTTCTTTCCAGTTTGTGCGCCAAGCTATCAGGAAGGTGAAATTGACCTTGAAACCGCTGTACTGCTCGACTGCGCGGGGATGACCGGATCTTGGGGCACTTGGTTTAAATCGCAAAACCAGCCATTCGACAGGGATGGTTCTGTGACCCTGGTCTCAACATTCGTGATTGCAATTCAGGCAGCGCTTCACGGTGCTGGAATAACCATGGTCCACGACACACTCGCGAAGGATCTCCTCGCCGATGGTCGGGTCATCCAGCCGGTTGATCACTGTCCACCACTGACAGAGGCCTATTTTCTGTCAGATCCGCCTGAACACGCGTCAACGCCAGCATCGCGCGCCTTTAGCGCCTGGTTGAACAGTGAGCTGGTCGGGACCATGTGAGAGGCCAGCCTAACTTGGCAACTGCCATGAATCTTAACATGGGACAGTCGGGTAGGTGAAAAGCAAAAGCGGACATCCAAGTATAGTGCAGCATCTGGTAGGTCTAGGCTCACGGTACTGTCAGACAAACTAACTTGAGACGGGGCGGGCGGTTTCGTAACCTGGCCTTGATGACAAAACACTCCCCATCTGGCTACATGAAACCTGGCCCGGGGTTCCTGGACTATCTTGCTTAGCCCCGGGGACCGGGAACCAAGAACCAGGGCTCTATCGGACAGGGGAGCTCGCACCCACGTC
>CALFSV010000044.1 GCA_937916485.1 uncultured Paracoccaceae bacterium | reverse complement strand
GGCCCTGTTCCTGGCCCTGTTCCCGGTCAGCGGCATAGGTCGAGGCGATATGATAGGCCCGGCTCGCCAGGGCGACCCCCTGAAGGGCAACATCGATCCGGGCGTGGTTCATCAGGGTGAACATGGCGCGAAGCCCCTGCCCCGGCGCTCCCAAAAGCTCGGCCTCGGCCCCGTCAAACACCATGTGGCATGTGGGCGAGGCATGAAGCCCCATCTTGTCCTCGATCCGGGTCACCCTTACCGCATTACGCCCTTGGCCGATTTGGGATGGGCACAGGAACAGGCTTAGCCCCCTGACCCCGGCCTCGTCGCCCGTCCGGGCAAGGACGAGGTGCAGGATGTCCTTGGTCAGGTCCTGATCTCCGCCCGAGATAAAGGTCTTTTCCCCGTCGATCCGCCAGGCCGTGCCGTCCATCCTTGTCCGGGTCCGAATACGGGACAGATCCGACCCCGCCCCCGGTTCGGTCAGGCACATGGTGTTGAGGATGTCGCCAGAGGCCAGACGGGGCAGCCAGCGCGCTTGTTGGTCGGGACTGCCAAAGGCAAGGATCGTGCGGGCCGCCCCTGCGACCAGCCCGGTCACCATCTGCAACGACAAATTCGCCCCGGCAAAAACCTCGGTCACACTCGCGCCGATCAACGGCGACAGGGCCTGCCCCCCAAAGGCCTCGGGCAGGGTCAGCCCGGGCCAGCCGTCGCGGGCGTAGGCCGCATAGGCGGCGGGAAATCCATCTGGGGTACGGACCCGCCCCCCCTCGATCCGGCAGCCCTGCCGGTCGCCGATCTCGTCGAGGGGTGCCAGCACGCCTTCGGCGAAGGTCGCGAAATGGCCAAGGACGTCGCGGGCCAGGTCACCGTCCCAATCGGGCAGGTCCTGCCCGTCCGTGGCACGCCCTAGCGCCGCTTCAATATCCCCAAGCGGGGCGGCAAACGGGATCATGGTCAAAGCCTCCTTGACCTGGCGAGGGTGGTCATCTGACCGGACAAGGCAAGGGTGGCCTGCGCACCGGGACAGGTCCGCCCAAGCAAAGAAGAAACGTGGACTTTTCGCTGCTGATTTGTATAACAGTTTAGCAGCTAAACAATCCCGGCATAATGAATTTGCTCACTGTGGCCGGGTGTGCGGGAGGACGACATGGCGAGGACGGCATCCAACGCGGCAACGGCAGAGCCTGACACCTCGTCCGCAGCAGCGTTAGTGGAGGAAGCCGGGGTTGACGTCGGGGACAACAGCCTTGACCAGCTGATCGGCTACAACCTCAAACGGGTGTATATCCTGTTGCAGATGGACTTCCGCGAGGCGCTGGCGGCCGACGACCTATCCGCCCGGGTCTTTTCCGCCCTCTCGGTCACGGTAGAGCATCCAGGCATCAGCCAAAGCGACCTTGCCCGCCAGCTTGGCATTGAACGGTCCGGCCTTGTGGCCATCGTTGACCAGTTGGAACAGCGGCACCTTGTGCAGCGTGTTGCCGTGCCCGGGGACCGCCGGGTGCAGGCCCTGCATCCCACCGACGCCGGCCGCGAGACCTATGCCCGCGCGCTTGCCACGGTGCACCGCCACGAAGAGGCGTTCTTTGACATGGTCACACCGCAGGAACGCGACCAATTGCTGGCCATCCTGCGCAAGATCCGCCGAACCGCAGAATAGGACCACCCGATCATGACCATTGCAACCGATGCCGTCGCCGTCGTGACCGGAGGGGCCTCGGGCCTTGGGGCCGCAACGGCCCGCGCCCTTGCCGACCGGGGCCTGCATGTGGCGATCTTTGACCGCAATGTCGAGGCGGGCGAGGCCCATGCCGCAGCCATCGGCGGCACCTTCCATACCGTTGATGTGTCGGACCCCGAAAGCGTCCGGGCGGGCCTGACCGCCGCGATGTCCAAAAGTGGTCCTTTGCGGGTTCTGGTCAATTGCGCAGGCATCGGCCCGGCGGCCAAGACCGTGTCACGCGGCGAGGCGCATGATCCGGAGGTGTTTGAACGGACGATCCGGGTGAACCTGATCGGCAGCTTTAACTGCGCGTCGCAGGCCGCCCGCCTGATGGCTGCCGCGGACGGGGTTGGCCCGGATGATGCAAGGGGCGTCATCATCAGCACAGCCTCTGTCGCGGCCTACGACGGGCAGGTCGGGCAGATCGCCTATGCGGCCTCCAAGGGGGGCATCGTCTCAATGACCCTGCCGATGGCCCGCGATCTGGCCGACAAGGGCATCCGGGTCTGCGCCATCGCGCCGGGGTTGTTTCTCACCCCTTTGCTCGAGAGCCTGCCCCCCGAGGTGCAGACATCGCTGGGCCAGCAGGTGCCGTTTCCCTCGCGGCTGGGCGATCCCTCTGAATATGCCGCCCTCGTCTGTCACATCATCGACAACCCGATGCTCAACGGCGAGGTCATCCGCCTTGACGGGGCAATTCGCATGGCCCCCCGTTAAGCGACAGGCGGCCTAGTAGATCGCCCAGACCAGCCAGAGTGTGATCGACGGGAAAGACGCCAGAATGGCGACCCGGATGACATCGGTGGTGACAAATGGCAGCGCCCCCCGAAAGGTCTGACCGATCGGGATATCGCGGGCCATACCGTTGATGATAAAGAGGTTCATCCCCACCGGCGGGGTGATCAGCCCAACCTCGACCACGATCAGCACCAGAATGCCGAACCACAGGCCAAACTCGTCAGGCGACAACCCAAAGTCGAGGGCGAGCATGATCGGATAGATGATCGGGACAGTCAAAAGGACCATCGACAGCGAATCCATGATGCAGCCAAAGGCCAGATACATCAGCAAGACGATGGTCAGGATCAGCCAGGGGGAAAACCCTTGCTCACTCACCCAAAGGGCCGAGGTCTGGGGCAGCTGCGTCAGGGCAAGGAACCCATTGTAAAGGCCCGCCCCCAAAACGATCAGAAAGATCATCGCCGTGGACGAGGCCGTGGCGAGGATCGCCTGGCGCAGCTTGGCCACGCTCATCTGGCCTGATGCAAGGGCCGCGATGCCGGTCCCGGCTGCACCAACCGCCGCCGCCTCGGTCGGGGTAAAGATACCAAGATAGATACCGCCCACGACGACCAGAAAGATCGTCAGCACCGGCCATACCTTGGCCAGCGCGATCAGGCGTTCGGACCAGACGATCCGCTCGCGCACGATGGCCGAGTTTGGTGAGACGCGGACCCAGATGGCAATCGCCAGCATATAGCCCAGTGCTGCCAGAATGCCGGGGATCATCGCGGCCACGAACAGTTTGGCAATGTTCTGTTCAGTCAGGATGGCATAGATCACCAGAATGACCGAAGGCGGGATCAGGATGCCAAGGGTGCCCCCTGCCGCCAGCGCACCAGTGGCCAGCGATCCGGGGTAGCCGTAGCGCCGCAACTCGGGCAAAGCCACCTGCCCCATCGTGGCCGCCGTGGCGAGCGATGATCCGCAGATCGCGCCGAAACCGGCACAGGCGCCGATGGCTGACATCGCCACCCCGCCCTTGCGATGGCCAAGAAAGCTTTCCGCTGCCCGGAACAGCGAGGCCGACATGCCCGACAGCGTCGCAAACTGGCCCATCAGCAGGAACAGGGGGATGATCGACAGCGAATAGCTTGAGAACGTACCAAACGTCAGGTTCTTGAGCTGGTTGAGCGTCATATTGGGCGTGCCCGTCACAAGGAACGTGCCGCCAAAGCCCACGGCCAACATCGCCAGCGCGATGGGAATGCGCAAGAAGATCAGGAACAATAGGACCGGAAAGGACCAGATCGCCAGTTCGATGTTAGACATGTTCACCCTCACGCCGCGGCAACACCAGTCGGCGGCCTGAACGAATGACGCAGTAAAGGCTGACGGCCGCAAAGGCCACCGCCCCGACAAGTCCGGCCGCATAGGCGGTCCAGACTGGGAATTGCAGGATGAACGTCGTCTCGCCGTAGCGCTGCTTGTCCAGCATGCCCAGCCACAGCCGCCAGGCTATGATGGTGGCGGCCGCAAACATGCCGATGTCGACGATCACGTCGATGACGCGGTTCATCGCCTTGGGAAAGACCGGCTCGAACAGGTCGACCGCCGCATGGCCCCGCTGCAACTGGCACCAGGGCAGAAAGGCAAAAATGGCAAAACCGACGCCGATCTCGATCCATTCAAAATCGCCCTTCACCGGGCTGAGCCCAAAGGGCACAAGGGTCCGCCCCGCGATTGAGATGCAGATCATCACCACCAGTGCGATCAGCGTCGCGCCGCCGACATAGGCCATCGTGCGGGCAATGAAATCCGCCACTTTGGTCAGAAGGCTGTACATGTCCATGCTTTCGAAGGGGTTGAGGGTCGACCGGGCGCCAGCAGCGCCCGGTCCGTCGCCAGGGTCGGGCCAACCTCGGGTGGCCGTGACACTGGCGCTCTTACATGGCCGAGTTGGCCGCGATCCGCTCGCGGGCTTCGTCGATCAGGGCCTGACCGTCGATGCCTTGGGCGGTCATCTCGTCCACCCAGCGGGCGATGACCGGCAAGGAGGCCTCTTTCCAGCGGGCAACTTCAGCCTCGTCCAGCGTGATGATGTTGTTGCCAGCGGCGACCGCGATGTCCCGACCGGGGGCGTCGTAGTCATACATGACCTGGGCGGCAAAAGTGGACAGCGCCGCGCCCGACTGCTCGTCCAGGATTGCCCGCAGATCATTGGGAAGCGCCTCGTAGCGGTCTTTGTTCATCGCCAGAACGATGGTCGCTGTGTAAAGCGCCTCTGCCCCCGAGAACTCGGTGTGGTTGGTGACAAGCTCGGTCAGACGCACCGAAGGCGTGACCTCCCACGGGATCACGGTGCCGTTGATGACACCCTTGGACAGCGCTTCGGGGACAGCGGGCAGCGGCATGCCGACAGAGGTCGCCCCAAGCTCGGACAGCAGGTCATTGATGACGCGGGTCGGTCCGCGCACGGTCTTGCCCTGCATATCCTCAAGGCTGTTGACCGGGTCCGCGGTGTGGATCACGCCGGGGCCATGGACCCATGCGCCAAGGATCTTCACATCGGCGTATTCACTGTCCTGAAAGTCAGACTCGACCATCTGCCAGAAGGCCAGAGCCGTGGCGACAGGGTCGGTCATCATGAAGGGCAGTTCAAAGACTTCGCTGCGGGGGAAGCGGCCGGGGGTATAGCCCACCAGCGTCATCGACAGATCGACAACACCGTCGCGCGCCTGATCCAGCAGGTCGCCGGGGCGACCGCCAAGGGACATGGCGTCAAAGTGCTGGACAACGATGCGACCGTCCGACGCTTCGGTCAGGCCTTCGCCCCAAGGCACAAGGATCTGGGCAGGTATAGTCGACATCGGCGGCAGGAACTGGTGCAGGCGCAGGGTCACTTCCTGTGCTGCGACCGGCAGGGCCGAAAGCGCCATCGCACCTGCTGCGATGGTCGAAAGTAGGGTCCATCTCTTCATGGTAACCTCCCAAGGATCGTTTTATAGACGTTGCAGATACTTTTACAAAAGGGCTCTCCCTGCCCTCTGCTCACCTGAAACTAGGTGGTCGCTTTTCCAGAAAGGCTTGTAAACCCTCCGTCGCATCAGGGGTGGTCTGGGACATGGCGGCCGACAGGCTTTCCATGAACAGGCCATCGCTGCGCGACATGTCGTTGATCCGCGAGATCGCGTTAATCATCAGATAGTTGGAGAAGGGCGCGTTCTCTGCGATCCGCAAGGCAAGCTCTTTGGCCTTGGCCAGAGCCTCCCCCTCGCCTACTGCATAATGCGCAAGGCCAAGGGTCACCCCTTCCTCAGCGCCGTAGCTGCGCCCGGTCAACATCATCTCGCGCATGCGATCGGGGCCAAGCAGACGACCAACACGCACCGTGGCGCCACCGCCGACAAAGATGCCGCGCCGCCCTTCGGGCAGTTGGAACCGGACAGATGGCTCTGCCACCCGCACATGGGCGGCTGCCGCGATCTCAAGCCCGCCACCAATCACAGCGCCGGTCAGGGCGGCCACCACCGGCACGCCGCCAAATTCAATCAGGTCGGCAACACGGTGCCAATTGCGCGAATGGTAGACCGTCTCTTCGGGTGAACGGTGGCGATGCTCTGACAGATCAAGGCCCGAGCAGAAATGCCCACCCTCACCATACAGGACCACAGCCCGTACATCCTTGGGAATGTTTGAGAAAAACGCATCCAATGCATCGACAAGGTCGTCGTTCATCGCATTGCGCTTGGCCGGACGGTCAAATATCAGGATCGCCAGCGCGCCGTCGCGTTCCATGCGGATCACATCCGCGGTAAAGCCGCCCTCTGGCATTCCAGCCCCCTGCCGTCGTCCTCACTTCGACTTTGTTATATAAATTAATTGTTCACATGCATAGCAATTAATTTCGTCACGCGTCACAACCCTGCCGGGTTGCCATGCGCCTCGCCCCTGTCTTTCAGAATCCGGCTGAACAGGCGCGCCGCCGCCGACAGGTCTGCATCTGCACGCGACATGATCCCCACTGGGCCAGCGGTGGGCGAAGTATCAATATCAAGGATGGTCAGATGCCCGGCCGCCACATCCGCCGCCACCACCCCGCGCGAGATCACCCAGACCGCCCGGCCCGGCCCCAGCGCCAGCGCCCGCCCGATGGCCATCGACGTGCTTTCGATCCGCCGGTCATACAGCGCCACGCCCTGACTGATCAGGAACCGGGCGACAAGGGGCCGGATGGCGGCATCCTTTGGGGGATAGACGACAAGGTGATCGTTGATCGCCATCAGATCGGGATTGCCGACCAGCGGATGGTCCGGCGCCACGGCAAAAACGACGCTTTCGGAATAGAGCTGGGTAAAGGTCAGCCCCACCATCGTCTCGGGCAGGCCCAACCGCCCCACCGCCAGATCCAGCGCCCCGCGCCGCAACCGGTCCACCAGAAAGCTGTGCGGCCCCTCTTCGATATGCAGCACCGTATCGGGCGAAATGTCGCGAAATTCGGCCATCGCCTCGGGCAGGAACTGCGCCGCGACCGAGGGCATCGCCCCGACCGACAGCGGAACGGCGGTGCCTTTGCCAAGGCTTTCGATATTGGTGAGACCATGTTGCAGGGCCGCAATGCTCTGCTCGGCATAGTGCAGGAACACCTCTCCCTGCGCGGTCAGGCGCACGCCAGAGCGGTCCCGCTCCATCAGGGTCGTGCCCAGGATGTCTTCAAGGTCCTTGAGGGTTTTGGACATCGCGGGCTGGCTCAGGTTGATCTGAAGGGCACCCCGCTTGAGGCTTTTGGCCCGGGCGATGGCGACGAAGGCGTCCAGATGACGAAACTTGATACGGCGGTCCATTTGCTTTCCAAGATGGCAAGCAATAAGGATATTTTGTCATTTTACTTGCCCTGAATGGAATAGTAAATTCTATCCACCACAGGGAGGTCTAGGTGAAAACTCAGGTCGTGATCATCGGCGGCGGGCCATCGGGGCTATTGTTGTCCCAACTTTTGCATGTGCGCGGCATCGACAGTGTCGTGCTGGAGCGCAAGACCAAGGACTACGTCCTGTCGCGCATCCGGGCGGGCGTGCTGGAACGCGGCTTGCTTGGCCTGATCCGAGAGGCCGGAGTGGCCGGCCGGATGGAGCGTGAGGGCTTTGCCCATGACGGCACCCTGATCTCTTATGGCGACGAGATGTTCCGCATCGACTTTCAACAGCACACCGGCGAAAGCGTGATGGTCTACGGCCAGACCGAAGTGACCCGCGACCTTTACGAGGCGCGCGAGGCCGCCAATGGCAAGATCGTTTTCGAGGTCGATGCCGTCACAATCCATGATGCCAAGACCGACACCCCCTATGTCACCTTTACCGCCGACGGCGAGGATCACCGCATCGACTGTGATTTCATCACCGGTTGCGATGGCTTCCACGGTGTCAGTCGCCAAACCATCCCGGTCGATCAACGGCGCGAGTATGAAAAGGTCTATCCCTTTGGCTGGCTTGGCATCCTGTCCCAAACGCCGCCTGTCAATCACGAACTGATCTACGCCAATTCGCCGCGCGGCTTTGCCTTGTGCTCGATGCGCAACGAGAACCTCAGCCGCTACTACATCCAATGCTCGCTTAGCGACAAACCCGAGGATTGGTCCGACGCGGCCTTCTGGCAAGAGCTGAAGCGCCGGATCCCCGCCGATCAGGCGGACCGACTTGTCACCGGCCCCAGCATCGAAAAATCCATCGCCCCCCTGCGGTCCTTTGTGACCGAACCGATGCAATGGGGCGGCCTGTTTCTGTGCGGGGACGCCGCCCATATCGTGCCCCCCACCGGGGCCAAGGGGCTGAACACCGCCGCCTCCGATGTCCACTACCTCTACAACGGCCTGCGCCAGTTCTACGAGACGGGCGATCCCGCCGGGATTGACAGCTACTCGCAAAAGGCGCTCGCTCGGGTGTGGAAGGCCGAAAGGTTCAGCTGGTGGTTCAGCTCACTCATGCATCGCTATCCCGATCAAAGCGAATTTGACCTCAAGATGCAGGTGGCCGAGCTTGAGTTTCTGCGGTCAAATGAGGCCGCGCAGAAGGCCATGGCCGAGAATTACGTGGGGCTGCCCTACTGAGGGCCAGTCGCCTTATCGAAGGAGCGCAGGATGACCGACAGGATGGCCGAGGGCATGAAGACCCGGCGCGAGGTTCTGGGCGACGCCCATGTCGACCGGGCCGAGGCGGCCAAGACGCCGTTCGATGCGCCCTTTCAGACCCTCATCACCGAGGGTGCTTGGGGCACGCTCTGGTCAGACGACACCATCAGCCGGCGCGAAAGGTCCATGCTGACCCTGGCCCTGCTGGCCGCCACTGGCAATTTCGAGGAAATCCCGATGCACATCCGCGCCAGCGCCAACACCGGCGCTAGCCCCGAGGATGTGATGCAGGCTTTTCTGCATGTGGCCGTCTACGCAGGCGTGCCCAAGGCCAATCATGCCATCAAGCTTGCCAAACAGACCTATTCGGAAATGAAGGGAGAGTAGCATGTCCAACGGGTATCATGTGCGCGACCGGGGCTGGCAGCCGCCCGGCCTTTACCCCCCCTACAAGACCACGATCAAACGGTCACCGCAGGCCGCGCTTCTCAGCTTTCCAACCTCGATCAGCGAAGAGACGGGGCCGGTCTTTGGCCATAACATATTGGGCAAGCTCGATAACGACCTGATCCTGAACTACGCCCGCCCCGGAGAAGAGGCGATCGGACCGCGCATCATGGTGCATGGCAGGGTCCTTGACGAAAACGGGCGCGGCGTGCCCGGCGCCCTTGTCGAGGTGTGGCAGGCCAATGCAGGTGGCCGCTACAGGCACAAGAAGGAAAGCTATCTTGCCGCGCTCGACCCCAATTTTGGTGGCTGCGGCCGGGTGATCACCGACGCCGAGGGCCATTACGAGTTTCGCACCATCCACCCCGGCGCCTACCCCTGGCCCAACGGCATGAATGACTGGCGGCCCGCCCATATTCACTTCAGCATCTTTGGGCAGGCCTTTGCCCAGCGCCTGATCACCCAGATGTATTTCGAGGGCGACCCGCTGATCTGGCGCTGCCCGATCCTTGGGGCTGTGAGCAACCCCGAAGCGATCAAGACCCTGATCGCCCCCCTCGACATGAACCGGACCGTCCCGATGGACGCCCTTGCCTACAAGTTCGACATAGTCCTGCGCGGGGCGCGGCAGTCGTTCTTTGAAAACCGTCAGGAGGGTGTGTGATGACCCAACCATTGTCTTACCTCAAGGAAAGCCCGTCCCAAACGGCAGGCCCTTACGTCCATATCGGTTGCACCCCCAACTTTACCGGGATCGGCATTTATGGCGGCGATCTGGGCACCTCGATGAAAACCGGCCCGGTCAAGGGGACCGAGATCACCGTGACCGGCGCCGTGTTCGACGGCATGGGCAGCGTCTTGAAGGACGCGATGATCGAGGTCTGGCAGGCCGATGCCGCAGGCCTCTACCCCTCGCCCAAGGAAACCCGCGGCGTGGCGGACCCGAACTTTACCGGCTGGGGCCGCAGTCCGGGGGACATGGAGACGGGAGAGTTTCACTTTGAAACGGTCAAGCCCGGTCAGGTGCCCTGGCCCGATGGCCGCCTGCAAGCCCCCCATATCACCGCCTGGGTGGTGGCGCGGGGCATCAACATCGGCCTGCACACCCGCATCTATTTCGAGGATGAGGCCGAAGCGAATGCCGTTGACCCGATCCTGACCCGGATCGAGCATCAGAGCCGTGTGCCGACCCTGCTGGCCCGCAAGATCGGGGACCGGGCCTACCGGTTCGACATCCACCTGCAAGGCCCTGACGAAACGGTCTTTTTCGATATCTGACTTTGCGCCCCGGTTCTCCTCTGACCACGATGTCAGAGGCGGACCGCCTGCCCCGTTCGGGCGGAGTCTTGCGCTGCGATACCTATGGCCACGGCCATCGCACCATCATGCAACGTCACCTCAACCTCGCCTTCGCCCCGCACCACGGCATTGAACTTCTGGTGCTGGTAGAAGGTCGATCCGTTGTGGTCCCCGGCTGTCAACAAGGCAGGATCGACGGGGATGTCCTGATGCATAGGTCCCTTGGGGTTGCGCGGGCTGATCACGAGCTGGGGCAAGGGCGCGGGGCCAAGGCTCTGCGGCCAGAACCGGCCCGGACCGGGGATGAAACACTCGATCTTGCCATCCGGCCCCACCGCGCTCACCTCTTCCTGATATCGGCTGCCTTCGGCGAACATGCAAAGCTCCAGCATGGCCCGCGCACCATTGGCAAAGTCCAGAAGGACATAGCCGTGGTCCCAGATGTCCGGGCTCTTGCCACCAATCTCTTCCTCAAGGTGGTTCACCCCCTGCCCGGCGCTGGCCATGACCCGGACCGGGTCGCTGTGCAGCATGACCCGCATCAGGTCAAAGAAATGGCAGCACTTCTCGACCATGGTGCCGCCCGTTTGGCTGTTGAACCGGTTCCAGTCCCCGATCTTGGGCAGGAAGGGAAAGCGGTGTTCGCGGATGGTCAACATCCTGATGCCGCCCGTCGCCTCATCCGCCGCCTCGATCATGGCGGTCATCGGGGGCATGTAGCGATATTCCATCGCCACCCAGATCGGCGCGGGATAGCTGTCCTTGAGCGACGCCACGAAAGCCGCGTCCGCAGGGTCGGTATAAAGCGGCTTTTCCATCAGCAAAGGCAAGGGACGGGTCGCGGCAATCTCGCGCATCTGGCTGACGTGAACGTGGTTGGGGCTGACGACGACAAGCGCATCAAGGTCGGGCTGCGACAGCAGGTCGGCCAGCGACGAGGCCACCCGCGCCCCGCCCGCCATAGCGGCGGCATGTTCGGCAAGGGCGGTGACGGGATCGTAGACAACCGTGATCCGGGCCCCCGGCAAAAGGGCAATATTGCGGATGTGCTCTTGCCCCATCATGCCGCAACCGACCAATCCATAATTTACATTTTGCAATATTTTAGCCTCTTCCCATGCGGCAAATATACTTTGCCTGGTCTTTATCGAACCAATTGCGCGAATACTCGATCGCCGGACCATCCCCTGCCCAGCTAAGCCGTTCGATATGGGCACAGGGCGCTCCGGCCACGGGGGCGAACCTTTCGTCGGCCCAGTCTGGGACGGTCTCCATCCCGATCCGGTCCTCGACCCGGCTGACGACAAGGCCAAGGTCATCGCGGTAGTAGAGGTACAGCGACTCCGACAGATCCTCGGCTACGATGCGCTTGGCGCAGCCACCGTCGAGCCAGATTTCCTCAAGCGCCACGACCGCGTCATCCAGCATCCGCAAGCGCCGAATGCGGTGCCCAAGGGACGATGTCCCAAAGGCGGGAATGTCGGCAGGCTTGGCCATCGTCTTGACCGACAGCAATAGGGCCGTCGGCAAGCCGCCCCCCTCGGGACGCTCCAGCCGGAAGAATGCGTAGACCGACGCTGCTTCGGGGCGTTGCCGGACATAGTTGCCAGAGCCCTGGATACGCTCCAACAGCCCCTTGTCCGCCAGATCGGCAAGCGCCTTGCGCAAGGTCCCGACTGAAGCGCCCAACTCTACTGCCATCTCGCGTTCGGGCGGCAACCGGGCCCCGTCGGTCAGCCGGCCTGCCGCGATGTCGCGGATCAGGCGCTCGGAGATGCGGACATATTTTGGCAAAGCGGCCTTCGAGGCCAAGGCCAGCGGCCTGTCCAAGTCGTCCTGCACCGCCGTTCCCCTCGATGTGCCCCGCAATTGATACAGTATTGATGCACACATGCCGAGGTGCTACGCAAGTCCAATAAATGCGATCCTGTGGGAGGGCTTCATGACTGTCGTACCGGTAACAAGCGCCGACCTGGACGCCCTGGAAGTGTCGTGGTTTTCCGCCCTGTGTTCAGACGATTACGCCTTTCTAGGGGTGCCGGACGGCGACCTGCGATCGTCCTTTGCCCATTGCCGCGACATCGTCCAGACGGCCGAGGCGCAAGGCTTTCGCAATGTGCTGGCGCCGTCGTCCTATCAGGTCGGTCAGGACACCCTGTCCTTCGTCGCCGCGATGAGCCAGCTGACAACCGACATCAACTTTCTCGCCGCGATCCGCTGCGGTGAGATGCAGCCCATCATGCTGGCCCGCACGGTCGCCACGCTCGACCATATGTTGCAAGGGCGGCTGACGCTCAACGTCATCTCCTCGGATTTTCCGGGCGAAGTGGCCGACAGCGCCTTTCGCTACAAGCGGTCGCATGAGGTGGTCGAGATCCTGCGCCAGTGCTGGACCCGCGACACCGTCGATTTCGATGGCGAGGTCTACCAGTTTCACGGCCTTTCCACCGACCCGGCCCGCCCCTACCAGCACAACGGCGGGCCCCTGCTCTACTTTGGCGGCTATTCCCCACCCGCGCTCGAGCTTTGCGGGGCGCAATGCGACGTCTACCTGATGTGGCCCGAACCCAAGGAACAGATCGCCCAGCGCATGCGCGATGTGCACGCAAGGGCCGAGGCGCACGGCCGAACCCTCGACTATGGTCTGCGGGTCCATATGATCGTGCGCGACACCGAGGCCGAGGCACGGGAATACGCCGAACATCTGGTCAGCAAACTGGATGACGACTGCGGCAAGATGATCCGCGACAGGGCACATGATTCCATCTCGCTTGGCGTCGCCCATCAGGCCAAGGCGCGGGAGCTGGCGGACAAGTTCGGCTATGTGGAGCCGCACCTATGGACCGGGATCGGACGGGCCCGGTCGGGCTGCGGGGCGGCCCTTGTCGGGTCGACCGATCAGGTCTTGTCCGAGATAGAGGCCTACCGCAAGATGGGCATCCGGGCCTTCATCTTTTCTGGCTATCCGCATATCGACGAAGCTGTCCATTTCGGAACCCGGGTAATGCCCGAACTCAAGACCTGCTCGCTTCCCCATGCATACGGGCGCGTGCCCGCGACAACACCCCAGACCCCTCTGGGCACAGGAGACCGCCGCTGATGATGGAACGTGTAACACTGGGCGGCGGCGTTGATCTGTCCCGCATCGTCTATGGCATGTGGCGGCTGGGCGACGACCCCGACACCTCTGCCGCCCATGTTCAGGCCAAGGTCGAAAGCTGCCTGGCCCAGGGCATCACGACGCTCGATCAGGCCGACATCTACGGCGGCTACATGGCCGAAGAGATCCTCGGCGCCGCTTTCCGGGCCGCCCCCGCACTCAAGTCGCAGGTCGAGATCGTAACGAAATGCGACATCGTGGTGGATGCAGGACGCCACGCGGGCGCACGGGTCAAGCACTATGACACCTCGCGCGCCCATATCGAATCCTCGGTCGATACATCGCTGTCGCTGATGGCCATCGACCAGATCGACCTTTTGCTGATCCACCGCCCCGATCCCTTGATGCGCCCCGAAGAGACGGGCCGCACTCTTGATGATCTGGTCCAAAGCGGCAAGGTCGGCGCGGTTGGCGTGTCCAACTTTCGCCCCTGGGACTGGAAGCTGCTGCAATCGCGCATGGAAACACCTCTTGCCACCAACCAGATCGAACTCAGCCTGACCGCCCTTGACCCCTTCACCAACGGGGACGTCGCCTTCCTGCATGAACAGGCCAAGCCGATCATGGCATGGTCCCCGCTTGGCGGCGGCCATCTGATGGCCGAAAGCCGCCCTGGTGTGACACAGAAGCTGCGCGAGATCGCACAGCTGCACGATGTCGACGCGGCAGCGGTAGCGGTGGCATGGCTCTTGGCCCATCCTGCAGGCATTCTTCCGGTCATGGGCACCAACACCCTAAGCCGGATCGCCACTTTGTCAGACGCGCTCAAGGTCGCGATGGACCGGCAAACGTGGTTCACCCTTTACGAGGCCGCACTTGGCCATGAGGTCGCCTAATGGACGAGATTTCGATCGCCCCCGGAACACAGTTTTCGCCGCAGGACGACGCCCGGGCGTTCCGCAACGCGCTGGGGGCCTTTGCCACCGGGGTCACGGTCGTGACCACCGATACGCCCGAAGGCCCGGTCGGGATCACCGCCAACAGCTTTGCCAGCGTGTCCCTTGACCCGCCGCTAGTGCTGTGGTCACCCGCCAAAGCCTCGCACCGCTTTGTGCATTTCGCCCACGCGCCGCGTTTCGCGATCCATATCCTCGACCAAAGCCAAAAGGCCATTTGCGAGGCGTTTACCCGGTCCAAGACCGCCTTCAATGATCTTGACTGGGTGACAAGCCCACAGGGCGTGCCCCTGATCAACGGGGTTGCGGCGTGTTTTGAATGTAATCTCGAGGCAACCCACGACGCCGGCGACCATGTGATCGTCGTGGGACGGGTGATACGGGCACATCACAGTGGGGCCGAGCCTTTGGTGTTTCACGGCGGGCGCTACGGCTTTTTCCAGGATGAAGGCATCTGACAACGGCACCTAGACACACGGATCAGATAGGGGCGGCCGCAGCGGCCCCGTCCGAAACAACTTTGGGTAGAGGCACTTCCTAAAAGGCTACAGATTTACAGCCCCCGGCACCGGTCCTTTACCGATACTCTTTACCCGTTGATAAAGACCGCGACGGCATCATCATCAGGCCACTCACTCGGGTCATTTGGCCCAGCCTGGACCATGTATGTCAGACCCAACGATCTCCAGCTTCTTGCTGCAACACGCCTTTGAAACCTCACCCGGTGAGGCGATGGCCTTCGATGCGGACACCCTTCGGATTGTTCTCACCAACCGGCACTCGCGCACCAACCTGCAATATGACGCTGGTGAACTGGCCAGGCTGACCCTTGCCGACATCTGTCCAGATCATGACATCCGCGATCTGCAGGATCGGCTGGCTCCGCTGATCCTGGGGCAGGTCGCCTCGGTTCCCCTGACGCTGACCTACCGTCGCAAGGACGGCACCGCCTACGAGGCAGAGCTTGGGCTGTCTCTCGACCCCGGCCCCCCTTCGGTCGTCCTGGCACAGGGGGTCGATGCCACGGCCTTGCAATCAGCCCGACGGGCCGCCCGCAACGCTGCAAATACGCTGATCGACGCGGTCGAAACCTTGCCCGACGGCTTTGTCCACTATGACAAGGACGATCGGCTCATCGTCTGCAACAGCCGCTACCGCGAGATTTACGCCCTCAGTGCCCCCGCCATGATCCCCGGCGCAAGGTTTGAGGATATTCTGCGCTACGGCCTTGAAAACGGCCAATACGCAGAGGCCGTCGGTCGGGAAGAGGCCTGGTTGCAGGAGCGGACGGCCCGCCACCTGGATCAAAGTGCGACGGTCGAACAACTCCTGACCGATGGGCGCTGGCTGCGGATCGTGGAACGTCGGACACCCGATGGCGTACGGGTCGGTATCCGGGTCGATATCACCGACATAAAACGCAAGCAGCACCAGCTTGAGATGGCCGCCGAGACCGACGTCCTGACCGGCCTTCTGAACCGGCGGGGCGTCTCGAGCTTTCTTGCCGCCGCCGCAGCCGAATTGACAGCACAGGAAAGGCTGGCCGTGCTGCACCTCGATCTCGACCGGTTCAAGTCGATCAACGATGCGCTTGGGCACGATGCCGGCGACCATGTTCTGTCTAAGGTGGGGGACCGGCTGCGCATGCATGTCCGCCACCGCGATGTCGTCGCCCGGATCGGCGGTGACGAGTTCCTCGTTCTGATGCAAACAAGGCTGACGGATGAACAACTCATCTCGATCGCAGACTGGATCCGACACGACATTGCCCGCCCGATCCTCTACCGGGGCAGGCAGTGCCTTGTCGGCGCCAGCGTCGGGGTGGCCACCTGGGATCTGGGGTCTGCACATAGTTTCGAACAGACCGTCTCGGACGCTGACATTGCGCTGAACCTGGGAAAGCGGGGGGGACGAAACCGCTCGGAACTGTTTTGCGCCAACATGCGGCACGGCACGGTTTCGAACGCCTTGCTGGCACAACAGATCCGGGCGGCCCTGAACGCAGGGCAGATCATCCCGTATTTCCAGCCACAGCTCAGCATTGACGGGTCCCGCGTCCTGGGGTTCGAGGCACTGGCCCGGTGGCAACACCCCGATCGCGGGCTTCTAAACGCCGCCACCTTCCTTCCGGCAGCAGAAGAGGCCGGGTTGATCCCCGACATCGATGCCACCGTCCTGACGCAAAGCCTCGGGTTCATCCGGACACTCGTCGGCGCCGGTGTCGACGCGCCAAAGGTCAGCCTGAACATTTCCAGCGCCCAACTGGCCGATGCGACCCTGCACCCAAGGATCGTCCGGCAGGTCGAGGCTTTTGGCCTCAGCCCCGCCCACCTCAGGTTCGAGATCCTGGAAACCACCCTTCTCGACGAAAGGGCCGCACAGGCCGGCGAAACCATTCATAAGCTCGCCAATTCTGGCTTCGCAATTGAACTGGACGACTTTGGCACCGGTCACAGCGCCATCGGCTCGCTACGGCGCTTCCCCGTACAACGGATCAAGATGGATCAGTCCCTCGTGCGCGACATCGACCAGGACGAAGACTCCAGGGTCATCGCAGAGGCGGTGATCGACCTGGCCGGCCGCTTCGGGCTAGAGGTGCTGGCCGAAGGCGTGGAAACCACCGCCGAGCGGGACGTCCTACGGGCGCTTGGCTGCACCGCGATCCAGGGCTACCTCTGCGCCCATCCCATGTCAGGACAGGACATTCTGCAATGGCTCAAGGAAAGAAACGCTTTGCCGGACAGGTCCGCCACCATGTTCTACAACCCGAACCTCACCAGCGAACTGCAGCGCGAGGCCAAGAACGGCCCCTGATCCGCGCCACCAGCCGCTAAATGGCCTCCGGGCCCTTCGCTTTGTCTCAAATACTCCCGCCGGAGGCGGACCCCCAAAGGGGCCCGCACCGACGCTTCAGAGATAGCGGTTAACGAGGTTCTCCAACCGCTCCTGCCGGCCGGACCGGGGCGCGGGATTGATGCCCTTTGCCTCGACCTCGGCCGTCAGCGCGGCAAGATCACTGTCGAGGTAGCCCGAGGTCTCCCAACCGGCATAGCGCGCCGCGCGCGCTTCTTCGAGCTTGCCGTCCTCCAGCATCGCCGCTGCCGCCTTCAATCCCGCCGCACAGGCATCCATGCCACCGACATGGGCCAGGATCAGGTCCTCCGGGTCCAGCGACTGGCGCCGCAGCTTGGCGTCAAAGTTGGTGCCCCCGGTCTTGAACCCGCCTGCCCGCAGAACCTCGTAATAGGCCAGCGCCATTTCGGGCACATTGTTGGGGAACTGGTCGGTGTCCCAGCCGGATTGGTAATCATTACGGTTCATGTCGATCGAACCGAAAATCCCCAGCTCCCGCGCCAGCGCCAGCTCATGTTCGAACGAATGCCCCGCCAGAATGGCATGGCCCTGTTCGATGTTGACCTTGACCTCACCCTCAAGGCCGAAATCCTTGAGGAACCCATAGACGGTCGCGACATCATAGTCGTATTGGTGCTTGGTCGGTTCCTGCGGCTTGGGCTCGATCAGGATGGTCCCGTCAAAGCCGATCTTGTGCTTGTAATCGACAACCATCTGCAACATCCGGCCAGCCTGCTGGCGTTCGCGGCCCATGTCGGTGTTCAGCAGTGTCTCGTAGCCTTCACGCCCGCCCCACAGCACATAGTTTTCGCCACCCAGCTGGTGTGTGGCATCCATGCAGGTCTTGATGGTGGCCGCAGCAAAGGCAAAGACCTCCGGGTCGGGGTTGGTGGCCGCCCCCGACATATAGCGCCGGTGCGAAAACAGGTTCGCCGTGCCCCAAAGCAGCTTGACCCCGGTCTCTTCCATCTTGCCCTGGAAATAATCGGTGATGCCGCGCAGATTACGGGTATTCTCTGCAAAATCAGCCCCTTCCGGGCGGACGTCCGCATCGTGAAAGCAAAAGTAGGGCGCACCCAGGATGGTGAACATCTCGAACGCCACATCGGCCTTCAGCCGGGCAAGGTCCATCGTGTCGCCAAACCAGGGCCGTTCAAAAGTCTGCCCGCCAAAGGGGTCGCCCCCCTGCCACGCAAAGGAGTGCCAATAGGCGATGGCAAAGCGCAGATGGTCCGCCATCCGCTTGCCCATGACCATTTCGTCGGGATTGTAGTGGCGAAAGGCAAAGTCACTTTGGGCGTCCGGCCCCTCATAGACGACGGGCTGAATGCCCCCAAAAAAGTCTGTCATGTCCTCAATCCCTTTCTAGTGTAGGCCCTTCAGGGCCTGATAGCTGTCCCGGTAGCGGGCGTGGCCCTCGGCAAAGGCCGCGGTCAGTCCGGCATCCGGTGTGACAGTGCGCTCGATGGGTGGGGTAGTGGCGATCTCTGCCCCTGCCCCGGTTGCGGCCATGCGCCCCAGACGCGCCGCGCCAAGGGCCGCGCCAAAGTCGCCCGCCCGCGGCACATCCAATGCAAAGCCCAAGGTCGTGGCCAGTACCTCAAGCCAATAGGCTGATTTCGCCCCGCCCCCGATGGCCAGCGCCTGCCGGATCGTCGTGCCCGTGGCCGCCAGCGCATCGCGGCTGTCGGCAAAGGCATAGGCGACCCCTTCCAGCACCGCTCGCGTCGCCGCCTTGGCGTCGGTCGCGTGGTCCAGATGCAGGAATTGCCCCCGGATGGCGGCATTGTTGTGCGGCGTCCGCTCTCCGCCAAGATAGGGCAGAAACAGGGTGCGGCCAGGTGCCTGAAAGGGCCCGAGGTCCCGCGTCAGATCAGCTGCCGTTTGCCCGGTCAGGCGGGACAGCCACTCAAGCGCGTCTGTCGCCGCCAGAATCACACCCATCTGGTGCCATGTTCCCGGTACCGCATGGCAGAACGTGTGGACGGCAGTTGCCGGATCGGGCCGGTAGCCATCGTTGGCCGCGAAAAGCACGCCCGAGGTGCCAAGCGACAGGAAGGCCGTGCCATCCTGAACCACCCCCGCCCCGATGGCTGCCGCCGCATTGTCCCCGGCCCCGCCCGCGACAGGCACCTGCGGCAGGCCAAAGCCACCCCGGAGCCTGCCGGAAACGGCAGAGCCTTCGACAAGGCTGGGCATCTGCGCCCGCGACAGGCGACAGTCGGCCAGCAAGGCGTCGGACCAGTCCCGCGCGCCGGTGTCAAACCAGGCTGTCCCCGCCGCATCCGACATCTCGGTCACATGGCCACCGGTAAGATGCAGGCGTAGATAATCCTTTGGCAGCAGGACTTTGGCGATCTTTTCAAAGACCTCCGGCTCAGTCTCGCGGACCCATTCGACCTTGGGTGCGGTAAAGCCGGGAAAGACGATATTGCCGGTGATGGCGCGGTAGCGAGGATCGGCATCCATCCGGGCCGCCTGCGCCGCGCTGCGGGTATCGTTCCACAGCATGCAGGGCCGCAACACCCGGTCTTCGGCGTCCAGCAGCGTCGCACCATGCATGTGGCCCGACAGTCCGATCCCGGCAAGGGCGCTGCAATCGGCCTTGCCCGCAAGGGCGGCAAGCGCCGCATCCGCCGCAGCGGCCCAGCTGGCCGGGTCTTGTTCGGACCAGCCGTCATGGGGACGCTGCACCGACAGGGGCACGGTATGCTCTGCCAGGACAGTCTCATCTTCGTCGATCAGAATCGCCTTTAAGGACGACGTCCCAAGGTCCAGGCCGATATAGGTCGCCATTTTCGCCCCAATTATTCAGGCAGCCAGATGTTCTGGCTTCTTTCCAAGGATGATCATCGCCAGAAGGTCGTCTTCGGTCACTTCGTCGACCTTGACCACGCCTACCAGCTGGCCATTCTTCATGACCGCCGCCCGGTCGCACAGCTGCTTTACGGCATGCACATCGTGGTCGATCAAAAAGATGCCAAGCCCATCACGCTTCAGCTCGTGAATAAGCTCGGCCACCATCTGGGTTTCCTGCGGACCAAGGGCGGCCGTCGGCTCGTCCATGATCAGGATCTTGGCGTTGAAGTAGACCGCCCGCGCAATGGCCACCGACTGCCGCTGACCACCGGACAGGGCGCTGACCGGGTCCTTGAACTTTTTGAAGTTGGGGTTGAGGCGGGCCAGAATGCGGCGGGTCTCCGCCTCCATCCTTGCGTCGTCCAGAAGTCCGCCGCCCGTCACCAGTTCCCGGCCCAAAAAGAGGTTCGAGGCCGCATCAAGGTTATCGGCAAGGGCCAGGGTCTGGTAGATCGTCTCGATATTGTATTCGCGCGCGTCGCGCGGGTTGTTGATCGTGACCTCTTGCCCATTGATGAAGATCTGGCCGTGGTCGGCCTGATAGGCCCCCGACAGGCATTTGATCAACGTCGACTTGCCGGCCCCGTTGTGACCAAGCAGGCCCACGACCTCGCCCGGATAAAGGTCTAGCGACACTCCGTCGACGGCCCTGATCCCCCCGAAGGCGATCGAGATGTCGCGCAGCTCGACCATCGGCGTTCCTGTGCGTTCTGTGCTCATGCCCTGCCCCTCACTTCGCTCTGTTGCGATACAGGTTGTCGAGATAGACGGCGAGGACGAGGACCGACCCCACCACGATCTGCTGAACGGCGGTGTCGAAGCCGATCAACACCATCCCGGACCGCAGGCTTTGCATCACCAGCGCCCCGAGGATCGCCCCGTAAATCGTGCCGACGCCCCCCGCCAGACTGGTGCCCCCGACGACCGCAGCGGCGATGACATAAAGTTCGTCCAAAAGCCCCAGAGCGTTGGTGGCTGAGTTCAGACGGGCCGAGGCGACGACTGCCGCCAAGCCAGCCAAAGCCCCCATCAGCGCAAAGATCCGCAGCGTCATCCAGCGCACGTTGATGCCTGCGAGCGCCGCCGCCTCCGGGTTACCTCCAATGGCAAAGACATAACGACCAAACCGGGTGCGGCTGACCAGAAGGGTCATCAAAAGCGCGACGGTGAGCATGATCAGGACGGGGTAGGCAAAGCCGTGGCTGATAAAGAGCGTCTCGCCCTCGGCCAGCACGATGCCGTTGGCCTCGATATAGCTATTCACGATACCACGCGGCCAGGGATAGGCGTTCACGACAAGGACAGCGCCAATGACAAGGCCACAGCCCAAAAGACCCATGAAAATCTCTGCCCACATCGGACGAACAGGAAAGTCATGCCGCTTGCGGCTTTGGCGACCGGCATAGAGCGCTGCCAGAATACCAAGGCAGGCGATCACACCAACCGTCCAGCTGCCCACTGCGCCGATCGCGCCGTAGGGCCCGCCGCCCAGAAGGGTAAAGGTCGCATCGACCGGGGAAATCGTCTTGCCGTTGGCCGACAGAAAGGCCGCGCCGCGCCAGACAAGCAGGCCGCCCAGGGTGACGATAAAGGATGGAATGCCGCGATAGGCGATCAGCCAGCCATGAATGGCGCCGATGCAGCCACCGACGCAGATGCCCACGATGACGGTGATGACCCAGATCGCCGGATGGCCAAGGCCCAGATACTGCGGCAGGATTTCGACCTGCAGGATCCCCATGACCATGCCGGTCACGCCCAGGATTGCGCCAACCGACAGGTCGATATTGCGGGTCACGATGACGAGCACCATCCCCGTCGCCATGATCCCGATGGACGACATCTGGACCGAGACGTTCCAAAGGTTGCGCGGTGTCAGGAAGGCGCCGAACCCGTTGAAGATGACGCCATAAAAATGGAACACCAGCCAGATCAGCAACAAGGCACCCATCATGCCCAGAAGGCGGGTGTCAATTTCGGTCGCGCGCAGGAACCGCGTCAGAGGTCCGGAGCTTGGCCCCGAGGTCGAACCAGTCGTTGAAATGGCCGCCGCGGGCTTGGTCGAAGTGTCCGTCATGGTGATATCCAATGGTCAGGTCCGCGCCGAAATGGCGGGTCAGTGACAATGGGCGGGGCCTTGCCACAAAGCAAAGCCCGACCGCTTATCGCCAATTTCAGGTAAGGTCCTGAAAATGGCCAACCGGCGTCGAGGGATATCCCCGACGCCGGCCATTTTCAGTTCCCGATCAGCAGCCGGCAACGCCTTCCATGGCGCCTTCGCAAGCCTGCTCCTTGGTGATGTGACCTGCATCAATCGCAACATTCAGGTTGTTACGGGTCAGCGGGGTCGGGTCGAGCAGGATGGCGGGGATCGGAATGCCACGCTCACCACCGTCGAACATCGACGCGCCTTCGATATCGGCCATCATCGTGCCTTCAGCCAGAGCCGAGGCAATGTCGCCAGCCGCGGTACCAAGGGCACGAGCGTCTTTCCACACGGACACGGTCTGCGTGCCACGGGCAACACGGTTGATCGCAGCAAGGTCACCGTCCTGGCCACCGACAGGGATCACGAGACCCTGGGCGGAAAGAGCCGCCACAACGCCACCGGCCATGCCGTCGTTCTGGGACAGAACCGCATCAACCATGTTGTTGTTTGCGGTCAGGATCTGCTCCATGTTGGTCTGTGCGTTCTCGGGCTTCCAGCTGTCCGAGAAGGCCTCGCCAACGATGGTGATGTCGCCCGAATCAACAGCGCCACCAATGACTTCCATCATGCCCTGCAGCAGGAAACCTGCGTTCGGATCACCGGGGTCGCCCTTGATGATGGCATAGTTGCCGGTGGGCTGAACGGCCATGACCGATTCAGCGATGATCCGACCGACGCCGACGTTGTCGAAGGTCAGGTAGAAGGTGCGGTCGTCTTCGATCAGACGGTCGTAGCCGATGACCGGGATGCCTTCTGCGGCAGCGGCGTCGATGGCCGGCCCGATGGCGTCCTTGTCCCAGGCGTTGATCACGAGGACATTGACGCCCTGCGCGATCAAAGCTTCGACGTCAGCAAGCTGCTTGGTCGACGACGACTGAGCGTCTGCCGAAACGTAGCTGTTGCCGTTGGCTTCGATGGCCGCGACCATTGCGGCCTCGTCGATCTTCCAACGCTCTTCCTGAAAGCTCGCCCAGGAAACCCCGACCAACATTCCTTCGGCCATCGCAGCCGAATTGAAACCGACCACCGCCAGCGCGGCGGCGATAATTGCCTTGTGCATATCTTTCCTCCCAGAAGTCGATCCCAACATGGAATCGTGGACTTGTGTCCTGAGACGAGAGCATCGACTTATTTCTTCAGTTGTCAAAATAAAAATTCTGGACATGCGCCCCAAAGACGGGATTTCATTCCTCAGGCTGCCAAATCTTTAGGCAGTCAAGGAACAATACCCGCATTCCACCTTCGCACCTGCAGAAATAATTCGGAGCGTGAAGTTATGTACGACCAGCTGGATCAACAGGGTTCCGAATCGGACGGCACGCCGTCCGGTTGCGGCCCCCTGCTGTCCAGCGCAGGCCCCGAGGCCAAGCCCCTGCGACAACAGGTGTTCGAGCATGTCCGCGCCACCGGTCGCGCAGCACGCGCCGACATCACCCGCGCGCTTGATATCAGCGCGGGTTCTGTCACCGCGCTCAGCTCTGACCTGATCAGCCAGGGCCTTTTGCGTGAAGTCGAAGGCACACCGCGTGATTCGCGCGACGCCACCCGGGGTCGCCCCCCCGTCGCGCTCGAGGTTGTGCCAGAAAGCCGCATCGTCATCGGGATCAAGCTGTCCGACGAACGCCACTCGGCCGTAATGACGGACTTTGCGGGCCGGATGATGGCCGAAGTGACCCTACCTACCCCGCCAATGCGCAAGACGCCCGACCAGATCCTCGAAGAGATCGAAGCATTGGTGCAGGCGCTGCTGACCCGGACCGAGCGCAGCCTGTCCGATGTCAGCGCCATCGGCGTCGGCATGTCCGGGCTGGTCGATCACGAAACCGGCGTTGTGCTGTGGTCGCCCCATCTGTCGATCCGCAACTTGGCGCTGAAGGCCGTGATAGAAGAGCGGTTCAACCTGCCTGCCCTTATCGACAACGACGCCAACGTGCTGACCCTCGCCGAACTGTGGTTCGGCGTCGGGCGGGCCATGTCGGACTTTGTTGTCGTAACCATCGAACATGGCGTCGGCATGGGTGTTGTCCTGAACAACCGCCTCTTTCGCGGCTCGCGCGGGATGGGCCTCGAACTGGGACATACCAAGGTGCAACTTGACGGGGCGCTTTGCCGTTGCGGACGGCGCGGCTGTCTTGAGGCCTACCTTGCCGACTATGCCCTGGCCCGCGAAGCCTCGACCGCGCTGGGTCGGTCCAGTCGGAACCTGCAAAGCCCGCAGGCGATGCTCGAGACCCTCTTCGCCGAGGCCAAGTCCGGCAACATCGCCGCCCAGAACATCTTTCGCCGGGCCGGTCGCTACCTGTCGCTCGGCCTGTCCAACGTCATCCAGATCTTCGATCCCGAACTGATCGTTCTGTCGGGGGAACGGATGACCTACGACTATCTCTACGCCGAAGAGGTGCTGGCCGAAATGCAGGGCCTGACCCTGACCGAGGGCCGCGCCCCCTGCAAGATCGAGATCCACGCCTGGGGCGACATGGTCTGGGCCCAGGGGGCCACCGCTCTGGCGCTGTCCGCCATCACCGACCAGCTTCTGGGCGACGGCAAGGAGCTGATGGCCACATCATGACCAATATTTTTTTGATATTTAATGGGGATATTTGGCCAAATAGACCGTCATTACTTTCACTTTCTCAACATATCACCCCATTCCCCCTGCTTGCCCTGCTTGCCCTGCTTGCCGCCACCGCCCCTCTCACGGCCCAGCCCAGCCTTGAGGATCACTCGGACTCCCTGCCTCTGCACAGCTATGAAGGCGGCTGGGAACACTTTGTCGGCGGCGGCCTGGCGGTCTTTGACTGCGATGGCGACACCCTGCCCGAGCTCTTGGCGGCCGGCGGCACCAGCCCGGCCACGCTTCTTCACAACGATGGCGACTTTCGCTTTTCGCGCGCTGCCTTTCCCGCAATCACCGGCATGACCGGGGCCTACCCCATCGACATCGACGGGGACGACCATCTTGACCTCTACGTCCTGCGGGTCGGCCCGGATCAGGTCCTGCAAGGCGGGCCTAAGTGCAGCTTTGCCGATGTCACCGAAAGCTGGGCAGTGCCCGCGCCCGACAGCTGGACCACCGCCTTCTCCGCCTGGTGGGAGGGGGATGACCTGCCGACGCTGGCCATAGGCCATTACGTCGACAGGGCCGATCCGAACGGCCCGTTCGAGGTTTGCGACGACAACGCCCTGCTGCGGCCCACCCGGCTGGCGCGCCCGGCCACGGACGGGCCGGGAACGGCCGCCTTCGGCTATCATGCAACGCCGCTCACCCCGGGCTTCTGCGCCTTGTCGATGCTGGCCGCCCGGGATGCCCGGGGGCGGCCATCGCTGCGGATCTCCAATGACCGGCAGTATTACGTCCGGGGAGGATCAGAACAGATGTGGGACATTGCCGACCAGCGGTTCCTGACCGAGGCGGACGGATGGCAACGGGTCGCCCTCTGGGGCATGGGGATCGCCAGCCGGGACCTGACGGGCGACGGGCGGGACGAGGTGATGTTGACCTCCATGGGGGACCAGCTCCTGCAACTGGCGCAGCCGGACGGCACCTATCTCGGCGCGCCTTACGAGCTGGGGACCACGGCGCACCGGCCATATCTGGGGGATGACGGGCGGCCCTCGACCGGCTGGCACGCGCAATTTGGGGATGTGGACAACGACGGGCGGGCCGATCTCTTTATCGCCAAGGGCAATGTCGATCAGATGCCCACCAATGCGATCCACGACCCCAACAACCTCCTGATGCAGCAACCGGACGGCACCTTCGCCGAGGCGGGCGACATCGCGGGCATCGCCACCACCGAACGGTCGCGCGGCGCGGCGCTGGCCGATCTGGACAATGACGGGCGGCTCGACCTTGTCGTCGTCAACCGGCGGGCGCCGCTCGAACTTTATCGGAACATCACGCCGGACACCGGCAACTGGCTCAGCATTGCCCTGCAGCAACCCGGCGGCAACCGGCAGGCCATCGGCGCCACGGTCACGGTCGAAGGGCCACAGGGCGCACAAATCCAGCAGGTCACCATCGGCGGCGGCCACGGCGGCGGGCAGGCCCTGCCCCTGCATTTCGGCCTCGGCAGCGCCGCCACGACCCGGGTGAGTGTCACCTGGCCGGACGGCAGCCAAAGCGGCCCGATCGAGGCCCCCGCCAACACCCCGCTCACAATCAGCCGCTCACAATAAACCGCAGCCCGCAGCCCTGATCCTCATCTCGCCCAAAATATCCCGGGGGGAGGCCGCAGGCCGGGGGGCAGAGCCCCCCCTTTCCCTCAACGCCAGCCCGTCACCCTAAGGCCAGCCTATCTCGCTAGGGCCAGCCAATCGCCCTAAGGATTGACCACCGTCAACCCGCTCGGCACCACCTCCGGCACACCCAATCGGCCTTCAAGGGCCACCGGGTCGCTCAGGCTTTCCAGAAAGGCGACCAGGGACGCCACATCCGCCGCGGTCAGGGGTACAGGGGCGAAATCCACCGCCGCCTCGATGGCCGCCAGTTCGATCGGGTCGTCAAGGATCCGCCAGTCCGCCGCCCCGAATGCCGGAAGAACCGCCTCGTCCCGGTCATAGCTCTCAAGGGCGGCGAGCGGGTCGGCATGTGCGGTGATGTAGGACGCAAGGTTCCGGTGCCCGCCTGCATGGCCATAGGGGCCGGTCTGGGCGACGTTGCGCAAGGACGGGGTGCGAAAGGCATAAAGGTCGGCGGGATTGCCGGTCACACGAAACCGGCCCTCGTCGCGGGCATGGGTTTCAAATCGGGCGCCCTTGCCGGGGCCAAGCTGGGCATCGCCCATGGCATGAAATCCGTGATCGGTCTGGAAGGGCCCGGAATGACAGGCCGCACAGCCCGCCTCGCCATAAAACAGCGCCATTCCGGCCTCGGCCTCGGGCGACAGGGTGCCTTGGCCGCGCAGATAGGCATCAAAGGGGCTCTGATCGGACCGCCATTCAAAGGCGATAAAGGCGGCAATGGCGTTTGATATATCGGTAAAATCAATATCATCAGGGCCTTGGACGGTATCGTAGACCGCTTCGAAGGCCTCTGCATAGGCCGGAATCGCCGCCACCCGGCGGGAGATCAGATCCCAGGCGCCGCCCTCTCCGGTGATCCGGCCCAGGCGGGTGGCCCGGGCGACTTCATTCTCGGTATAATGGCCGGCCATCTCGTCGGGGGACAGGACCGGAAACATCGTCTGGGCCGACAGGAGCGAGGCAAAGCCCGCGACCATCTCTTCGTCCAACGGCGTGCGCAGGCCGCCGGGCTTGTCCGGGTCCGCCTCGATCCGGCCATCGTGGAACAGGACGGTGAATTCCACCGCTCCAAGGTTGAACAGAGCCTGGGCGTTGCGGGGGATGCGCTGCTCGGGGAGGTTGTCGGGGTCGGGGGTGCGTTTCGGCCCCAGCCCGATCCCCCCGTCGCCCAGCGACAGCGACAATCCGTCGCCGGTCCCAAAGGCCGGGTGATGGCAGGTGGCGCAGGACACTTCGCGGTTCCCCGACAGGATCGGATCATAGAACAGCAACTGCCCCAACGCCGCCTCATCCGCACGAACCGGGGCATAATCGGCATCCGTAACTGGGGCAGGCAAGGTAAACGAGGTTCCCTGCGCCAATGCCGCGCCAGCAGCCAGGCTGATCAGCCCTCCGACAAGATGAATTCGACGCATCTCTGCCCTCCCCTTTACCTGTCGGACAATGCCTCAGCGCCCCTGCCCTCGCAATGCAAAAGGCGCAGAAGCGATTTGACGAAGGGGTGAACACGAACTAGAACAAAAGAAGAACAAACAGGAACGGATGAGTCCCGTGCAAAGCCCGCCCGCCTCCAATATGCCCCCCAGCCTGCCCCCCCGGCTGGCCTCTGCCGCCCGAGGGCAGACAGGGCAGGATCGCGACCGGCGGCAGGCCACCCTTGCAGAGGTCTTTCCCGAGACCGTGGTGGACGGGGCCGCCCCCGGCTTTGTCATCGCCCATCTGCCCGATGCGACAGGGCCGGTGCTCTGGATCCAGGACCGGCTGTCCCTGCGCGAAAGCGGGCGGCCCTACCTGGCCGGTATGGCCCGCCCGCCCGAGATGTACTTTCTGACCGTCAACCGGGCGGTCGATGTGCTTTGGGCCATGGAACAGGGGCTGGGCTGCACCGCCCTCTCTGCCGTGGTGGGCGAGGTCTGGGGCGATCCGCCTGCCCTCGACTTCACCGCCTCCAAACGGCTGGCCCTGCGCTCCGAGGCGCATGCCGTCCCCGCCTGGCTGATCCGCCGGGCGGCCCGCGCAGACCTGAGTGCGGCGCGCGAACGCTGGCGGCTGGCCTCGCTGCCATCGCTGCCCGAGCCCGACGACATGCGGGCCCCCGGCGCGCCACAATGGCGGGCAGAGCTGTTTCGCGCCCGCTGGCGGACACCGGGCTCCTGGGTGGCCCGCTATGATCATGGCGACCACGCCCTGACCTTTGATCACGCTGTCGCCGCCACCGACGATCCGAACCGGCAAAGCCGGGCAGCCGGGGCATTGGGCTAAGCCATGAGGCAAGGATCAGGCACGGCCACCGGCAGGGCAAGCACCTGTAGGGCCAACATAGGCTGGGCCAAGACAGGCAGCTCTAAGCTAAGCTGGGCCAACAGATGAGGGGCGAGGTCAAGCTGCCAGACCGCGCCGCCCTCTCCCCAAAGGCCCGCCAGCCTGCCACCACCGGTCGCGTCACCCCCTTTACGGGCCGCCCGGCAAGCGCAGGCGAGGCCAAGGATCAGGCACCAGCCCCGTCGGCTCCCCCGTCGGCTCCCCCGGCACCAGCCCCGCCGCGCTCCCCGGCGTCGCGCACCGATCCCGATGACCTGGCCCGCGCCATCGCCGCCCTGCAAAGCGCGCTGGAGGCCGAGGTTGCCCAGCCCCGCACCCCACGAGAGCCGGGCCTGCCACAAAGACCCGAAGAAGAGGCCTTCAGCCCAATCGGCATCCCCCAACCGAGCCGGGCCAAACCCAGCAAAGCCCAACCCAGCGAAGCCCTGGCCTGGCGGGCAGGACCCAGCGAGGATGAGGGGCCAAAGGAACAAGAGGGGCCAAACCGCAAGACTGGCAGGCGGGCAAGCCCGGCCGCAGGGTCCATCGCCCCGCCCGAACGGCCAAAGGGGCTGACCCGGCGCATCCTGGCCCTCTACCTGCCCAATTTCAGCATGGAGCGTTGGCAGCGCAGCGCAGCCGCCCGGGGGGATACCCTGCCCGAGGACCTGCCCCAGGCCCTGGCCGTCGAAGGGCCCCACGGGCCGGTCGTGCATGCCATCAACCGGGCGGCCGGGCTGGCCGGGGTGCAGGTAGGGGCAAGGGTGGTCGACATGCGGGCGCTCGTGCCCACGCTCAAGCTGGACTACGCCGACCTGGGCAGCGACCGGGCCGCGCTTGATCAGCTTATGCTCTGGTCGCGGCGCTGGTGCCCCTGGACAGCAGTTGACAGGTCGGCAGTTGACAGGTCGGCGGGGATCGGGAGCGAAACTGGCGCGGGGGCCGGGCTGGTAATGGACACCACAGGGTCCGACCACCTTTGGGGGGGCGAAGCGGCCCTGATGCGCGAGATCGAGGAAAAGCTGTCCAGCCTGGGGCTGTCTAGCCAGCTGGCCATCGCCCCCACCCATGGGGCCGCCTGGGCGCTGTCGCGGTTCGGGGCAGTGCGCGAGATCTGCACAGCTGACGGCCTTGCCCTGCGGATGGGGTCCCTGCCGGTGCGGGCCTTGCGGCTGGACGGGCAGACAGTGCTCCTGCTCAAGCGGCTGGGGCTCAAGACGGTCGGAGAGCTGGCGGCAGTGCCCCGGCTGTCGCTGGCACGGCGCTTTTCACAGGCGGCCCTGCCCGGCAATCCGCTGCTGCGGCTGGACCAGATGATGGGACAACTGGCCGAACCTGTCTCGGCCCCCGACGACCCGCCCCGCTTTGCCGTCCAGGCCAAGCTGGCCGAACCGGTGCAGGCCCCCGAACCGCATCTGCCCGCCCTTGTGGCCGAGCTTTGCCAGGGGATGGCGGCCGCGGGCTTCGGGGCGCGGCGGCTGACGCTGACGGTCTATCGCAGCGATGGCGAGGTCAGCCATGTGGATGCCACAACCTCGCAGCCCAGCCGGGCGACCGGCCACCTGCTGCGCTTGTTCGAGGGCAAGCTGGACCGGATCGATCCGGGCTTTGGCTTTGACCTGATCACCCTGGCGGCCAGCGTGGCCGAAAAGATGGGGGTGGCGCAGGCGCGGCTCGACGGGCGGCCCGAGGACGGGCCAGATATGGCGCAGCTGGTGGACCGGCTCTCCGCGCGGTTCGGACCCAGGTCGCTGCGACGGCCCGCCATGCGCGAAAGCCACGTGCCCGAGCGGCGCGAGGTCTGGGCCCCCGCCATGGCCGGCCCGCCGCGCCGGCCAGAGCCGGGGACATCACCCCGCCCCGTCCGCCTGTTCGACCCGCCCGAGGAGGTCCGGGTCATCTACGCCGTCCCCGAAGGGCCGCCCGCCCAGTTCGTCTGGCGGCGGGTGACCCACCGGGTCGCCCGCTTTGCCGGGCCAGAGCGTATCGCCCCCGAATGGTGGGCCGATCTGCCCGGCACAAGGCTGCGGGACTACTACCGGATCGAGGACCACACCGGCCGCCGCTTCTGGCTCTATCGCGAGGGCGTTCAGGAAGACGGCCGGGGCGGCGACCCGCGCTGGTTCATCCACGGGATCTTTGCATGATCTCTCCAATACACGACCCCGGCAGTCCAATGGCGCGCCTGCGGCGCATCCTTTCTGGCACTGCGTGCGGTTGGGGGCTCTGCCCCCGCGCTGCGCGCTCCCCCGGGATATTTATACTCCGAAGAAATAACATGGTCCTGATGATCCCTTCTTTGGATTGGAAATATCCCGGGGGGAAGCGCCGTAGGCGGTGGGGGGCAGCGCCCCCCTTGTCCCTCGGGGCCAGGGGAGGCCATGATGCCTGAGAACGATCATACCCATCCTCGTCGCACCCTGCCCGACGACGGCGTCTTTGCCCCCAATCCCCCGGCCTCTTATGTGGAGTTGGGCCTGGTGTCGTGCTTTTCCTTTCTCCGCGGCGCATCGGATGCCGTGGATCTGGCCCGCGAGGCCTGGCATCTGGGGTATGACCGCCTTGGCATCGCCGATTACAACACCCTGGCCGGTGTTGTCCGCCTGCAGGTGGAGGCGGAAAAGGCCCATATCCGCCCCCTGATCGGCTGCCGACTCGTGCTGGTGACCGGCGACGCCTTTCTGGCCTATCCCCGCGACCGCGAGGCCTATGGCCGCCTGTCCCGCCTGCTGTCGAAGGGCAAGATGCATGATCCTGACGGGGTCTGGCAGGCCAAGGGGGTTTGCGACCTGACGCTTGACGATCTGGCCGGCGCAGCGGAGGGCCTGCAGCTGATTGCCCTGCCGGGCGAGGATATCGCCCGCTTTGCCCGCCGCCTGCCCGGTCTGATCCGCCGTCTGCCCGGCCTGGGCTACCTGGCGGCCGCCTATCTTTATCGCGGCGACGACCGTGCCCGGATCAATGCCCTGGACCGCCTGGCCAGCCGCCATGGCCTGAGCCTGCTGGCGACCAATGATGTCCTGTATCATGCCCCCGACCGCCGCCCTTTGCAGGATGTCATGACCTGCATCCGCGAGAAGTGCACCCTTGCCGAGGCTGGCTTTCGCCTTGACCCCAATGCCGAGCGTCACCTCAAGAGCCCGGCCGAGATGGCCCGCCTGTTTTCCGAATGGCCCCATGCCATCCGCGCCACCCGGGCGGTCGCCGATGCCTGCGCCTTTTCCCTGCGCGAACTGGCCTATGAATACCCCCGCGAGGTCATTCCCGAGGACTCCACCCCGCAGGCCCATCTGGAGAAGCTGACCTGGGAGGGGGCGGCCTGGCGCTATCCAGAAGGGGTTCTGCCGGCCACCGTTGCGGTTTTGAAGAAAGAACTGGCGATGATCGAAAAGCTCGACATTGCCCGCTACTTCCTCACCATCCATGACATCATCCGCTTTGCCCGCCATGAGACGAGCCCACCGATCCTGTGTCAGGGCCGCGGCTCTGCCGCCAATTCGGCCGTTTGCTATGTGCTGGGCATCACCGCGGTGGACCCGGCCCAGCACAGCCTCTTGTTTGAGCGCTTTATCAGTGAAGAGCGCAAGGAGCCCCCCGATATCGACGTCGATTTCGAGCATGAGCGCCGCGAAGAGGTGATCCAGCACATCTATTCGAAATATGGCCGCACCCGGGCCGGCCTTTGCGCCACCGTCATCCACTACCGCCCCCGCTCGGCCATTCGTGAGGTGGGCAAGGTCATGGGCCTGTCCGAGGATGTGACCGGCGCGCTGGCCAAGACCATCTGGGGGTCCTGGGGCAAGGAAGTCCATGGCACCCATGTCCGCGAGGCCGGTCTTGACCTGACCGAGCCGTTGTTGCGCAAGACCATCCTTCTGGCCCAGCAGCTGATCGGCATGCCCCGCCATCTGGGCCAGCATGTCGGCGGCTTCATCCTGACCGAGCGCCCCCTGACCGAGACGGTCCCCATTGGCAACGGGGCGATGCCCGACCGGTCCTTTATCGAATGGGACAAGGATGACATCGACGCCCTGGGCATCCTGAAGGTGGATATCCTGGCCCTTGGGATGCTGACCTGCATCCGCAAGTGTTTTGACATGATTTCAGCTCATTACGACCAGACCTTCACCCTTGCGACCACCCCGCGCGAGGACCCCCGTGTCTATGAGATGCTGTGCCGGGGGGATTCGGTCGGGGTCTTTCAGGTGGAAAGCCGGGCCCAGATGAACATGCTCCCCCGTCTGCGCCCGCGCGAGTTCTACGACCTGGTGATCGAGGTGGCCATTGTCCGCCCGGGCCCGATCCAGGGCGATATGGTCCACCCCTATCTGCGCCGCCGCAACGGGGAAGAGCGGGTGGACTATCCCTCTCCCGGGGCCCCTCATGATCCGGCCGAGTTGAAGAACATCCTGGGCCGCACCTTGGGTGTTCCGATTTTCCAGGAACAGGCGATGAAGATCGCCATCGAGGCCGCCCGCTTTTCCCCCGCCGAGGCCAATGAGCTGCGCAAGGCGATGGCGACCTTCCGTTCCAAGGGCACGATCGGGTTGCTTGAGGAAAAGATGGTCGGCCGCATGGTCGCCCGGGGCTATGAGGAAGAGTTTGCCCGCCGCTGTTTCAACCAGATCAAGGGCTTTGGCGAATATGGCTTTCCCGAAAGCCATGCGGCCAGTTTCGCCCACCTTGTCTATGTCTCGTCCTGGCTGAAATGTCATTATCCTGCAGTATTTTGCGCGGCGTTGTTAAACTCGCAACCGATGGGCTTTTATGCCCCGGCCCAGATCGTGCGCGATGCCCGCGAGCATGGGGTAGAGGTCCGTCCGCCAGATGTGAATTACTCGGACTGGGACAGCACGCTGGAGCCTTTGGGCCAGGGGGGCTTTGCCGTCCGCCTGGGCCTGCGCCAGATCGGCGGCCTGCGTGAAGAGGCCGCCCTGCGCCTGACCGGGTTGCGCGACGGCCCTTACCGCGCGGTCGAGGACCTCAAGACAAAGGGCCGGCTGACCGCCGCCGAGGTTCGCCGCCTGGCCGAGGCCGACGCGATGCGGTCGATGTTCATCGACCGTCGCCAGGCCCTGTGGGAGGCCAAGGCGATCAAGGATGCCCCAGACCTGCCCCTGTTCCGCGACGCAAACCCCGAGGGAGAAGAGGTCCCCGTTCCCCTGCCCGCCATGCCGGTCTGCGAACAGGTGGTGGCCGACTACCAGACCCTGCGCCTGTCCCTGAAGGCCCATCCGATGGCCTTTCTGCGCAAAAGCCTGACCCGTCAGGGCTATATCGCCACATCCGACCTCAAGGGCAGCCGCAACTGGCAAAGGGTCAAGCTGGCCGGTCTTGTCCTGATCCGCCAGCGGCCAGGCAGCGCCAAGGGGGTCTGCTTTATCACGCTCGAGGATGAACGCGGCGTTGCCAACCTGGTGGTCTGGCCCAAGGTGATGGAGCAGTTTCGCAAAGTCGTCATGCAATCGCGCCTGCTGGTCATCCACGGTTATGTCCAGCGCGATGTGGACATCATCCATGTGGTGGCAGAACGGTTGGAGGACCGGTCGGACGCCCTTTTGCGGCTGGCACCCGATGGATTGGCCCCCTCGATGGCCCCGCCAACGGCCCATGCCGATGAGGTCAACCGCCCCCTGTCCAACCCATTGGCCAATCCGATGTCCGCCCCCAACCGTGGCCATCCCCGCGATGCCCGTATCATCCCGAAAAGTCGGGACTTTCACTGACAGCACAACCCGAGGGTGAGCCGTGATTATTTCCTATGCAAATGCGTCCCAAGCCACGTCAGCTGCAAGGCAATCATTGTCAATTCCAAAGCGCCCCATATGATCAGGACATGACACAACAGCAAAGCCAGGGCCAAGGCCAAAGCCAAAGCCAGACATTCGATGAGATGTGGGGACGCGAGGCAGGCCTGCGCGAACCCTATGCTCCGTTCAACAGCTGGTTCGCCGAAGAGGACCCGGCCCGATTGCGCCGTAAGCAGCGCGAGGCTGAGGAGGTTTTCCGCCTGACAGGCATCACCTTCAACGTGTATGGCCGTGAAGAAGCGGCCGAACGTCTGATCCCCTTCGACATCATCCCCCGCATCATTTCGGGCCGCGAGTGGAGCAAGCTTGCCCGCGGCATCGAACAGCGGGTCCGGGCGATCAACGCCTTTCTCCATGACATCTATCACCGCCAGGAAATCATCCGGGCGGGCCGGGTTCCGGCCGAGATGATCGCCAAGAACGCGGCCTTTCTGCCCCAGATGATCGGGGTCACCCCGCCCGGCGGCGTCTACACCCATATCGTGGGCATCGATCTGGTCCGCACAGGCGACGACGACTTTTTTGTCCTTGAGGACAATGCCCGCACGCCCAGCGGCGTCAGCTATATGCTGGAGAACCGCGAAACCATGCTCCAGATGTTTCCAGAGCTGTTTTCCAAGAACCGGGTCCAGCCGGTGTCGAACTATCCCAAGTTGCTGCACCGCAGCCTGTCGGCCTGCGCTCCCGCGGCCTGCTCCGGCAATCCTGTCGTCGCGGTGTTGACGCCGGGCATCTACAACTCGGCCTATTACGAACACTCGTTCCTTGCCGACAAGATGGGCGTGGAGCTGGTCGAAGGGCACGACCTGCGCGTTGTCGATGGCCGCATCGCAACGCGCACGACCCAAGGCTACCAGCCCATCGACGTGATCTACCGGCGCATCGACGACGACTACCTCGACCCGTTGAACTTCAATCCCGAAAGCGCCCTTGGCGTGCCCGGCATCATGGACGTTTACCGGTCGGGCGGGATCACCATCGCCAATGCGCCGGGAACCGGGATTGCCGACGACAAGGCGATTTACAGCTATATGCCCGATATCGTTGAGTTTTATACAGGCGAAAAGGCGATCCTTCAGAACGTGCCCACCTGGCGCTGTTCCGAGGCGGACAGCCTGGCCTATGTCCTCGACAACCTTCCCGACCTCGTGGTCAAGGAGGTTCATGGATCGGGCGGCTACGGGATGCTGATTGGACCGACGGCCAGCCGCAAGGAAATCGCGGCCTTCCGGGACAAGCTCAAGGCACGCCCCTCGAACTACATCGCCCAGCCGACGCTTAGCCTGTCGACCGTGCCGATCTTTACCAAGGCGGGCCTTGCCCCCCGGCACGTCGATCTGCGGCCCTTTGTCCTGGTCTCGCCCGAGGGGGTCAAGATTACGCCCGGCGGCCTGACCCGCGTGGCGCTCAAGAAAGGCAGTCTGGTGGTGAACTCCAGTCAGGGAGGCGGCACCAAGGACACCTGGGTGCTGGAGGAATAGGGCCATGCTCGGAAAAACCGCAGGCGGCCTCTTCTGGATGTTCCGCAACCTTGAACGCTCTGAAAACACCGCCCGAATGGTCGAGGCGGGGCAGCGGATCGCGCTGACCCGATCGGCCTCGGACGACGAATGGACAAGCGTCCTGCAATCGGCTGGCGTGCTGTGGGGCTATAACGAGAAATATGACGAGGTCACCCGTGACCAGGCCATCGACTGGATGCTGCGCGACCGCGCCAACCCCTCAAGCGTGATGTCTGTCGTCGAAAGCGCCCGCAACAACGCCAAGCTGGTGCGCACCGCCCTGACCCGCGAAGTCTGGGAAAGCGTCAATGAATGCTGGATGGTCCTCAAGGACACCCTTGCCCGCAAGGTCAGCGAGCGGGACCTGCCCCATGTCATCACCCAGATCCGGCAGCGGTCAGCCTTTGTGCGGGGCGCGATGCATGGCACCATGCTACGCAACGACATCTACGATTTTGCCCGAGTCGGCACCTTTATCGAACGGGCGGACAACACGGCGCGAATTCTGGACGTCAAATACTACGTCCTTCTGCCCTCTGCCTCGGCGGTCGGATCCTCGATCGACAACGTGCAGTGGGAATCCATCCTGCGATCGGTCTCGGCCGAGGGCGGGTTTCGCCTGACCTACGGGCAAGAGGTGCGCCCGCGCGAGATTTCGCAATTCCTGATCCTGGACAAGCGGATGCCGCGTAGCCTTGTGTTCTGTTGCGAAAAAATCCGCGACAATCTTGGTTATCTCGCTCAGGACTATGGCACCCGCCTGCCCTGCCACGACATGGCCGACAGCCTGTGTCGGCAGGTCTCGGAACGCAGGATCGAGGATATTTTCGACACTGGCCTGCACGAGTTCATCGGCAGCTTCATTGTCGACCTTGTCGCCCTAAGCAGGCAGACAGAATTGGACTACCGTTTCTATGAATGACCTGATGCGCCTTCGGATCGCCCATACGACGACCTATACCTATGACGCCCCGGTCACCTACGGGCTGCAACAGATCCGCCTGACCCCCAAATCCCATGGGGCCCAAACCGTTCTGTCATGGTCGACGAAAGTCACCGGCGGGAAAAAGCAGCTCAGCTTTGAGGATGCCCACCGCAATACCGTCGACCTTATCAGTTCGGACCCCGGCACGACCGAAATCGTGGTCCGTTGCGAGGGCGAGGTTGAGGTGCGCGACAATGCGGGCGTCACCGGCCCCCATGCGGGGTTCATGCCGCTTTGGATGTTCGAACGGACCACCCCAGCCACCAAGCCTGGCCCCCTGTCGCGCAAACTGGTGGCCGAGCTGGACCGCGACGCCCCCGTTCTGGCCCGCCTGCATGCCCTGTCCCAATCCATTCACGACGCGGTTGCCTACGAAACCGGATCATCGCAGATCGACTGGGGGGCCGAGGATGTGCTGGCCGCCGGTTGCGGTGTTTGCCAGGATCATGCCCATGTCTTTATAGCCTGCGCCCGGCTGATGGGCGTGCCGGCCCGCTATGTGTCGGGCTACCTGATGATGGACGATCGGGTGGTGCAGGATGCGACCCACGCCTGGGCCGAGGCCTGGTTGCCCGAACTGGGCTGGGTCGGATTTGACATCTCAAACGCCATATCGCCCGATACCCGTTACGTCCGTATCGCAACGGGTCTGGACTATTTCGAGGCCGCCCCTGTATCAGGGATGAGATTCGGAGCCAGCGGCGAGCGCATGTCGGTGACCGTTGAGGTTCAGCAACAATAACAGGCGCAAGCAATGACCTATTGTGTGGCTCTTCGGTTAGACCGCGGCCTGGTGTTCATGTCCGACACCCGGACGAACGCCGGTCTCGACAATATCTCGACCTATCGCAAAATGTTTTCGTGGGAGGATCCGGGCGAAAGCTTTGTCACCATCATGACGGCGGGCAATCTGGCCACGACACAATCCGTCGTCAGCCTGATCGAAGAACGGATGAAGGCCCCCGGTGATCGGAACCCGTCGATCCTTGGCCTGCCGTCGATGTTCCAGGTCGCCCGCCTGATCGGGACAACCCTCAAAGAGGTGATTGCCGAGCACAAGCGCACCGGGATGGAGGCGTCAAACACCTTCAACGCCTCGATCATAGTAGGTGGTCAGACCAAGGGCAGCGAACCGCGCCTTTTCCTGGTCTATCCCGAAGGCAACTTTGTCGAAGCCGGTCCGGATACGCCCTTCTTCCAGATCGGCGAAATGAAATACGGCCGTCCCATCCTTGTCCGGGCCTTTGACCCCGCGATGAGCTTTGAGGCTGCGGCCAAGCTTCTGTTCGTCAGCTTTGATTCGACCATCAAGGCCAACCTGTCGGTCGGCCTTCCGCTGGACCTGCAGATCTACGAAACCGGATCCCTGAAAAAGGGCGTTGAGCGTCGGGTCGAGGCAGATGACCCCGACTTTCAGACCATCTCGCAGGGCTGGGGCGATGCGCTGAAGATGGCCTTCGACAGCCTGCCGGACGTCACCCTCTAACAAACGGACCAAATTCATGCGCGCTTATGCCATTGGCGACATCCATGGCCACCTTGGGCTATTGCAAGAGGCCCATGTCCTGATCGCCCGCGACCGCCGGCTGACCGGTGACGACATCGCCCCCGTTGTCCATCTGGGCGATCTGGTGGATCGGGGTCCGGACAGCGCCGGCGTCATCGACTGGCTGGTGGCGGGCCCGGCAAAGGGCGGTCCCTGGATCACGCTGAAGGGCAACCATGATTTCATGTTCGCCCTCTTCCTTGATGATCCCCGCGCCAAGGACCCCGGCCTGCGGTCGGATCTTAGCTGGCTGCACCCCCGTCTGGGTGGACCGACGACGCTGGCCAGCTACGGCATTGCCGATGTCGAAGGCCGCACCCTCGACGATCTGCACGAAGAGGCGCTGGCAAAGGTCCCACCCGCACACCGCCAGTTTCTGGAGGCCCTGCCCCTGATGCACCAGACCGCGGGGGCGATCTTTGTCCATGCGGGCCTGCGTCCGGGTCTCCCGCTGGATCAGCAAAAGCCGACCGATCTGATGTGGATCCGGGCAGAGTTTCACAACGACCGGCGCGATCACGGTGGCCTTGTGGTGCATGGGCACACGCCGGTGGACGTGCCCAAAAACTACGGCAACCGCCTGAACATTGATACCGGCGCCGCCTATGGCGGGCCCCTGACCGTCGTGGTGATCGAGGACGGCAAGGCGACCCAACTGACTGAAGACGGCCGCGTTCCGTTGGAGCCCCTTACCGACTAACGGTCACAGGACTGGCCCGATCTTCACAGGACTGGCGCCCCCAGTCGAAACACGCCTTCGGCCAACCGACGGATGAAACTCGCGCGGGGGACCCCAGCCTTGCAATCGGGCAAGAGATCGAGAAACCAGCTTTCCAGGGTGGCGACAGACCTGACGTCATAGACGAAAAGGTCGACCTCAAAGTTCAGCAACATGCTGCGCACATCGAAATTGGCCGATCCGACAAAGGCGACATCGTCGATCAGACCCGCCTTGGCGTGGATCATGCCCGGTTGCCAAAGCAGGACCTTGCACCCGGCATCCTCCATTTCGCGCAAATACGCCCCCCGGGCGAAATCCGCGAGACGCTGGTTCGATTTGCGGGGCAGAACGATCCGCACGTCGACACCCCGCCGGGCGGCGATGGTCAGGGCGTTGCCCAGCAATTCAGTCGGCAGGAAATAGGGGGTCACGACCCAGACCCTTTTACGGGCCGCGTGAATCGACTGAACCAGCCCATCGTGCAGCGGGTCCAACACCAGATCCGGCCCGGCAGGGACCACCTGAACGGTGGCATCGCCCCTTTGCGGGACAGGCCCCGTGTGCGGTCGGCGGTCCGGCACCCCGCCCACAACCTCCCAGTCTGAAATGAAGATATCCTCGAAATGGGCAACGGCCGGGCCGGTCAGGTCAAAGCCGAGATCGTTCCACTGGCCGGGGACGGGTTTGGGGCCAAGGTAGTCCTCTCCCACGTTCATGCCGCCGCTAAAGACGCGCATCCCGTCCGCGATGACCATCTTGCGATGGTTGCGCAGGTTCAGCTTGCCATTGCCCGGACGCTGGATGAGGGGCGAAAAGAACCGCACCTCACCGCCCGCCGCCCTGAGCCCCGCGATGGCCCCGCGCGGCGGGCGCAGGCTGCCGAACCGGTCCAGAAGCAGGCGAACCTTGACGCCCTCTTGGGCGCGTCGGGTCAGGGCCTTTACAAAGGCCACGCCTACCGGATCGTCGGCCACGATGTAGAACAGCACATCAATGCTGTCTGTCGCCGTCTCAACGATGGTCGACAGCGCCGCATGAGAAAGAAGCGGACAGCCAAAAGGGTAAAGTCATGGCCCGGCCTCGCAGCAGGCAGGCCAAACTCGTGAAACACATGATCAAGACGGGCCGCCTTGGGGCCGCCGCTATCGTCCGCCGCCATCTCAGGGATGAACACGATGGGCGCAAACCGGCCGCTTTGCTTGCGAAATCCAAGCAGCAGGAACAGGGGCAAGGCCAGATAGGGCACCACGATCATGAACAACAGCCAGGCCACCGCCGACTGGGGCGACCGCCTTTGCTGCAACACCACAACGGCCATCAACAGGCTTAGCAGCGTGACAAGAACGATCTCAAGATGGGTGGTGATCAGCATGGACATGGGGCGTCCTTTGGCGAATGTTCCCTGGTCATACACCGTTGACCCGCCATCGCCACGCCGCACCTTGAAAGGGCGCGCCAGATGACCTTCAGATACTGCTCAACCGGTGGCGGCGCAGCAGCTCCAGGATCACCTGCTTGGCATGTGCGCGATGCTCGTGATGTACGGCACGGGCAGCAGCCGCATCGCCCCGCAGGATCGCATCATAGACGTCGCGATGGTCAGAGTTTGACTTGGTCGGCTCTGGCCTGATGTAAAGCGTGACAAGACGGGCACGGCGCACCTGATCGGACATCATCGTGGCAATGGCCTGCAAGCGAACATTTTTGCCCAGGCTGACAAGTTCTTGGTGAAAGTTGTCGTCAGCAATGGCCCAGGCTTCGCGATTATGAAGGGCAATAGCCTCGTCCATGGCGTCGAGGGCCTGCTTCATTCCAGAAAGCTCCTGCTCTGAATAACCCGCCTTTGCAGCGGTCTCGGCGGCAAGGCTTTCAAGCTCGGTCAGGATATCGTAAATCTCAGCCATATCTTCAGGCGACACCCGCTTGATCCGCACGCCCTTACGGGGCCGGACCTCAAGCAGGCCCTGCGCCTCAAGCAGAACCACAGCCTCGCGGACAGGCGTCCGCGACATGCCAAGAACCTCGGCCAGTTCGCTTTCCAGATGGTCGGTGCCTGCGGCAAGTTCACCCGAAAAGATCAGGTCGCGCAGCATGTCGACCGCGATGGAAGAATTTGATCTGGTGCGCTCAGCATCCAGGGTCATTGGCGTGCCATTTCTATCTTTTTGTTCAAAAATGAAGATTGGTATACCAACTCTTTTACCTCAAGTACGGTCAGGTAATCTATAGCCGTGTTTTCAAAACCCCCACCGTCTGACAAAGCGGTCACAACATGGGCCTGCAAGTGGCGGGCACAATCGCCCCCAAATATGCCGCTGGTGTCAGGTGGCAGGACGCAGACCTCCTCCTGCTGACCAAAGGCGCGCAGGTAAAGCGATCCATCACCGCGCAAGCTGATGCTGCCCCCAGTCCCTTCAAACAGCCCCTCGCCCATGGTGCAGCGGGGATTTGCGGCGGCATGATCAAGCAGCCGGTTGCCGTCAAACATCACCCGCACCCCGCCCGGATGATCAAACAGGATAAACCCGGCATCCTCACCCGCGATGACCGGGTTCAGCTGTCGCAGGTCGGCATAAACCGCTGTGGGGTTGCCGAACAGATATCGAAAGGTGTCGACCCAATGCACCGCCGTTTCATGGACCAGAAAACGGGGCAGCCCCTGAAAGTAGGGTTGCCGTGCCATATAGGCGTCCGGCCCCTGCCCATCCCCCGGTCGCATCCGGAACGTCGCCTGCAAGGGCGTGCCAATCGCGCCCTCGTCCAGAAGGCTTCGCAACGCCCGATACCAGGGCTGAAACCGAAAATTCTCGTGCACGATCAGGGGTATGCCCGCCTCTTTTGCCAACAGCGCCATCTCGCGCGCCTCATGAAGCGAGGTGCAGAACGGCTTTTGGCAGATGATCGCACGAGGGGCGTGGCGCAGGCCCTCGCGGATCGCTTCTGCATGGCCTTCGGGGGGGATGATGATGTCGAGTATGTCGGGCGAGGTGTGCGCCATCATGTCGGACAGGGTCGGATAGACCGGCAGCCCGGTGGCCCGCGCCTCATCGCCATCAAGGTCCGAGATTCCGACAACCTCGACCCCGTCAATGGCCCGCCAGCCGCTTAGGTGAAACTGGCTGAAGTAGCCCGCTCCAAGGCAGGCGACCTTCATTTTCGTCCCGCGCAAAGGATGTCAGCAACGGCCAGGAATGCCTCTTGTGTTGAGGCCGTGCCGCCAAGATCCGGGGTCAGCGTCGTTCCCGCCGCGACCTGCGCCTCAACGGCGAGCCGTAGCAGGTCAGCATCATTGCTCATGGCCGGGACATTGTGCTTTATCGCCAGCCACTCCAGCATCATGGCCGCCGACAGGAACATGGCAAAGGGATTGGCCTTGCCTTGCCCGGCAATGTCAGGGGCCGATCCGTGGCAGGGCTGAAAGACCGCATGGTCGTCCCCGATATCGGCGGACGGCGCAAGGCCAAGCCCGCCCATCAGGCCTGCCCCCAGATCGGACAGAATGTCGCCAAACATGTTCTCGGTGACCAGAACATCAAAATCCCACGGTTTCTGAACAAGCCAAAGCGCCGTTGCATCAACATAGGCGCTGTCGGCCTTGATGTCCGGATTTTGTGCCGCAACCTCGTTGAAGATACCGCGGAAAAAGGCGAAGGCGCGGAACACGTTTGCCTTGTCCACGCAGGTCACCCGCCCCGGTCCCCGACCATGGGCCTTGCGATCGGCGGCCATCTTGAAGGCAAAAGCGAACAGCTTTTCAGAAACCGCACGCGTGATCCGCAGCGTTTCGCGGGCCTCGTCATGGCTGACCTCACCGGTACCTTGGGTAAAGAACAGACCTTCGGTACTTTCGCGGATCAGGACAAAGTCGATCCACCGGTCCTTGGCCATCTTCAGCGGTGTAATCCCACCGACAGGGACCCGCACCGGCCGGACCCCGGCATAAAGGCCAAAGTGCTTGCGCAATTCGATCTGGGGGGAAATTTCGGTGCCGTCAGGATAGCGAACGTCAGGCAGACCCATCGCCGACAGCAGGATAGCGTCCGCCTCACCGGCGATGCGCAGCGATTCTGCCGGAAGGCTTTCTCCCGTTCGGGCATAATAGGCCGCGCCTGCTGGCGCGGTCACAAAGGTCAGGTCGTAGTCACGATTGGTTCCGGCCAGTTTGGTCAGGATTTCAATCGTGGGCGCCGTGATCTCGGGGCCGATACCGTCCCCTTCAAAAACCGCTATGGTAAAATGATGCCCCATCATTCGGGATCCTGCAGTGTCAACCAATCTTTGCGAAATGCTGTCAGGCTGAATTTACACATTTGTTAACGTATGCATCACTAAAAGCAAGGAAAAACGCGCTGAATTCGGATGAAACGGCAATTTATTGCGTGGTATACCCTGCAATTTCAGAACCATACTCAACCAGCTTGGTAGCCGAGTCCATTTGTTGCCCCGATCGCCATGGATGCGCAGTAATCCGTCGCGGCCAGATGAATCCTAGCCCGGAATCGGCGCGATCTGCCCTTTCCACCACTCCGGTTCCGGCCATTTGGTCTTTCTCAGCCCCGCCATAGCGGCCATACTCGCCATCAGTGAACGCGTCGTGGTGCCATCGCGCCCGACAGGACGAGGCGCTGAGTCGGGGGGACCAGGATGAGTTTTGCGGTTTGTGTTACCTTTGGAATCGCGCCCGGGCGCATGGACGATTTCATGCCCTTGATGCTGCGAAATGCCCGCACCTCGCTGGCCGAGGAACCGGGGTGCCGTCAGTTCGACGTTCTGACCGACCCATCCCTGCCCGACGAGGTTGGGCTGTACGAACTTTATACCGACGCAGCCGCCTTTGACGCCCATCTGGCCAGCGCCCACTTCAAGGCCTTTGACGCGGCCACGGCCGACATGATCGCGACCAAGTCCGTCAGGCGGTATACTCAGGTCGCGCAATGAGTGATTGGCAGGTCCACGCGCTAAAGTATGCGGACAGGGAAGAACGGACGCGGGCCGACAGCTTTGTCTTTGCCGACAATCACGACGCCCCTCATCCGATGGACTATTTCATCTGGGTCCTTCGGCGCGGGACAGAAGTGATCCTTGTCGATACTGGCTATGATGGCGCCGAGGCGACAGCCCGGGGGCGTCCGATCCGGCTGGAACCGCAGGAGGCCCTTGCCCCCCTTGGTCTGACCCCGGACGACATCACCACCCTCATCCTGACCCATCTGCACTATGACCATGCGGGCGGCCTGCATCTGTTTCCCAATGCAACCCTGCACATGCAAGCCGCCGAGATGGCCTATGCCACCGGCCCTTGCATGTGCCACGACACCCTGCGGATGCCCTTTACAGCCGGCCATGTCTGCGAAGCGGTCAAGCGGCTTTATGCCGGCAAGGTGGTGTTCTACGACGGAGACGCCGAAATCGCCGAGGGCGTGACGGTCCATTGCATCGGTGGCCATTCGCGCGGGCTTCAGGCGGTCCGGGTCCGGACCTCCGCTGGGTGGCTGGTGCTGGCCTCGGACGCCGCCCACTATTACGAGAATTTTCAGCGCCGCATGCCCTTTCCCATCGTGGTGGACATGCAGAACATGCTCGACGGCTTTACAAGGCTTGGGCAGTTGGCCAGTCGGCCCGACCTGATCATACCGGGCCACGACCCGCTGGTGCGAGAGCGGTTTCCGCAAGACATCGCACCGCATATCACCCGGCTGGACCGGGGACCATCGAAGGAAACACACTGATGCATCTGGGCGTGATTGCCGATGACTTTACCGGCGCCTCTGACATTGCCCTGACCCTGGCCGAGGCTGGGATGCGCACAGTTCAATATGTCGGGGTGCCCGACGGGCCCGCGGGCGGGGTCGATGCAGGGGTTGTCGCCCTCAAATCCCGCACCATTGCGCCAGCGGATGCGGTGGCCCAGTCCCTTGCCGCCTGCGAATGGCTGCTGGCGCAGGGCGCGACGCAGATCGTGTTCAAGGTCTGTTCGACCTTCGACAGCACGGATGCGGGCAATATCGGTCCGGTTGCCACAGCCCTCGCCGCCCGTCTGGGCGAGACCCATGTGATCACCAGCCCCGCCTTTCCCGAGGCCGGGCGCAGCGTCTATCAGGGCCATCTGTTCGTCGGGGATGTGCTGTTGAACGAAAGCGGCATGCAGGATCACCCCCTGACCCCGATGCGCGACGCCGATCTGCGCCGGGTGCTGGCCGCCCAGACCGACTGGCCGGTCACCCACCTGCCGATGACCGTGGTGTCACAAGGGCCCGAGGCGGTGCGGGCTGCCCTCGCCGCCCTGCCGCCGTCGATGGTCATCGCTGACGCCATTTCAGGGGCCGACCTCATCACCCTTGGCGCCGCCGCAAAGGACCGCAAGTTGCTGACCGGCGGTTCCGGCATTGCCCTTGGCCTGCCCGCTAATTTCGGCGCGACACCCGGGACCCCCGACTGGACGGCCGTGACGGGCCCGGGCGTCGTGCTTTCCGGTTCATGCAGCAGGGCGACACGGGGCCAGGTCGCGAAATATGCCGCTATCGCGCCAGCCCGCGAGATCACCGCCAAAGAGGTGATAGACGGCACGGTCCGCCGGGGCGACCTTGTCGCCTGGGCCATGGAACAGAAGGTCCCGCCGCTTCTCTACACCTCGGCCGACCCGGCGGACGTTCGGGCCGCGCAGGACCTTTACGGGACCGACCGGATCGCCCATGCGATCGAGGCCCTCTTTGCCGATCTGGCCGCAGCACTTGCCGATGCGGGCGTGCGGCGGATGATCGTGGCGGGGGGCGAAACATCCGGCGCTGTCGTATCAGGACTTTCCGCCCACAGGCTCGTCATCGGCCCGCGCCTTGCGACTGGCGTGCCGGCGCTGATGGTCGAAGGGCGCGATCTGGCCCTTGCCCTGAAGTCCGGCAACTTTGGCGGTCCCGACTTCTTTTCCGAGGCGCTGTCGCTGATGGAGACTGCATGACCGACGCGTCTATATCCCACACCGAAGCCCGCGCCCGCGAGCGGATGGTGATGTTTGCCAAGTCCCTGTTCGACCGGGGGCTGACCAACGGGTCCACTGGCAATATCTCGGTCCGGCTGGAGGATGGCAGCCTGTTGGTGACCCCGACAGGAAGCTCTATGGGGTTCCTTGATCCAGCCGAGATCAGCCATATCGGCCCCGACGGCCGCCTTCTGTCAGGGCTAAAACCCACCAAGGAAATGCCGCTCCACAGCGCCTTCTATGAAACGCGGACAGGAACCGGGGCGGTCGTGCATCTGCATACCACCCATTCCACCGCCCTTTCGACCTTGCCCGAGGTCGACCCCGACAACGTCCTGCCGCCAATCACGCCCTATGCGATCATGAAGATGGGCAAGGTCAAGCTGCTGCCCTTTTTCCTGCCCGGCGATCCGGCGATGGGCGATGCTGTGCGCGGGCTTGCGGGCAAACGGTCGGCGGTCCTGCTGGCCAATCATGGCCCCGTCGTTGCAGGCGCATCGCTGGAGGCGGCGGTTTATGCGATGGAAGAGCTTGAGGAAAACGCCAAGTTGGCCCTTTTGCTGCGCGGCCTGCCGGTACGGATGCTGACCCCGCAGCAGATCGCGGACCTCATGCCCAAGGATGACTGCTAAGGGTCAGGCCCCGCCTCAGGGTGGGGGGACCTGTGGCAAGGCAAGCTTGGCCTTGGAATTCTGCCGTTCGCGGTGCCAGATATAGATGCCCGCCGCGATGATGATCATCCCGCCCCCAAGGGTCCAGACGGTGGGCCATGTGTCAAAGATCAGGATGCCTGCCACGGCGGCAAGAACGATCTGGATATAGATGACCGGCGCCAGGATCGAGGCATCGGCAAGCCGGTGGGCCAGCGTGACAAGGATATGCGCCACCCCCCCAAATATCCCGATCATCAGAAAAACGGCCCAGGTCCCCAGCCCATCGGGCCAGACCCAAACCGAAAAGGCAAAGGGTGCGATGCAAATCGTCGCCAGCCCCGAGGACCAGATTTGGCTGGTCGCATTGCTTTCGATCCCTGCCAGCATCCGCGTCAGGATAAAGTAGAGTGACGCCCCGCACAGCGCCCCAAGGTTAAGGAACATGGCCGGATGAAACGCGGTGCCCCAGGGCTGCATGACAACGACCACCCCGACAAAGCCAACACAAACGGCCAGCATCCGGTGAATGCCCACTTTTTCCTTCAGGATCGGGATCGCGAGGAACGTCACCACGATGGGTCCGGCAAACATGATCGTCGTCGTCACCGTGATCGGCAGATACTTGAGCGCGGTAAAGTTCATCGCCGTGCTGACAAACAGAAAGGTCGACCGCATCGCCTGCCGATAAGGGGCATTGGACCTTAGGGCAGACAGCCCTTCCCTTGGCAGAAACAGGACAAGCGACAGGACCAGATGCATGGAATAGCGGGCAAACACCACCTGCAAGGCGGGCAATCCGGCCAGAACCAGCCACTTGGCGGATGAATCGATGCAGGTGAAAAAGAAAACTGCAACCGCCATTGCGCCAAGGCCAAGTGCGGTCCGGTCTTCTCTGGGGGCAACAGGATACGCCATACGCTACTGTCCCGTCTCTCGGCCCAAGGTGCGACGGGTCAAGGTGCGACGGAACAAGGTCATTGCGCCACTGTCTGGGTTTGCCCGGTCCGGGCCGCCGCCTGCACCGCATCCAGCACAAGCATGGTCCGCCATCCGTCCCGGCCCGTGGCCAAAAGCGCGTCCTGACCGCCCTGCACCACGGCGGCAAACCGGTCCAGTTGAACCGCGACCCCGTCCACCTTGGCCAGATCGGGCCCGCCCTCTTCGACCAGCGGATACTGCCAGTCGGGGGGATGCCCCGGACTGGCCTGCCACAGGGCCAGCGATGGGAAGGACAACGCCCCCTCCATCCCGATGAACCGCAATGGATCACCGCCCCGCACCGCAATGGCGGGGTTCTCGCCGGTCGCGGCCTCAAACGCCCAGGGCGAGGCCCCGGCATCGGACATCACGAAACTACCAAGTGCGCCGTTGTCAAAGCGTAAAGACAGCGCTGTCGTATCTTCGATCTCAAAACCGCGGGCGGCACTGGAGGACATGGCCGAAACCTCTGTGATCCCGCCGACCATGCAATGAAGAAGGTCGATCTCGTGGCTCAGGTTGGTCAGGATAGGCCCGGCCCCGGCACTGCGCCGCCAGAGCGGATCGTAGTAGGTGTCATGCTTGCGCAGGGACCAGATACCCTGCACCGCGACAAGCTGACCAAGCCGCGCGATCATGTCGCGGGCATGGCTCACAAAGGGATGACAGCGCCGGTGGTGGCCGGTGATCAGGGGCAGGCCCAACTCCTCTGCCCGAACGCACAACAGATCGGCATCCGCCAGCGTTTCGGTCAATGGCTTTTCCACCAGCACGGCCCAGCCCCGCTCCAGACAGTCCAGCGCCATATGGGCGTGGTTGGGCGTCGGGGTAGCGATGACGCCCCCCTTGGTGGCAGGCGGAACCTCGTCCAGCCCCGCCACGGCAGGCAGACCCATGTCGCGCAGAGCGGCACGGCGGTCCGCATCCGCCTCGACCACGGCGGTCAGGTCAACGACGTCCGAGGCAAGCGCACATTCGATGTGCCGCATCCCGATCGAACCGCCACCGATGACACAGAGCGGAACGAGAGGCATCAGGCACAGACCGGCGCGTCAGAGCTCCAACGGTGAAGGGGAATGTAGGCGTTCCGCGCCGAGGTGCGCCGCGTCTCAAGCCACATGTTCCGCCAGACCTGCCAATCGGCCAGCACCGTTTCCGGCCGCGCCTTGGACCGGGCGGCAAAATCGGGGAAATGCGACCGCCCCGTTGCCTGCCCCGTCACGTTGTAGCGAATGTCGAACGACCAGCGGAACCGGTCCGACACGTTATCAAGCGAGGCGTGCGGTGTCAGCGGGTGAAAGATCACCACGCCGCCGGCAGGCACCGGCAGCGGGATGGCCTTCGACATGTCGAGAAACCCATCGGCAATGGCGGTCTGCCGCTTGGGGCAATGGGGGTACATCTGGGGACGACCGGGGATGACCTGCAGGCACCCGTTTTCGACTGTCGCATCTGTCACGGCAACCCAGACCGTCACCATCTGGGTGGTGTCGCCTTCGGCATGGGCCACGGCCCGGTCCTGATGCCAGTCAGTGACCATGATGTGCGGCGTCGGCTCATCGTTGCGCAACGTCTGCGACGGGGGCTTGAGGCGGACGTGCTGGATCGGGTTCGACGTGATCTCGGGCCCGATCAGATCCTCGACCAGATCCAGCAGGCCGGCATCGGTGATCATGTCAAACACGGCCGGTCCGATGTGAAACGGGGTGTCAGCCGCGATCTCGCTGCCGGGCAGCGAAATATCCATCGGCTGGAACCATTCACATCCGGCCTGATAGCTGATCAGCAGCTTTTCAAAGAAATCGCCCGACGTCTGCGGCACCCGCCCCTCGGCCTGCCAGCGGGCATAGAGCCCATCAAGCAACTCTGTATACTCGGCGATCACCTTGAGGCGGACATCGTCGGACAGGACATTTGGGACCACGAGGTAGCCTTGTTCCTCGAACTGTCGGGTCTGGGCTTCGGTCAGTCTCATGCTCTTACACTTTCTAAACGATCCCAGTCGAAGGCGACCCCATGTCCCGGGCGTTCGGGGGCGATGGCATAGCCGTCCTGGATGATCAGAGGATTTTCGACATAGTTTTCAAGGCCAAACCCATGCGCTTCAAGGTACGAGCGGTTCGGGCAGGCAGCCAGAAGGTGGACGGTGATGTCATGGGCACCGTGGCTGGTTACCGGCAGGTGGTAGGCCTCGGCCAGATGGGCGATCTTCATAAAGGGGGTGATGCCCCCGCAGTTGGTGACATCGGGTTCGGGAAAGGTCACCCCGCCTTCGATGGCGGTGCGGAAATCCCAAAGGCTGCGCAGGTTCTCGCCCGAGGCGATGGGAATGCCGCCGTCTCGCAGAATACGCATGTGTCCTGCGGGATCATCGGGGGGGATCGGCTCTTCGAACCAGGTCAGGTCAAAGGGCTGAAACGCCCTTGCCGCCCGCACCGCCTGATCGACGGTGTATTTCATATTCGCATCCACCATCAGCGACATGTCCGGCCCAAAGGCCTCGCGCATGGCGGCGATCTTGGCCACGTCCTCGGACAGCCGGTCGCGGCCCACCTTCATCTTGATGGCCCTATGACCGTTGGCGATGTTGCCGTGGGTCTGTTCGATCAGTTCGGCCGCGGTCAGGTCAAGGTCTATACCCCCCGCATAGCAGGGCACCTTGGGGTCAAAGCCCCCCAACAGCCGCCACAGGGGCAGACCGGCGCGCCGGGCCTTGAGGTCCCAAAGCGCCATATCGAGGGCGGACAGGGCCAGCACCGTCGGCCCACCCCGACCCGCGTAGTGGAACGCCCACCACATGTCTTTCCAGATCGCCTCGATCAGGTCGGCATCCCTGCCCTGCACGCGAGGGGCCATCTCGCGGCCCAGAATGTCGGCTATCGCCCCACCGTTGACACCGCAGGTAAAGGTATAGCCGACCCCCTCGGCCCCGTCCGCGTCAGTGACGCGGGCGGTGACCACCTCGAACCCGGACATCGCGCCGTGCATGCTGTCTTCCAGAACCCGCGGCAGCGGGATCAGGTAATGATCCGCAATGACCCGGTCTATGTGTGCCATGTTACCATCACAGGAACACCGTCACGATGTTCGGCCAGATCAGCAGAGTGGACAAGGCACACAGCTGCAGCGCGATGAACGGCAGGAACCCCCGGAAGATGTCGGTCAGCGAAATCTCGGGCGGGGCCACGGATTTCAGGTAGAAGGCTGCCGGGCCAAAGGGCGGCGACAAGAAGCTGACCTGCATGTTCATACAGAACACCACACCGAACCAGATCGGGATGTAGCGGGCATCAATGCTGCTCAGGAACCCGATCTCTTCGGCGGGCAGGCGCACCACGATGGGCAGGAACACCGGCATGATCAGTAGAACGATGCCGACCCAGTCCATGAACATGCCCATGATCAGGAAGACCAGCATCATCATCAGGATGATCCCCATCGTCGGCAGGTCTGCCCCCACGATCAGGTTTGCGACATAGGTCGGCCCCCCTGCCAGTGTGTAGGCGGCAGCAAGGGCGGCGGCCCCGATGGTCACCCAGATGATGGTACCGGTCGAGCGGAGGGTCCGGATGAGGCTGTCCCAGACGATGTCAAAGGTCATCTCGCGCCGGATCATGCCGATGACGAACACGGCAATGACACCCATGCCAGCGGCCTCGGTGATGCCGGTGATGCCACCGTAGATCGACCCCAGAACAACGCCGATGACGACGATGGGGGCGATCAGGCCCTTGCCCATTTCCCAGCCCTTATTGGACCGCTCGCGGCCGACGACGACATAGACAAGGATCGCGGCAAGCACAAAGGTACCGACGATCCACGGAATGTCCGCCACCATGCCAAGCGGGATCGGGTCCTGCCCTTCGCGGATCGCATTGTCCCCCGTCAGGGTAAAGAACAAGGCACGTGCCAGAAGGAAGCCTGCGAACCACAAGGTGAACTTCGACAGGAAGCCAAGGAACATCAGGCTTTTTTCACGGCCCTCAGGCTCACCCGGAACCGGCGGTGGCAGCGGGGCCAGCGAATGGTTCATCCGGGTGCGAACGATGATGTAGATGATAAAGAAGGACGCCAGCATGAAGCCCGGCAAGAACGACGCGGTAAACAGCGCCTTGATCGAAGTTTCAGTCACCAACCCGTAAAAGATCAGCACGATCGACGGCGGGATCATGGTCCCGAGTGAGCCGGAGGCACAGATGGTGCCGATGGCAAGGTTGCGGTCGTACCCAAGGCGCAGCATCTGCGGCAGGGCGATGAGGCCCAAAAGGACAACCTCCCCCCCGATGATCCCCGACATGGCGGCCATGATGACGGCCATGATCGAGGTGACGATGGCGATCCCGCCCCTGGTCCGACTTAGCCAGACGTTGAGGGACGAATACATGTCGCGGGCAATGCCGGATCGTTCCAGCATCGCGGCCATGAATATGAATAGCGGGACCGATATCAGGACGTAGTTCGTCATTTGTCGGTAAACGGCCTGCGCCAGCACCGACAGCGGCCCCCGCCCGAAATCACCAAACAGCAGGGACGGATCGAACTTCAGCATCAGGGTCACCACCGCCAGGAAGGCGGAGGCAAAGCCCAGTGGCATCCCGATGGCCAACAGGGCGAACATGCCCAGAAGGATGATCAGGCTAAGGGTTCCGATATCAACCATGATCACTTCTCCTCAAGCGTGCGGCGGATGTTCTCAATCTCGCTCTCGTCGATTTCATCCATCGGCGTGTGCGTTGCCGGAGCCTTGTTCCAGTCCGCGATGAGGTTGGACACGGCCTGAAGGCAGACCATGACGACGATGATCAGAAGCGCTGGTTTCACTATGCCCGGAAGCGGCGGGTCCCAGGCGGTGCCAAAGGTCTCCATCCGCATAAAGCGGTTTTCGGCATCGGTGTAGCCGCCCCAGACAAGGGCAAAGGTAAAGAAGACGATCAACAGGACAGACAGGAGATCAGAGGCCTTCTGCGCCCAGCGGGGCATCATGTCATAGATGATGTAGATGCGGATGTGGCTGCGCTGCTGCATGGCGTAAAGCCCGGCCAGCAGGAATACGAAAGACGCGATCCATAGCGAAAGCTCGTTCGCCCAAAGCGTCGGCTTGGAAAAGACATAGCGCGACACGACCTCGTAGAACATGACCAGCACGATAAAGGCGGTCATGATCATGGCCAGTCGGCCCAGCACCACGGACACCAGATCAAACACACCGTCGGGCGGCGTTTCGATCGCCCCCTTGGTGTCTGACAGGAAAATCGAGGCGAAAAGGATCGACAGCGACAAGAGTGCAAGCATCGCCTGAACAATTGGACGTCCGGCGGGGCGGATCATTTCGTGCATGCCATAGGCATCTGCAACGAAGATCTTGTTCAGGATAAGATAGACGTAAAGCGCCAGCGTCAGTCCGACGAAGACGATCATCAACGTCTTGACCGGCCCTCGCAAACGCCCGAGCCAAAGCGAATTGCTCTGCATCACATGCCTCCCCACATGAAAAACCAGACTTCTGATCCGGTTGGAAAAGGCGGGCCCGCTTTGGACCCGCCTTTGTTTTGGATCAGCCTCTCAGAGGCCCTCCGATCACTCGCTGATCAGGCCCAGCTGGGACAGATAATCTTTGTGGCTGGCCAGAAGCGCGCCTGCCTCGGGGCTGCGGGTGCCCCAGTCTTCCCAGGCCACCTGAGCACCGACGCGGAACGCAGCGCGGTCTTCGGCGGACCAGTCATGCAGAGTGACGCCAGCTGCGGTCAGTGCGGCTGCGGCTTCGGCGTTGTTCTTCTCGTTCGCAAGAGCGATCTGGAAGGACAGCTTCTGCCAGGCAGTGTCGATAATGCGACGCTGCTGTTCGGTCATGCCTTCCCACACGGCCTGGTTACAGGCGAGGTGGTCGGACGGCATGGAATGGAAGCCGGGATAGGTCGCATGGCTGACGATGTCGTACAGACCAAGACCCACGTTGTTGGCCAGGCCCGACGCATCGGCGCCGTCGATGATACCGGTTTCAAGAGCGGTAAAGATCTCGGTGAAGTCCATCACGATGGGCGATGCACCCAGCTCTTCAAAGATCTCGGTCTCCATACCCGGAGGGGACCGGAACTTCCAGCCAACGAGATCCTCGGGACCGGCCAGCGGACGCGAGGAGGCAAAGGATTCCTGACCGTAGATGGCCCAGCCGATCAGCTGCATGCCCTGAGCGTTGTACAGATCCTGTGCGGCCTGGTAGCCGTCACCGTAATACAGCCAGCTATACTGCTGCCAAGGGGTGTCGTAGCCGCCCATGATGTCGCCGACGAACTGGAACGCCGGGTTCTTGCCGGTCTGGTAGGCACCGCCGGTGGCGTCGCAATCCAGAATGCCGTTGATGGCGGCGTCAAAGGTTTCGACCGTGGCAACAACCGAAGACGAATAGAACATCTCGATGGCAATCTCGCCGCCCGACATGGTCTGGACGTCGTCGATAAAGGTGGCAAGCATCTGGCCTGTGGGATGCTCGGTCGCATAGTGCGTCTGCATCCGAAGGGTCAATTCCTGCGACAAGGCCGGTCCGGCCACGACCGCTGCTGCGGCAGCTGTCATCAAAGCTGTCTTGAGTTTCATTGTAGTTCCTCCCTTGGCGATCTTCGACCACCTTTTCGCTTCCACGCGTCCCTCCCAGGACACGCGCTCAGATGGTATACCATCGCGTTTCACGATAGCGAGTGCAACCTCGACAATCAACGCTTTTCGGTATACCAAATTTTCAAAAGAGCGGATTGCCTATCGGGGCCGTCCGCCAAAGGTGGGCCTTTTTCAGGATGACTGAATCCAATCTTGCCGAACAGATCGCAGCCCAATTGCGGCGCGACATCCTGCGCGGCAAACTCTTGCCCGGTTCCTCTATAAAAGAGCGTGATAACGCCGCCGAGATGGGGGTCAGCCGGACCCCCCTGCGCGAGGCGATTCGCATTCTGGCCACCGAAGGTCTGGTCGAGCTGCGGCCCGCCCGAAGCCCTATCGTCTCGCGACCGTCGATCAAGCAGATCTCGGACCAGGTCGAAGTGCTTTTGGCGGTCGAAAAGCTGTCGGGCGAACTTGCCTGTGAGCGGGCGACCGATGCCGAGATCGCCGCGATTTCGGCCATCGTGGACGAGATGTCGGCAAAGTATCATCTGGTTGATCCCATCGACATGTTCGAGATCGACATGACCTTTCACAGCGCCATTGCCCGCGCCTCTCACAACATCCCGCTGGCCGAAATTCACCGCACCTTTCTGGCCCGCCTTTGGCGCGCCCGGTTTCTGGCGGCCGTCAAACGCCGCAACCGGGAACGGGTGATCGACCATCACACCCATATCGTTGACGCCCTCAAGGCCCGCGACCCGGACGGCATCCGCGAGGCCATCGGCATTCACCTGGCCCGATTGGCCGAGGATATCGTCGAGGCGATTTCCGAGGAATTCACCACCTCACCCGATTCTGGTCCTGATTCTGGCCCCGATTCTGGCCCCGATATCCCGGCCAAGGTTGACAACCAGGCCGCTGAGTAGGCCTGCATGTCCCGCGTCCCGAACCTTAACGCCATGCCCTTCTTTGAAGCGGTGGCCCGTCGGGGCGGCGTATCGCGCGCGGCAGAAGAGCTTTCGGTATCGCCGTCGGCCGTCAGTCAGCAGATCAAGCTTTTGGAACAACAGCTTGGGGTCAAGCTGTTTCGCCGCAACGGCCGTTTGCTATCCCTGACGCTGGAAGGCGAAATGCTGGCCCAGACGGCAGGCACCGCGCTTCGGATGCTGGCCGATGCACAGGCCAACCTAGGTCGGACCCGCACCGCCCACCGGCTGAACCTGCGGGTCTCGCCCAGCTTTGGCGTCCGCTGGCTGGGTCCCCGGCTGGCAAAGTTTCTGGCCGAATATCCCGATTGGGACCTGCGGGTCGACGCCGCCCCCGACCCGACCGATTTCAACCGCGAGGTGATGGACCTTGATGTGCGTTACGGCACTGGAGATTGGCCGGGTCTTTATGCCCGGCCCCTTGTGCAGGATCAGGTCCTGCCATTGGCCAGCCCCGCCTATCTGGCCAGCCTGCCTGCCGATGATCCGCTATCCGCGGCCCGACTAATCGACAGCGCCCGGGCCCTTTGCCAATGGGACTATTGGTTCTTGCACAATGGAATCGTCACCGGGACAAACCGCAAGACGGTCCTGATGGACCGGTCGTCGATGGCGCTGCAACTGGCTGTGGACGGGGTGGGCGTGGTGCTGGAGTCGCTGGCCCTTGCCAGTGCGGAACTGGCCAGCGGACAACTGGTTCCTGTGACCCCCAACTTGCCAGTGCTGCAATTCCCAGCCTATTGGGCGCTGTGCCCCGACCGTTTCATCAAGCGGCGGCCGGTGCGGCTGTTCCTTGATTGGGTCGAAGGGCAGGCAGATGACCACGCGACCGAGGTCGAGCACCTTCTGGCCGCCCACGGCCTGACCACGACCCAGATCGAGCCGGGACACCGGATTTCCAACCCACCGCTTAGTGAATAAGGGACCCGCCGTTCACATCGACTTCTGACCCGGTCACATAGGCCGACAGGTCTGAGGCCAGGAACAGGCAGCAGCCCGCCACATCGTCCGCCGTTCCGGCCCGCCCCATTGGGATGCCTGCCAGAACCTCGGCCCGCATGGCGTCGGTCAATTTGCCAGCCGTGATGTCGGTCGCGATAAAGCCGGGGCAAATCGCGTTCGACCGGATGCCGTCTGGCGCCAGTTCCCGCGCCATCGCTTTGGTCAGGCCCAGAATACCGGCCTTGGCTGCCGAATAATGCGGCCCGCCAAAGATGCCGCCCCCCCGCTGGGCCGAGACGGAGGACATGTTGACGATCGACCCCTGCCCTCGCTCGCGCATATGCGGGATCAGCGCCTGCGACATGTAAAGCGTGCCGCGCAGGTTCACATCCAGAACCGCGTCGTAGTTTGCCGGGGCGATGTCCATCAGCTTGAGCGGCTGGGTGATGCCTGCGTTGTTCACAAGGATGTCGATCTGGCCCATGGCCGCGATCAGCTCTGCCGCGATGGTGTCGCAGTCGGTCTTCTGGGTCACGTCGCAGACCCGGCCGATATGTCCGGTCCCCGGCAGATCGGCGGCGGCCTCTGCCGCTTCGTCGGCGTCAAGGTCAAGGATGACGACGCGGGCGCCGTGCTGGGCAAACAGGCGGGCGGTGGCTTTGCCAAGGCCACGCGGGCTTGCCGCTCCGGTGATGACGGCGGTCTTGCCCTCAAGCAATTTCATGGGGTGTCCTCACAGCCAGGATTTGACCGATGCGGTGACCGCATCGACAGAGATACCGTATTGATCGTGCAGCGTCGGCAAGGCGCCCGCGTCCAGAAAGGCGTCGGGCAGGCCGATCTGGCGGAAAGGCACATGCACCCCTGCCCGCATCAGGGTTGCGGCCACAGCCTCGCCCAGCCCACCGGTCACCGAATGGTTTTCCGCCGTCACCACAAGCCGCCCACCCTTGCCCGCCTCGGCCACGATGGTCGCGGTGTCGAGCGGTTTGATGGTCGGCACATGCAAGACGCCGCAATCGACGCCATCGGCCTGCAACTTGCGGGCTGCATCCAGCACCCGCATCGTCATAAAGCCCGAGGACACGAACAGGACATCGCGCCCGTCGCGCAGCATCTGGGCCTGCCCCAGCTTGAACTGATAGCCGTATTCCCCCAGCACATTGGGAACATTGCCCCGCAACAGCCGCATGTAGACCGGACCGGGATGATCGACGATGGCGCGGGTGGCCTGATCAATCTCGACCGCGTCGCAGGGGTCGATGATGGTCAGGTTCGGCATCCCCCGCATGATCGCCAGATCCTCGGTCGCCTGATGGCTGGGGCCATAGCCGGTGGTCAGGCCCGGCAGGGCGCAGACGATCCGGACCGGCAGGTTCTCTTCCGCTATGGCCATTATGATAAAGTCATAGGCCCGACGCGAAGCAAAGACGGCATAGGTGGTGGCAAAGGGGGTGAACCCTTCGCGCGCAAGCCCGGCGGCAGCGCTGATCATCACCGCCTCGGCCATGCCCATCTGGTAGAACCGGTCGGGGTAGGCTTTGGCAAAGACATGCAGGTCGGTGTATTTCGACAGGTCTGCCGTCAGGCCGACAATGTCCTCGCGGTCGCGGGCGAGGTCGACAAGGGCATGGCCAAAGGGGGCGGCGATCGTCTCGCGCCCTTCTGCGTCAAGCGAGGCGATCATGGCAGAGGTTGCCAGCCGCTCACCCTCGGGTGCGGTGCGCGGAATGTACTTTGAGCGGCGGCGGGACAGGGTTTGGTCGCTCATTGAGGCATCTCCGCATCAAGGATGTCGAGGGCCCGGGACCACTCTTCCGGCTCGACCCGGACGAAATGCGTGATTTCACGCTGTTCCAGAAACGGGATGCCCTTGCACATGGTGGTGTTGCAAATGATCACTCGGGGCTGCGCGCCGGTATGGGTGCGGGCGGCATCGAAGGCCGCGACAAGGGCGTCGATGTCGTTGCCGTCAACCTCTTGCGCGAACCAGCCAAAGGCGGCCCAGCGTCCGATCTCGGGCACCTGGGCAAGGGCAGCGGTGGATTTGCCGTCCGCCTGCTGGTCGTTGAAATCGACGATGGCAATCAGGTTGTCGAGCTTCCATTGGACGGCGGACATCACCGCCTCCCAGGTGGAGCCTTCACCAAGCTCGCCGTCCGACAGCATGTTGTAGACAAAGGCAGGGTTCTTCTTGCGCTTGAGGCCCAGCGCCATGCCGACCGCAATCCCCAGACCGTGTCCCAGCGAGCCGCCGGTGATTTCCATTCCGGGGGTATAGGCGGCCATGCCCGACATCGGCATCCGGCTGTCATCCATACCGTAGGTCCCGATCTCGGCCTCGGGCAGAATATCAGCCTCTATCAGGGCGGCGTAAAGCGCGATGGCATAATGCCCGATGGACAGAAGGAACCTGTCCCTGCCCTCCCACTCCGGGTCGTCGGGCCGATAACTGAGGGCGTGAAAGTAGGACACGGCCAGCACATCGGCTACGCCCAGCGCCTGACCGATGTAGCCCTGCCCCTGCACCTCGCCCATCAGCAGGGCGTTGCGCCGGATGGCCCAGGCCCGTCGGGCAAGGCTGACGTTCGAGCCGCTCTTGGCTGTTGCCTTGTGCATGAAACCTCCCCCTGTGATCCAATGTCAGGTCATCATTTGGGGTCGCGCGGCGCAATCCAGTTCTCTTACCTGTCTTTTAAGCAGGACTTAACGGTTGCCCCCGTCATCCTGTGCTAGCCTGATCCCGAAACACTCTTGAGGTCTGCCATGAACCTGTCATCCCTGCTTGCCGCCCGTCATGCCGAGGACCGTCCCATTCGCATCGGCCTTATCGGGGCGGGCAAGTTCGGCTCCATGATCCTGGCGCAGGCCAAGTACATTCAGGGCTACGACATCGTCGGCATCGCCGATCTAGACCAGACCAAGGCCCGCGCCTCGCTGGCCCGCGTCGGGTGGGACGAGGCCCAATACTGTGCCACCAGCATGGCCGACGCGGTTCAGAACGGCACCACCTGCCTGACCGAGGATGCGGGCGACCTTTTTGCCTGCGACGCCATCGACTGCATCATCGAGGCGACGGGCCACCCCCTTGCCGGGACCCGCCACGGGCTGGCCGCGATAGAAGCCGGAAAGCATGTGATCATGGTCAACGTCGAGGCTGACGTGCTGTGCGGAGCTGTTCTGGCCAACCGGGCAAAGGCACAGGGCGTCGTCTATTCGATGGCCTATGGCGATCAGCCTGCCGCCATCTGCGAGCTTGTGGACTGGGTCCATTCCTGCGGGTTCGAGCTGATCGCGGCGGGCAAGGGCATGAACTTTGCCCCGCCCTATCGCTATTCCACCCCCGATACCGTCTGGGGCTACTTTGGCTGGACCGACGAAGAGGTGGCGGCGGGCGACTTCAATCCCAAGATGTATAACTCCTTCACCGATGGCACCAAAGCCGCGATCGAAATGGCAGCGGTCGCCAATGCCACCGGGCTGGACTGCCCCGATGACGGTCTGGCCTTTCACCCCGCCGGTTTGCAGGACCTCGCCACCGTGTTCCGCCCTGTCAGCGAAGGCGGCCACCTGGCCAAACCCGGCCTTGTCGATATCGCGTCAAGCCGGGAACCGGACGGGCGGGTGGTTTTGAACAACATCCAGTACGGCATGTTCGTCACCTTCAAGGCCCCTGACGCCTATACCCGTGCCTGTTTCCAGCAATACGGCCTGCTGACCGATCCGTCGGGCTGGTACGGGTCCATGTGGCGGCCCTTCCACCTGATCGGGCTTGAGACGAGCGTGTCGGTCCTGTCGGCCTGCCTGCGGGGCGAGGCGACCGGTTCGTCGACGCGCTGGCGGGCGGATGCCGTAGCCACCTCCAAGGGGGACTTTGCGGCGGGGGAGTATCTGGACGGCGAAGGCGGCTACAAGGTCTGGGCCAAGGCGATCCCGGCCACCCAGTCGCAGCAGCGCAACGCCCTGCCCATCGGGCTGGCACATCACATCAAGCTGAAAAAGCCGATCCAGAAGGACCAGATCGTCAGCCTCGACGATGTCGAGATCGTGGACGACAAGGACATCTTTGCCCTGCGCGCGGATCAGACAGCCTTTCTAGACGGCTGACATCCAGCCCAGCGTCGCATCGGTATCCCCGCCGGGCTTGTACTCGGCCCCGATCGGCGCGCTCCAGCCCAGCCGACGCAGGGTTGCCCAGATATGCGGGTAGTTCAGTTCACCGTGATCGGGGGCACCCCGATCAGGGACAGACGCCACCTGGATATGGCCGATCAGCGGCTGCAACTTCTCAAGCCGGTGGGTGACGTCGCCTTCCATCAGCTGGACATGGTAGCAGTCGAACATGATCTTGAGGTTGGGCCGGGCAACACGGGCAATGATGGCCTTGGCCTGCGTCGTGGTTTGCAGAAAGTAACCGGGGGCGTCGTAGTGATTGAGAGGCTCGATCAGGACCGTGCCCCCGCCAAAGCTGTCGCAGGCATAGCGCAGTATATCGATGAACGTGGCCTCGGCGTCAGAGCCTTTGGCAAAGCCTGCCATGACGTGCACGTTCGGCGTATCCAGCACCCGGGCATAGGCCAGCGCCTCGTCGACCGCCGCCCGTGCCTCGGACTGGCGACCGGGCAAGGCGGCGAGACCGTTTTCGCCCGGATTGCCCCGGCGGGTGTTCAGGCCAAGCATCGGCAGGCCGGTCTCTGCCAGCGCCGCCGCAACATCGGCGGAGGGCGTGTCATAGGGCCAGTGGCATTCTACAGCATCGAAGCCCGCCGCCTTGGCGGCGTGGATCGCTTCGGGCAAGGGGCGATCGGTCCACAGGAACCCCAGATTGGCCGAGAATTTCATCCCACTATCCCTCACTTGGCCCCTCACCCGGCCCATCACCCGGTAACGTCAGCCCGGCATTGCGGGCATAGACCTTGGCAACCGCGGCATCATCCTCTTTCCCAAGGCCAGAGCCCGAGGCGGCAAGATACTGCTGCAAGGCGGCAGCGGTCAGGGGGGCGCCGAACTTGGCCCCTTTGGCAATATCCAGAACGATCCCAAGATCCTTGAGCCAGATGTCCACCGCACTCAGCGGGGTGTAATCCCCCGCGATGACATGGGGGGCCCGGCTTTCCAGCGCCCAGCTGGTGCCAGCGCACTGGCTGATGATCTCAAGAAATTTCGCAGGCTCCACCCCTTGGGTCATGCCAAAGGTCATCGCCTCGGCCATCGAGGCGATCTGGATACCGACAAGCATCTGGTTGACCGCCTTCATCGACGACCCGGCACCGACCTCGTCCCCCAACTCAAAGACCTGAGCCGCCATCGCGTCGAGCGCGGGGCGCGCCTTGGCAAAAGCCTCCGGGCAGCCAGAGGCGAGGATGGAGAGCGTGCCGTCCGCCGCCTTGATCGTGCCGCCCGACACCGGGGCGTCAAGGTAGTGCAGGCCCAGCGCCGCGCAGCGCCGGCCAAGGTCGCGGGCCACGTCCGGGCCGACCGTGGCGCAGGCCAGCACGGCTGTTCCGGGGACAAGTTGGCCGGCAATCCCGGCCTCACCGAACAACACCGCCTCGGTCTGGGCGGCGTTCACGACAACGATGACAACGGCATCAAGGGTCTGGGCCACCTCGGCGATGGTGCCGGGTGCCCCGCCTGCGGCCTGAAAGCGCGCGACGGCATCCGCATTCACGTCAAATCCGTGGGTCGTCAGCCCGGCCCGCAGCAAGGCGCCCGCCATGCCATAGCCCATCGCCCCAAGACCAAATATCGCGACCGATCCGCCTGCCATCTACGCTCTCCCCATGTTACCACAAATGGTATACCAGCGCGATTGACAAGCCAAGCGGAACGGCAGCCCGCTTGCCAAACAAACACCCTGCGTCAAGACTGACCGCACCCGCACCGCAAGGAGGCCCGCCGTGAAAATCACCCGCATCCAGAGCCATGTCCTGCAATACGACATGCCAGAAGAGCTGGGGTATTCGCAGCAATATTACGCCAAGCGGACCGCCCATCTGGTCGAGGTCTCGACCGACGAGGGCATCACCGGCTGGGGCGAATGCTTTGGCCCCGGCGCGATTGCGCTTGCCAACAAGGGGATCGTCGAAGGGGTCATACAGCCGATGGTTCTGGGGCTTGACCCGATGGACCGAGACGTCATCTGGCACAAGGTATACAACCTGATGCGCGACCACGGGCAAAAGGGCATGCCGCTGCAATCGCTGTCAGGGGTCGATATCGCCCTTTGGGACATCGCAGGCAAGGTGGCGGGCCTGCCCCTTCACAAGCTGATCGGGGGGGCGCATCGCACCTCTGTGCCGGCCTATGGCTATGGCATGATGCTCAAACGCGAAAGCACCGCCGATCATGTCGCCCGCTTCCGGGACGAGGCGGCGGCGATCCGGGACATGGGCTTTGCCGCCACCAAGATGAAGGTCGGGCTGGGCGCCCGCGACGATGTGCGCCTGTGTCAGGCGGTGCGGGACGGGATCGGGCCGGACTTTGACTTCATGGTGGATGCCAACCACTGCTACACAACCTCGGACGCCTTTTACGTCGGCCATGCGCTCGATGAACTGGGAGCCTATTGGTTCGAGGAACCGGTCGCCCCCGAAGACCTCGACGGTTACCGCGAATTGCGCGCCGGGCTGCGCGTCAACATCGCGGGCGGCGAGGCCGAGTTCAACCGCTGGGGCTGGCGGTCGATCCTTGAGAACCGGGGCCTCGACATTGCCCAGCCCGAGGTCTGCGCCCTTGGGGGCATATCCGAATACCTGCGGGTTCTGGCGCTGTGCCACGCCCATTTCACGCCCGTCATCAACCACGTCTGGGGGTCGGCCATCGCGGTGGCGACCAACCTGCAACTGCTGGCCGCCATGCCCCCCCTGCCCGGCGGGCTTTTCCCACGCGAACCGATGCTGGAGTTCGACACCACCGACAACAAGTTCCGCGACGCGCTCCTGACCGAGCCTTTGGACATTCAGGCGCAGGTCGCCAGGACCGGGCGGGTCGCGATCCCTAACGGACCAGGGATCGGGGTGGAACCCGATCCCGCCATGCTCAAACGGTTTGCGATGGGGGTTTAGTGTTTCGCTCGTGATAGGAGGTGCCCATTTGTAGCAGGTTTGGATGCTTGTTGCGTTTTTAGGAGTAATAGTGTCGGGTGGCAGCGAAGAGGCCAACGCGACCATTCAATTCGGCTAGGACCATTGGATGAAGTTGGGCAAAACGAATATCTCTTCGCGCCTGTTGATAAATAGATGTAGCTAGTAATCCATGTCAGAGTTTAGCAAGTATGTGGTTTATGTAGATGAAAGCGGCCATTCCAATTGGACTGCCGCACCAGAGTACCCATTGCTCTGCCTAAATTACTGCATGTTCGAAAAAGATCACTACATCGACGAGCTGATCCCGCGTTTCAACCGTCTGAAATTCAAGTATTGGGGCTGCGACAATATCGTTCTCCATGAACGCGACTTGCGGAAATCCGACAAGATCAGAGATCCCGCCGTTCGCTCGAAGTACGAACGGCTCAAAGGTGATCGAAGAAGAGCTTTCATGGATGAGCTAACGCAGCTCATGCGCGACGCCCAGTTTCGCTGTTTCTGCGTTGTGATCGACAAGCCTAAGTGTCACATCCCGGAAGGTAGTTTGGCTGCTTCTTGAACAGCTCAGGCTTGA
>CALFSV010000043.1 GCA_937916485.1 uncultured Paracoccaceae bacterium | reverse complement strand
AGTTGGGGTGATAGCAGGTGCAGTCGAAATGCCCGTTCCAGGCCGCGCCCTCCTGATCGCCATGGGTCGGACTGACCGAGCTGTCCATGTCCAGCACGATGTACTTCAGCCCGTTGCGGTCATGGAACCGGTCGATCCATGGGCCATTCAGGCCGGCCAGCGCGTTCCGGTTCTCGGGCTGTGCCAGTGTCTCGGTCTCGAACCGTCCCATCTGCGAGGCCGAAGCCGCTTGCCCATCGACGGCACGGCCGCCCACGACCTGGCGCATGACCGGATCGAGGGCCAGCCGGTCGGCGTCGTTGACATCCTCGTATCCGGCCAACCGCCCGAACACCGATTGCCGGAACAACCCGTCGAGACGATGGACCGTGTTCTTGCCGCGTCGCGTGTCGCGCAGCGCCGTTGCCGCCAGATCGGACAACCCGAGCGCGTCATCCATCTCCCGCATCACCAGGAGGCCACCGTCCGAACTGAGCTGCGCACCTCGAAATTCCAGCCGCACGCGAGTGTCGAAATCCACCCGATCTGCCCGCTGCAGGCTCGCACCCTCTGGGTGATCCATGAAACATGCCCCTCGAAGCCAACAACACCATGATTTCTATGCGAAATATCACCATCAGGACAGCAAAATCAGAGATTTACTTGGGGAATATGGGACAAGGTCCGCGGATCCGTCCGCTCGCTGTCCCGCGCTGACGAGGTGCGCGAAGCTGTAAAGCCAATGCTTGCGGATCCAACCGACCTTGATGATCGCCTGACCTTCGTCACCCTGGACTTGGGATCGGATGATGGATGTGATGTCGCGCTTCAAGGCGTGGACGCTCTCATGCACACCGCCTCTCCCTTTCCGCTCGAACAGCCGAAGAACGAGGATGAGCTGATCCGCCCCGCAGTCGATGGAACGCTTCGGGCCCTGCGGGCCGCCCAAAAGGCGGGCGTCCCGCGTGTTGTGCTGACATCCTCGGTTGTCGCAATTTCGCCGGGTCGCCTACCCGAAGGAAAGGTCGCCCATACCGAGGACGACTGGACCGACATCTTGGACCCGATTGTATCCGCTTATGGAAAATCCAAGACCCTGGCCGAAAGGGCCGCATGGGAGTTTGTGGCCAACAGGGCACCAGGAATTGCGCTGACGACGATCAACCCGTCGCTGTTCATCGGCCCGCCGCTTGACCAGAACTACGGGACATCGGTTTCCCTGATCGAACGGATCCTTGCCGCAAAGGACCCGATGTTGCCCAACATTTGTTTTGGATGCGTTGATGTCCGGGACGTGGCGGCGATGCATGTCGCGGTTCTCGACAAACCTGAAACGGCAGGCGAACGCTTTATCGCCAGCGATCGCACCATGACCTTTGTCGAGATTGCAAAGGCCCTCAAGGCAGGTTTGCCCGACCACAAGATCGTGACGCGCCAGGCGCCGAGTTTTGTGATCCGCCTGCTGGCCCGGTTCGACAAGTCGATCAAGACCATTCTGCCGATCCTGGACAAGCGTGATGCGTTCTCGAATGCCAAAGCCCGGGACCGGCTTGGGATCACCTTCCGCGATACCCGCGACAGCATGGTAGAGACCGCGAAGACCCTGCTGAGGAATGGCTGGGTCAAGTAGCCCCGGTTCGGGCCAGCTGATCAAGCAGCCTTTGGCGGGCGGCGGGCATTGGTCTGCCGCCTGAACCCTGAACTAGTTTGTGTTCGATAAAGTAGCCCGTTGTCCCGAGGGCAGCGTGAATGGCGGCATCATCGGCGGACCCCTCGCCCCGCATCACAGGCGGCAGGGGCAGAAGTTTGTCGGCCCAGTCTCCGGCACCTGCGGCACTGACAGCACGCCCCGACCGGGGAGATACGTAAACCAGCCCCTCCGTTGCGCCAGTTACAGCGCAGGTCGTCAGGTCGAGGGCAAAGCCCATGTCCTCAAGCAAGGCCAGTTCCCAGCGCAGGTAGGCCAAAGGCCAGAGGTCACCGTCACCCAAAAGATCAAGAAGCCCCATGGTCCGACGGTAGAGGTCCGGGTGGGAATCCCGTTCCGGCAGAACGACACCAAGCAGACCTGCCACGGCGTTCAGACCGGCAAGGGCAAGCCTGTCGCCCATGACCGCCGCCGCCCGGCTGCGCAGGGGCTCTACTGTAAAGGTGCCAAGGTGTTCGTCCAGCCGGGCCTTCCAGACGACCTCGACCTGTGCGCCGGGTTGCAGAATGGGCGTCATCTTGCGGCTGACCCCGCCCCGGACGACACCAGCATGGCGGCCATGGCTTTGGGTAAAGACCTCGACGATGGCCGAGGTCTCACCGTGCTGTCGGACGGACAGAACCGCCCCTTCATCGCGCCATTCGATCATGGGCGCAGTATCGGTGCGCAGCGACGGGGCGCAAGGGGCATGCGAGTCGCCAAAGCGGCGGAGGCGGTGCTAGGGTGACAGCCAAAGCGGGAGGGTTGGCCATGACAGAGCCGCGCGAACATTGGGAAGACGTCTACCGGACCAAGGCGGACACGGATGTCAGCTGGTATGAGACGCGGCCACAAGTCTCGATTGACCTGATTGCCGCGACCGGCCTTGGCCCGGGCAGCCGGATCGTAGATGTCGGGGGAGGGGCGTCCCATCTGGTCGATGCGTTGATTGCAGCGGGCTTTGCCCATGTCACGGTCCTCGACCTGTCGGCCGCCGCACTTTCTATTGCGCGCGCCCGCCTACCGGCCGGCGCCCCGGTCGACTGGATTGCCGGGGATGTACGGGATTGGTTGCCGGACATGTCCTACGACATCTGGCATGACAGGGCGGCTTTTCACTTCCTGACGACGCCAGAAGAGCGAGAGGCCTACCGGTCGGTGCTATGCAAGGCGCTGAGGCCGGGGGGCTATGCGATCATCGGGACTTTTGCCCCGGACGGACCCGAACGGTGCAGTGGACTGCCGGTAAGCCGCCATGATGCCACATCGTTGCTGGAGGTCTTTGGGCGGGACTTTCGGCTGGTCAAATCGGTTCGCCATGATCACAAGACCCCCGGTGGTGCTGTGCAGCGGTTTCACTTCGGGCTGCTGCAACGAAGTTAGACGCGGGCAACCCCTAGGGAGCAATTGGCTGTATGGCGCGACGACGACCCAAGCGGATGAAGGTAACAGGACGAGCCATCCCACTGCTGCTAGCGATGTCCTCGGTCGTGACCCTTGCGATCACCTGGTTGGGCGTGCGGGAGGCTACCGCAGACAGTCAGACCGCGATCTTGGCGCTGCTTCCCAATCTTGCTGTTTGGGCCTGCGGCCTGGTCGCTGTGACCTTCCTTGTCGTTGGGGCAAGGCACAGGCCCTTTGGTGCAATTTGGCACGGGGCGCTGGTTCACTGGACAGTGACCGCGGGCGTTATTGACCACATCGCCTTTGCCAGAGCCGGTCCCCTAAGCGGTCTGACCTATGGGGCGGATGTGGGGCTGAACAGCGTGATGCCGGTTCTGGTGGCGGTTCACTGGCTAATTCTTGCCCCGAAAGCCGGCCTTGTGCTGCGCGATGTGCTGTTCTGGATCGCGGGGCCATTGGTCTGTTTCGCCGTGGCCCTGGGCCGGGGGGCGTTGACGGGTGACTATGGCTATCCCTTTCTTGATGTCACGGGGCTGGGCTTGGTGGCAGTGGCTATCAATGTCGTCCTGATTGGCCTTGCTTTGGGCGGCGGCGGGCTGGTGCTGATTGGCCTTGCGCGGTTCCGGCCCTCGCCTCAGGTCAGGCCGTCTTCGTCCAGAAGATGACGGCCCTCTTTGCTCTCGACCTCGATCACCCAGATGTCGGGGTCAAAGCTTCGTTGACGCGTGATTGAGGCGTCAACCTCGGCCTCGGGGCCTTCGGCCAGAACCACCCAAGTCCGGTCGCCTGACATCAGGTCGAAGGAGCGTTGGAACACCCGGGCGTTACCATCCAGCGTGTTGAGCTTGACCAGAACCGCGCCGCCCGTGTCATCGCCGTGTGCCACGACAAAGGCCGGAATCGCGTGCAGCCGAAGCCGTGCGAGGTAGGCCGAGACCCAGAAGCTGGAGGTCAGGCGCGCCATGTCAACGAAGGCACTGGGTGGTAAGCGGGGAATATGAGTATTTTTGACAGAGCGAAGGGGGGAGCATGGGTCAGGCGTTGCCGTCTTTGAAATCAAGGCCCATTTCCGAGTAGCGCTCGGATTCCTCGAGCCAGTTTGGCCGCACCTTGACCTGCAGGAACAGGTGGACGCGGCGGCCCAGGAATTCTTCGAGTTCTTCGCGGGCGGCTTTGCTGACCGCCTTGGCCGTCTCGCCACCTTTGCCCAGCACGATCCCCTTGTGTCCGTCCCGGGCCACATAGACGATCTGGTCGATGCGGGCGGTTCCGTCCTCGCGTTCGACCCAGCTTTCGGTTTCGACGGTCAGTTCGTAGGGCAGTTCCTGGTGCAGGCGCAGCGTCAGCTTTTCGCGCGTCATTTCGGCGGCGATCATTCGCATGGGCAGGTCGGCGATCTGATCCTCGGGATAAAGCCAGGGCCCTTCGGGCATCCGTGCCGCCAGCCATTTACGCAGGGTGTCGCAGCCGTGTCCCCGTTCGGCGGAGATCAGGAAAGTCTCGGCAAAGGCATAGGCCTCATTCATGTCCTTGGTCAGGGCCAGCAACGTCTCGGCCTTGACCTTGTCGATCTTGTTGATGGCAAGGGCAACTGTCCGGCCTTGGCCGATCTCGTCCAGTTTGCCAAGGATCGCCTTGACCCCTTCGGATATGCCGCGATGCGCCTCGATCATCAGAACCACGACATCGGCATCGGCGGCCCCGCCCCAGGCAGCGGCGACCATTGCGCGGTCAAGCCTGCGGCGCGGTTTGAACAGGCCGGGGGTGTCGACAAAGACAATCTGGCTTTGCCCTTCGATCGCGACGCCGCGAATGCGGGCGCGGGTGGTCTGAACCTTATGTGTCACGATCGAGATCTTGGCCCCGACCATCCGGTTGAGCAGGGTCGATTTTCCTGCATTCGGTTCCCCGATCAGCGCGGCAAAACCGGCGCGGGTGGGTCCTTGGGTGGTGTCATTCATCGGATGTGACCTTGCTGAGAAGGGCGGCGGCGGCCGCCTGTTCGGCCTGGCGTTTCGACCCGGCGCGGGCGCGCTCGGACGGGCCGGAGGCAAGGCGCGCCTCGATGGTGAAAACGGGTTGGTGGTCGGGACCGTCGCGGGCGACCTCGACATAATCGGGTGGAGTTTCACCGCGGGCCTGGGCCCATTCCTGCAAGGCGGTCTTGGCGTCGCGTGCGTCGCTGTCGACCTGGGTGATCCGGCTGGCCCAATGGCGCAGGATGACGGACCGGGCCGCAGGCAGCCCTGCGTCGAGGTAGACGGCGGCCAGCACGGCCTCCATCGCGTCTGCCAGAAGCGCCTCTTTGCGTCGCCCGCCTGACTTCATCTCGGATCGACCCAGCTTAAGGACAACCCCAAGGTCAATGGCCCGAGCGACATCAGCGCAGGTTTCGCGCCGGACAAGGGCGTTGTAGCGCGGTGCGATCAGCCCTTCGGCGGCGGTGGGATCGGCGTCAAGCAAGGCTTCGGCCATCACGAGGCCCAGCACGCGGTCGCCCAAGAACTCCAACCGCTGGTTGTCGTCACGATGGGGGGATGCGATCGAGCCGTGGGTCAGCGCCCTGACCAGAAGCTCGGGCCGCGAGAACCCGTGCCCCAGCCTTTGGGAAAAGGCCGCCAGATCGGCCGAGAGTTTCACCGCCCAAACCTCATTCAATTGCCTTGAAGAAGCGGTCGCCCCGCCAGGTCCAGAAGGCCAGCATAGACCGTCCCGCCGACGAGAACATGATCCGGTCCGCCCGGCCCACGATATCCTCGTAAGGCACAAATCCAACACCGCCGGCATTCTGCGGGACCCGGCTGTCGGTGGAGTTGTCGCGGTTGTCACCCATAAAGAAGTAGTAGCCTTCGGGCACATTGAACACGCCGGTGTTGTCCGAGGACTGGGTGCCGATATTCAGGATATCATGGGACAGGCCGTTGGGCAGGGTCTCTGTCGTGCGGGTCTTGGTGCAATCTGCGCCCATGGCGACCGCCCCGTTTTCGCAGCGCGGCAGCAGGCCTTGGGGCCCCTGACGCTCCATCTCTTCGACGAAGATGCCCGCGGGTTCCAGCAGGACTGGTGTGTCGTTGATTGACAGGACGCCGTTTGTGACCTGAACACGGTCGCCCGGAAGGCCGATCACCCGCTTGATGAAGTCGGCCCCGGTGACAGGATGGCGGAACACGACCACGTCGCCCCGCTCTGGTTCGCCACCTAAAAGTCGGTTGTTATCGCCACGGAAAATCCCGCAAAAATCGTCGGCAGAGATGTCGATCCCGGCGGCGGGAATGCGAATGGAGGGGCACGATGCGTAGGAGTAGCCATAGGCCATCTTGTTCACGAACAGAAAGTCTCCGATCAGCAGGGTGTCTTTCATGGAGCCGGACGGAATCCAGAAGGGCTGAAAGAAAAGCGTGCGAAAAACGCCCGCGATCAGGAGCGCGTAAACCACTGTCTTGACCGTTTCCAAGACGCTCGCGCCGAAACCCGTTTTCGCTGCCATACCTGCCAAGTCCTTGCTTGTTATTCCGGGCGGAGCCCTCGTTGGCTTCATGATCCCGGGCTTGTCGCGAGTCAACCCAAGGCAGCGTCAGCGGCCAGGGGACGCGCTTCGATGACGACAAAGGCCTGGGCCCAGGGATGGTCGTCGGTGAGGGTGACGTGAATGATCGCCTCGTGCCCCGGTGGGGTCATCGCATCAAGCCGCTCTTTTGCCCAACCGGTCACATGCATGACAGGCTGGCCCGACCGCAGGTTCGACACGCTCATGTCCTTCCAGGAGATCCCCATGGCAAGGCCTGTGCCAAGGGCCTTTGAACAGGCTTCCTTTGCGGCCCAGCGTTTGGCGTAGGTGCCGGGGGTGTCCTTGCGGCGTTCGGCCTTGTGCTGTTCAACCTCGGTGAAGACCCGGTTGCGGAAACGATCGCCGAACCGCTCCAGCGTGCCGGCGATCCGTTCGATGTTGCACAGGTCCGAACCGATGCCGAGGATCATCTGTGCTCCAGTCTGTCTTGAGTGGCGGGCAGGCGCGCGCCCCAGGGGTTCAGGCGCGGGCGGCATCCATCAAACGGCGCATTTCGGCGATTGCAGGGCCAAGGCCCAGAAAGATCGCCTCACCGATCAGGAAATGGCCGATGTTGAGCTCCATCACCTGGGGCAGTGCCGCAACGGGCTGGACGCAATCATAGGTCAGGCCATGGCCGGCATGTACCTCAAGGCCGAGGTCGTGGGCAAGGGCTGCCATCTCGCGCATCTTTTCAAGCTCGCGGTCACGGGTGGCAAAGTCGCCTTCGGCATGGGCATCGCAATAGGCGCCGGTGTGCAGTTCGATCACCTGCGCCCCGATCCGGTGGGCCGCCTCGATCTGGCGGCGGTCGGCGGCGATGAAGATCGATACCCTGCAGCCGGCCTCGCGCAGGGGGGCAATGAAATGGGCGAGCTGATTTTCTTCGCGCGCCACTTCAAGGCCGCCTTCGGTGGTCCGCTCTTCCCGCTTTTCGGGGACGATGCAGACGGCGTGGGGCCGGTGGCGCAGCGCAATGGCCTGCATTTCCGTTGTTGCCGCCATCTCGAAGTTGAGGGGGAGTGTCAGGGTCTCCATCAACCGCTCGATATCGCGGTCGCTGATGTGGCGGCGGTCTTCGCGCAGGTGGGCGGTGATGCCGTCGGCGCCAGCCTCTTCGGCCAGACGCGCGGCACGGACCGGATCGGGGGTGTCGCCGCCGCGGGCGTTGCGCACCGTGGCTACGTGATCGATATTGACGCCCAGCCGCAAGCTGCTTTGAACCATTTGTTCCGTCCTCGTTGAGTCTTAGGGGATACTAGCCTGGGGATGATCCGCCGTCAGGGGCCAGCCCCGGTTTTTTCCGTAACTGCGACAGCTTGGCCTGAAGGCTTTTGCGGCGCCGGTTCTGATAGACCCTGATGACCGGAACAGACAGATAGTAGGCAATTGTTCCGGCGACGATGCCGGGGATGATCCCCCCGATCAGGAACGGCAGGAACACCTCGTCGTAGAACAGGCTCAAACGGTGCCAATCCATCTTCTCGGGAGAGAAGATGGCCATGAAATTGTGCCAAAGATCCTCGCCGGCTCCGGCGAACTTGGCCGCGAGCGAAACTTCGAAACCGTCGTGCGGCCGGCCCCCTAGGATCCGGTGTCCGAACCAAAGCGAGGTGGCCGCAATGGGGACATAGGTCAGCGGGTTGCCAAAGAATGTGGCCAACAGGGCCGCAAGGATATTGCCCCGCATGATCCGGGCGATGATCCATGCCACGATAAAGTGAAATCCGAACAAGGGCGTAAATGTCGTAAACACCCCCGCCCAGATGCCGCGCGCGATCTTCTCAGGCGTATCGGGCAGGCGCCGGACCCGGTGTTTCACATACTCGAATGCCCGGACCCACCCTCCGCGAGGATAGATGAAATCGACCGCGATCTGCCAGATCGGTCGCCTATCCCTGCGCTTGAAGACCACGTCCTATTGTCCTTCGTCCAAGTGGGACCCTCTGGCCCGTTACATCCGGGCGGATTGCGCGGCCCGAGCAGGATCCCTGTGTCGTGCGATGGACGACACGTTGCTCTCTGCTTCAAGGGCCGTCATCACCCGGTGCATGTGTTCAGCATCGCGCAAATCCACGTCGACCAACAGTCGATAATAGTCCGGTTTTCTATCAATGAAATTCAAGTCCGAGATATTTGCACTCTGTTCCCCGATCAATGTGCAAATGCGGCCCAGAACCCCGGCATCGTTGGTGATAGTCAGATCAAGAGTGACGGTATTGATGGCCTGGTGATTGCCTTCCTGCCAGCGCAGGTCGACCCAACGTTCCGGTTGCTCTTCGTATTCCACAAGGGCGGGACAGTCGATCGCGTGCACGACAACGCCTTGTCCGCGAAACGTGATCCCCACGATCCTTTCGCCCGGGACTGGCTGACAGCAGGGTGCGCGTCTGCGCGCCTGGTCTGCATCAAGGCCGACGACGGCCCGATCCTGATCGATCTCGTCCCCTTCGTGGTGTTGCAAGTCGGGGTAGATCGCCCGGACAACACTGCGGGCGGTGATCTCCGCACTTCCCAGACGGGCCAGCATTTCGTCCACGTCTTCGATGGCGAGCGCCTTTGCGGCGGTGCGCAGGGCCTTGTCAGTGGCCCTCTTTCCGACGTTTTCGAAAGCGACGCGGGCCAGTTCTGTCCCCAGCTTGATAAAGCGTTCGCGATCCTCTTCGCGCAAGGATCGGCGGATCGCCGTCTTGGCGCGCCCGGTGACGGCGATGTCGACCCACGTTGCCTGCGGGGTCTGCCCCTCGGCGGTGATAATCTCGACCGATTGACCGTTCTTGAGTCGGGTCCAGAGCGGGACACGCATCCCGTCAACCTTTGCACCGACGCAGGCCATCCCGATCCGGGTATGGATAGCAAAGGCAAAGTCGATCGGGGTCGCGCCGCGAGGCAGCTTGATCACGTCCCCCTTGGGCGAAAAGCAGAACACCTGGTCGGTGTACATCTCAAGCTTGACGGCCTCGAGGAACTCTTCGTCCGCGTGGTCCTCATCTAGGCGCTCGGTGATCTGGGCAATCCAGCGGACAGGGTCCACGGCAAAACGGTTCTCGACCCTCTGGCCGTCTCGGTAGGACCAATGGGCGGCGACACCTGTTTCGGCCACTTCATGCATTTCGCGGGTGCGGATCTGGACCTCGACCCGTTTGCCGTCACGACCTGATACGGTGGTGTGGATCGACCGATAGCCGTTCGACTTGGGCTGACTAATGTAATCCTTGAAACGGCCCGGCACCGCACGCCAGCGCTGGTGGATGGCACCAAGGACGCGGTAGCAATCGGCCTCGGTCGCTGTGATCACGCGAAAGCCGTAGATGTCGGACAGGCGGGAAAATCCCTGATCCTTTTCCTGCATCTTGCGCCAGATCGAATAGGGCTTTTTCGCCCGTCCAACGACATCTGCGGTGATGTCTGCCTTGGCCAACTCACCGCGCATATCGGTTGTGATCTTTTCGATCACATCGCCGGTCTCGCGTTGCAGCATGACAAAGCGGCGCATGATCGAGGCGCGGGCCTCGGGGTTGAGAACCTTGAAGGACAGGTCCTCCAACTCTTCCCGCATCCACTGCATGCCCATGCGGCCTGCGAGGGGCGCGAAGATTTCCATCGTCTCGCGGGCCTTCTGGGCCTGCTTTTCCACCTTCATGGATTTAATGGTGCGCATGTTGTGCAAACGATCAGCCAGCTTGACCAGCGTCACCCGCAAGTCCCGGGAGGTCGCCATGAACAGCTTGCGAAAATTCTCCGCCTGCCGCGTCTCGGTGGACGACAATTGCAGGTTCGTCAGCTTGGTGACGCCATCCACCAGTTCGGCAATGACCTTGCCAAACCGCTTTTCAACCTCGGCATAACTTGCCTTGGTATCTTCGATAGTGTCGTGAAGCAGGGCGGTGATGATGGTGGCATCATCCATCTGTTGCTCTGCCAAAATCACGGCAACGGCGACAGGATGGGTAAAGTATGGCTCGCCCGATCGACGAAACTGACCCTCGTGCATCTTCTCGCCAAAGTCATAAGCTTCGCGGATAAGGGCAGAGTTGGTCTGAGGGTTGTAGCGGAGAACTATATCAATGAGGTCCCCGACCGACTGAACGACGGTCAAGCCCTGTTTTGTCATCATGTCATGTGCAGGGGACATTGGGGGTCGTCTGTCCTGTTAAGAGTCGGCTGCCCCCGTCCACGGGGATCAGCGCTGACCTTGCGCTTCCATCAATTCCCGAAGCAAACGCTCGTCCGGCATATCATCGTGGACCGGTTTGTCCTGCTCTGCACCCATCAAAAGGGCCATCGAGTCTTCTTCAGGCTCGTCAACCTCGATCTGGGTTTGATTGGCTTCGATCATCCGCTCGCGCAGATCGTCGGCCTGTTGTGTCTCTTCTGCGATCTCACGCAGGGATACGACGGGGTTCTTGTCGTTGTCGCGGGCAACCGTCAACGGTGCACCGGCGGCAATCTCGCGGGCCCGATGGGCAGCAAGCATCACCAGTTCGAAGCGGTTGGGGACTTTGTCGACACAATCTTCTACGGTAACACGGGCCATCTGGCACTCCCCTTAGCGCTGGGTTCAGGTTCTGTCATGCGGACGACTCAGACCTCGGTACCAGCCCGACGATGAAACGCCCTTTCATGGGAAACATGCTATCTATGCAAGAAGCCGCCGATTGACAAGCGTCTTTCCGACGTCCCGCAGTCTACGTTGGCAGGTCAAGAGGAACAACCGACTCGACCTCATCGGCAGGTAGGGCGTCGCACATCTGCCGGATCGAAAGGCCCAGCAGGGGGTGAACCCAATCCGGCGCGACGTCAGCCATCGGCACCAGCACGAAGGCCCTGTCCTGTAGCCGGGGATGGGGCAGGATCAACCGATCCGGCGTCGCACTTACCTGGAGATCTGCTGGCATATTGCGCCATCGGGCATGGGTTGCCTCGTCGGGCAAAATCCTATCGCCAACGGCAATCAGGTCCAGGTCAAGCGTCCGCATGCCCCACCTCTGCCGACGTTCACGGCCGAACAATGCCTCGACTTCATGAAGTTTGGCCAGAATTTGTGCGGGATTAGCGTTGCTTTTCAGCAACATGGCCGCATTCACATAATCGGGACCTGCACCGGCGGGAAAACAGGGTGTCTGGTACAATTTGCTGCTTTCAACCGCAAAATATGCGTCTTCGAGCGCCGCCATCGCCCTTTTGATGGTCTCGGCCGGAGGTCCGCCCTCGGTCGTCGAAAGGTTCGCACCCAGTGCAATAAGTACCGACGGCGTTTCGAATTGTTGATTTGAAACCGGCGCCATGCATACAACTTCTTTACGTGTAAGTGTTCGATTTGGCCTATCTGGTACCGCTCCCAGAGAAAAGGTCATATCGTTTGTGTTTGTAGAAGGAATTAGTGATGTTTTACCGTGATGAGCGCTTGGCGCTCTTTATCGATGGTTCAAACCTTTACGCAGCGGCAAAAGCGCTCGGGTTCGACATCGATTACAAGCTCCTCAGACAAGAGTTCATGCGGCGGGGCAAGTTGCTTCGGGCGTTCTACTATACCGCCCTCTTGGACAATGAAGAGTATTCGCCGATTCGGCCTTTGGTCGACTGGCTACACTACAACGGTTTCACCATGGTGACGAAGCCGGCCAAGGAATACACCGACAGCCTCGGCCGCCGGAAGGTCAAGGGCAACATGGACATCGAACTGGCCGTGGATGCGATGGAGTTGTCGAACCATGTCGACCACATCGTGCTGTTCTCCGGTGACGGCGATTTTCGCCCCCTCGTCGAAGCGCTTCAGCGCAAGGGTGTCCGTGTCTCCGTCGTCTCGACCATTCGCAGCCAGCCCCCGATGATCGCGGACGAGTTGCGTCGGCAAGCAGACGACTTTATCGAGCTTGAAGGATTGCGCGACGTTGTCGGTCGTCCGCCACGCGATAACCGTGCTCCGACCGAAGAAGACTACGTCGAATTGGCCCGAAACGTCGGATAGGTTTGGCCCAAACAGGGGTGGGTCAGCCCAAGGAGATTGAGATGACCCATCCCATGATTACCCAAGCGGATGTCGAGACCTATCAACGCGATGGCGTTGTCCTGATCCGGGGCCTTTTTGCGGATCACGTCGAACTGCTTCGGGCCGGGGTGGACCGCAACATGGCCGACCCCGGACCCTACGCGGCTGAGAACCTCAGGCCGGGCGAAGGTGGGCGGTTCTTTGACGATTACTGCAACTGGACCCGCATCCCCGAATTCGAAGAGGTGGTCCGGACCTCCCCCGCCGCCGAAGTCGCGGCGGAACTTATGGGGTCTCAGACTGTGCAGATGTTTCATGACCACGTGCTGGTCAAGGAACCGGGAACGGCCAAGCCGACACCCTGGCACCAGGACGGACCCTATTACTTTGTCGAGGGGGCGCAGACCGTCAGCTTCTGGTCGCCGCTTGATCCGGTAACCGATGCCTCCCTGCGCTGTGTTGCAGGGTCTCACCTCTGGCCCAAGCCTGTCCTGCCAAAACGTTGGCTCGCGGACACCAGTTTCTATCCAGACCCGGATGCCTACATGCCCGTCCCCGATCCGGACAGCGAAGGGATGGAGGTGCGGGAGTGGGCGATGGAACCCGGTGACGCCGTCGCTTTCAACTACGGTATCCTGCATGGCGCGCGCGGGAATGAAACCGCACAGCGCCGCAGGGCCTTCTCGTTGCGTCTGCTGGGCGACGACGCCCGCTACGTTGAGCGGCCGGGCCCCACCTCGCCACCCTTTCCCGGGCACCAGATGCAGCCCGGACAACGACTGCGTGAGGATTGGTTCCCGGTGATCTGGCAAAGGGCCGACTGAACGGCGTGATCGCCTACAAGGGTCTGGACGACCCGGCCCCGGCCCCTTAGGTCTTTTGGGGATGACCCAGGAGGTGCCTATGACCAAGCCATCGCTGACCCTCTACCTTGCCGCCCCCCGCGGGTTTTGTGCGGGCGTGGACCGGGCAATCAAGATCGTCGAGATGGCTTTGGGCAAATGGGGCGCCCCTGTCTACGTGCGCCACGAGATTGTACACAACAGATTCGTGGTTGATGACCTGCGCGCCAAAGGGGCCGTGTTTGTCGAGGAACTCGACGAATGTCCCCCGGACCGACCCGTCATCTTTTCGGCACATGGTGTGCCCAAAGCCGTCCCGGCTGAGGCCGCGCGGCGCGAAATGGTCTATGTCGACGCCACCTGTCCGCTGGTCAGCAAAGTCCATATCGAAGCGACACGGCATGCCGAAAATGGACTGCAAATGATCATGATCGGCCATGAGGGCCACCCCGAAACGGTCGGCACAATGGGCCAGTTGCCACCGGGCGAAGTGCTTCTTGTCGAAACTGTCGAAGACGTCGCGGCGGTGGCGGTGCGGGACCCGAACAGGCTTGCCTTCGTGACCCAGACCACGCTGAGCGTCGATGACACCGCTGATATCGTCGCCGCCCTCCAGGCCCGGTTCCCCGGAATCGTAGGTCCGCACAAAGAGGACATCTGCTACGCCACAACCAACCGGCAAGAGGCGGTCAAGGCCATGGCCCCGAACTGCGACGCCATCCTTGTGGTCGGTGCGCCCAATTCCTCAAACTCCAAACGGCTTGTCGAAGTGGGGGCCCGCGCGGGATGCGGCTACGCACAGCTTGTGCAGCGGGCCGGCGACATCGACTGGCGGGCGCTAGACGGCATCCGCTCCCTCGGGATCACGGCCGGGGCATCAGCGCCCGAGATCCTTATCGAAGAGGTCATTGCCGCCGTGCAGGACCGCTATGAGGTGACGATCGAACGGGTCGTCACCGCAGAAGAGAACGTGGAATTCAAAGTGCCAAGGATCCTGCGCGAAAGCGCGCCTGCATGACGCAAGGGCCATGATTCGCATGACGACCCCGGACGGCAACGGCTCGCGCAACATTGATGACCCCGGCCCCGTTGCTCTTGCCGCAGCCCTAAATCGGACCGCAGACCGGCATGCCACATGGCAGGATCAGCGCCCCCAATTCTCCCCTTCGCTCTGTTGTAAATACTCAAAAAGGCACATCGCATGACCGATATTCCAAGAGGGCCGCTCCTTCTGGGCCTTGCCGGGCTGCTTCCCTTTTTCTGGGGTGCGCTCAGCGTCATGGTGCCCGATGTCGGGGCTTGGGGGATCGCCAACATCGGGGCGCGTTTTGTCGGTCCTTATGTCCAGCTGTTCTACGGGGCCATCATCCTCGCATTCATGTCAGGGGTGCTTTGGGGCTTTGCCGCACGGCCCGAGGCCGGGGGACGCGTGTCGGGCTATGTTCTTTCTGTGATCCCCGCGCTTTGGGCCTTCTTCATGACGGGTGGGGGGCCGGCGTCCGCTGCTATCAACCTGATCTTCGGCTTTCTAGGGCTGCTGGCGTTGGACTGGCATTTCTGGCGGCTCGGGCTGGCGCCACCATGGTGGATGCAATTGCGGATCATCCTGACATCCGGTGTGGTGATCTCGTACCTGCCGGTCGTGTTCTGATGGCGGACAGCAAGACCCTTGCGGTCTATGATGAAAGGGCTGGGGATCATGCCGTCCTGTGTCAGGCGTCCGGGCTGTTGCGATCGCTTCGCGATTTCCTCGCCCGCCGGGCAGATCTCTTACGCCATCTTACGCCATCTTGGGGCGCTGGTGGCGGCGTTGAAACCGACGGGGGTTTTACATATCGGCATGAAGACAGGAAGAGGCGAGGCGCGCGACGGCCTTGGTCGGTTTACACCTACGTCACGCCGACGGAATTGTCGGCATTGCTGACCGATCAGGGGTTGAAGGTTCTTTGGACCGAGGAGGGGTGTGAAGTGGGTCTTGCCGGTACCGAAGACGGATTTGTCCTGATCAGAGCAGAGAAACCCCAACATGGCTGAGCTGTTTGCCTATACGGATGGGGCCTGTTCCGGCAATCCTGGCCCCGGTGGTTGGGGCGCCCTGTTGGTCGCGCGCGAGGGCGAGACTGTTCTGAAGACCCGCGAACTGTCAGGTGGCGCGGCCGAGACCACCAACAACCGGATGGAACTGCTGGCAGCCATCAATGCGCTTGAATCCCTGGGCAAGCCAAGCGTGATCACCGTCGTCACCGACAGCGCCTACGTCAAAGGCGGGATCACAGAGTGGTTGTTTGGCTGGAAACGGAATGGCTGGCGGACCTCGACCCGCAAGCCTGTCAAGAACGAGGACCTCTGGCGACGTCTCGACGAAGCCGCCGCCAGGCATCAGATCAGATGGGAATGGGTCAAGGGCCACGCGGGACACCCCGAAAACGAAAAGGCCGACGAATTGGCCCGCCAGGGCATGGCGCCTTTCAAGCGTTAAGTGAGACGTAAGGTGGGTCCTGACCCACCTTACCGGTTCGCCCCCGGAACCCAGAGCACGTCCGCTGCGCCATCCTCGTTCGCGATCCGGCTGGCGACAAAGAACCAGTCGGACAGCCGGTTGAGGTATTTGACGGCCGCCACATTGACCTCTTCCATAGTTGCCAGCTCAACCACCAGGCGCTCAGCCCGGCGCGATACGGTCCGGCACAGGTGCAAATGCGCCGCCAATGCAGAACCGCCCGGCAGGATAAAGCTGCGCAGCGGGGTCAGCTTGGCATTCATAACGTCAATCTCGGCCTCCAGCCGGTCCACCTGGGCCTCGACCATCCGCAGGACGGGATAGGGCGCTTCGGCGTCCTTGGCCATCTCAGGGCGGCACAGGTCCGCTCCAAGATCGAAGAGATCGTTCTGGATCATGGCCAGCAACCGGTCCAGATCTTCGTCGGCATGAAGCCGCGCCAGGCCCACCGTGGCGTTTGTTTCGTCTACCGTACCGTAGGCTGTGACCCTAAGGGAATGTTTGGCCACCCTGGAGCCGTTGCCAAGGGCGGTGTCCCCGTCATCGCCGGTCCGGGTGTAGATCTTGTTCAGGACAACCATCAGTTTCCTCCTCCGCGTCGCATCCAGACATAGAACAGGATCAGGCAAACGGCGACGAACTGCGCCCCGATCCGGTAGCGCATGATTTTGTTGGCGTTCTTGCGGTTGAAGTCGCCACCTTTGCCAAAGGTGCCGACGCCGAACAGCATGATCCCTGCCACGATCAGCACCGCCACGATCACGAGTATGAAGAGAGGGTCTTGGGCCATCAGCTTTCCTTTGCTCTAGTCCGGCCCGATGTAGCAGTCTTGCCAGCGAAGGAAAGCCCCGGCGGCCGCCGGGGCGCCTCAGACCCGACGGGACAGCCAGTCGATGGCCCGTGTCGGCAGCACCCGGCGCGTCAAGCCTGCAAACCAGGTTGGCAGCGTCACATAGTAGCGCGGGCTTGGCCTGCGGCTTTCTACCGCATGGATGAGTTTGCGGGTCACGGCCGACGCCGGCAGCTCTCCGGGACTGCGTGCAGTGGTGTTGTAGATCCGTGCCCGCAGCCCGACGTATTCGTCTTTGCGGGCCGAGGCCTCCCAATCGATCCACCGTTCGAATTGCTTGGCAGAGTTCACGCGGAACTCGGTGGTAATCGGTCCCGGTTCGATCAACGACACCTCGATCCCGGTTCCGCGCATCTCAAGTCGCAACACATCCGTCATCCCTTCGAGCGCGAATTTCGTGCCCACGTAGGGTCCCCGCCACTTGATCCCGACCAGCCCCAGTGCGGACGAACAATTTACGATCCGTCCGCTGCCCTGACGCCGCATCACGGGGATGACTTCGCGGGTCAGGTCGTGAAGGCCGAAGAGATTGGTCGAAAAGATCGCTTCCAAAGCCTCCCGCGATACGTCCTCGAGCGCGCCGGGCAGGCCGTAGGCTGCGTTGTTGAACAGCGCATCCAGCCGTCCGCCGGTGGCCTCAAGGACCTCGGCCAGCGCTTGCCGTATGCTGGCCGGGTCATCGACGTCCAGCCGGGGGCTGGCAATCCCTTCGGCCTTCAGCCGGTCGCAGTCTTCGGCCTTGCGGCACGCGGCGAACACCTGCCAGCCCCGGGCCTGCAACGCCCGAGCGGCATCAAGCCCGATCCCGGACGAACAGCCTGTGATGAGGATCGATTTTCCAGCCATCAATCGCACCTTCGCGTGGGATCAAAGAGTTTACATTCACGCCCACACTCGCTCCCCGAGGCAGGCAATCCGTCCTTGGATCAGCGTACCAGGAACCTGCTGGCCACCCAGCCTTCAGTACCGTCACCCTCGACCCTGACCAGCGCCCAGCCATCGGCCTGTTCACTGATAACAAGGACCAATTCCGATCGGGCGAGGCTGGTCAGGACCGAAGCATTGGTCGACGGCCCGGCCCGAACGTTCAACGCGCTTGCATCAACCCATCTGACTTCACCGCCTGCCTGTAGGGTTTCATCCGGCGGCGTTCCGACATCTGCCGTCGATGCAATTTCGGGCGTCGAGGCTGCGCCCGCCTCTGAATCATTAGACGTGGATGTCGGGGAGGCTGCCGGTGCCGGAATATTGGTGAGCAATACTGCCCCTGCCGGCTCTGAAAGTGACCGAAAGAGAGGCTGTTCTGCGCTGGTGGCGGCAATGGTCAGGCCCAGATCGGCCGCCTCTGCCTCGACTGTTGGCTGCATTTCCAGGGCAACGGGTAGGTCGTTTGTTGCCGCATCGGACCCCGGTCCGGCCGGAGCGGATGCGACCTCGACCGTCTCGCACGTAAAAGGCTCTACAGCCTTCGGTGTCCTAGTCTGAGCCACCATCGGCTGATCTTCCGTCTGGACAAGCACGTCAGTCGGTCTCAGCTCGGGTTCGAAATCTGCCCCGCCGGACAGTTCATAGTACCCAAGGCCCATGACCACGAATGAAATAACGATGTACCGGTTCAACTGCCACAAACTCCATTGCTTTGGCCAAGGGCCTTCAAGCGAGAAAACTATACAGGTCTTCACTCGATTCGACACGCCCAAGAGTGATCTGGTCGGAAAGGGTCCCTATGTCAGGCCCGGTAGCCGCCGTCGTGCGCGGGTCGGCTAACCAGACACGACGGTGCGACCGTTCGGGGAGACTGGCGAGGGTCGCAACCCATTGCGGTTTGCCCGTCATCAACCGCTAGACCCTGACACGCGCCCCGTGTATCGAATACAGCATGTCAGACAATCAAGACGCCACAGACCTTCCCGACATGAACCCGGTCGAGCCGCTTCGCCGCGCTATTGGCGAGCGCTATCTGACCTATGCCCTGTCGACGATCATGAACCGGGCCCTTCCGGATGCCCGCGACGGATTGAAGCCGGTGCACCGGCGCATCCTCTACGCGATGAGCCGTCTTCGTTTGTCGCCAACGGGTGGTTTTCTGAAGTCCGCCAAGATCAGCGGCGACACGATGGGCGACTTTCACCCGCACGGAGATGCCGCGATCTATGACGCGATGGCCCGCCTCGCGCAGGATTTCAACGTCCGCTATCCGCTGGTCGACGGGCAGGGAAACTTTGGTAACATCGACGGGGATAACCCTGCTGCCAGCCGGTATACCGAAGCGCGGATGACCGTCGCCGCCGAGGCATTGCTGGAGGGGCTGGCCGAAGATGCGGTCGATTTTCGCCCCAACTACGATGGTCGTCTGGAAGAGCCTGTTGTGCTGCCGGCCAGCTTTCCGAACCTGTTGGCAAACGGGTCATCGGGCATCGCGGTGGGAATGGCGACCAACATTCCGCCCCATAACCTGCACGAACTGATCGACGCCTGCCTGCATCTGATCAAGTCGCCGGATGCCCGCGATGAGACGCTGTTGCAATACATTCCCGGCCCCGATTTCCCGACTGGGGGCACCATCGTAGAGCCGCCCGAGAACATCGCAGATGCCTATCGCACCGGTCGCGGCGCGTTCCGGCTGCGCGCCAAGTGGGAGGTTGAGGATCTGGGCCGAGGCCAGTGGCAGGTCGTGGTGACCGAGATCCCGTACCAGGTCCAGAAGTCCAAGCTGATCGAGCGGCTGGCAGAGGTCATCCAGATCAAGAAGGTTCCCCTTCTGGCCGATGTGCGCGACGAAAGCGCTGACGATATTCGGGTGGTTCTCGAACCCCGGTCCCGCACTGTCGATCCCGAGCTGATGATGGGCATGTTGTTCCGCAATTCGGATCTGGAAACCCGGTTCTCGCTCAACATGAACGTACTTATCGACGGGCTGACCCCGCAGGTCTGTTCGCTCAAGGAAGTGCTGCGGGCGTTTCTTGACCATCGCCGCGATGTGCTGCTCCGCCGATCGATGCATCGGATGGAAAAGATCGACCATCGGCTTGAAGTGCTCGAAGGGTTTCTGATCGCCTTTCTGAACCTTGATCGGGTGATCGACATCATCCGCTATGACGATACCCCCAAAGAGGCCCTGATGGCCGAAACCTGGGGCAGGGACATGGTGCGTGCCACGTCCGAACGTGACTATGTTTCGCCCCTGCCCGCCAGGGTCGAGGGCGAGTTGACTGATGTTCAGGCCGAAGCGATCCTGAACATGCGCCTCCGGTCCCTTCGTCGTTTGGAAGAGATGGAGTTGATCCGCGAACGCGACACCCTGATGGAAGAGCGGGCGGGTCTGGACGACCTGCTGGAAAGCGAAACCGTGCAGTGGAAGAGCATTGCTGACCAGCTTCGCGAAACCCGCAAGGCTTTTGGCAAGGACAGCCCGGGCGGCGCGCGTCGGACCACCTTTGCCACCGGTGGCGAGGTTGCGGAAGTGCCCCTCGAGGCGATGATCGAGCGCGAGCCTATCACCGTGGTCTGCTCGGAAATGGGGTGGGTCAGGGCACTTAAGGGTCATGTCGCGCTGGACAGCGAGTTGAAGTTCAAGGACGGCGACAAGGGCCGGTTCCTGTTCCATGCCGAAACCACGGACAAGCTTCTGGTGTTTGCGTCGAACGGCAGGTTCTACACGGTCCTAGGGGCAAATCTGCCCGGCGGGCGCGGCATGGGTGAACCTTTGCGCCTTATGATCGACCTGCCGAACGAATGCTCTATCGTTGCTTTCTTCATTCATCGTCCGGGTGGCAAGCTGCTGGTGGCCTCGTCCGCCGGTGATGGCTTTGTCGTCGCGGAAGAGGATGTCTTGGCCCAGACCCGGTCGGGCAAGCAGGCACTGAATGTCCGCGACGATGTCGTGGCGCGGGTTTGCGTTCCGGTCGCGGGAGATCACATCGCCGTCGTGGGCGAGAATCGCAAGGTCCTCGTCTTCGCACTGGAAGAACTGCCCGAGATGGCCCGCGGCAAAGGCGTTCGTCTGCAAAAGTACAAGGACGGGGGGCTTTCGGATGCCCGCACCTTTACGCTCGCGGATGGCCTGAGCTGGCTTGATCCAGCCGGGCGCACCCGAACCGAGACCGAACTGGACGAGTTCATCGCCAAACGCGCAAGCGCAGGACGCATGGCACCGCGTGGTTTCCCGCGCGACAACCGGTTCACCTAAGGTCTGGGCGGGTGTTGCGACAGGCCCAACTTTGGACCCTTGTCGCGGGCGGCGCGGTATTCCTCATGATCCTGTTCGGGGCCGATCTTGTCGGTGATATGGTCCTTGAGGGCGAGGTCGAAGGCGTGCCGTGCCCTCAGGTCGCCCGGCAAGACGACATGAACTTTCGCAGTCGCTTCAATTCGGAAAACCAGATGACCAATGGGTCGATGATCCGCAGCCGAAGTGGTGATCCTTCGCCGGACTGCCGCCGGATTGGTGGCTCTTTCCGCTGCGAGGCGGAAGGGCCGACCTTGGTCGAGGTCAGGTTTCCAAACGACGCATTCATTTTTGAGTTGCCGCCGGAAAGCAGGGCGGTGCTGACGGGGGACCGGCAGTTTGCCTTCTGCACGTTGCTGCCGCCCGAGGGAATCCTTTGAAAGTCAACAGGCAGCTTGGCTGGATCCTCTTGGTCGTTGCGGGGTTTCTTATTGTCCTGCAGATTGCCAATGTCGTCGGCGCGTCGGTGCTGGAGCGCGAGGTGGAAGGCACGATCTGCCGGCAGATCGACGCGCCGCCGGGTGTCAGTTTCCGCAGCGCCCGGCTGTTGCGCGAACCAACCTTCAACCGAACTCTCCTTGCCACACCGACATCGGGTGCCAAGTTTTCATGTGTCCGGATAGACCAGTCTTTTCGGTGTGAGGTCCCCGGACCGACGTTCTTGCAGGTGACTTTCCCTGATCGCCGGGTCTGGTTTGAACTATATGATGCCAGACGGGCTATTTTGTTTGGCAACAATGATGAAGTAAGCTGCACCCTGGTGCGGCTCGAGGCATCATCGTGACACCATCCGGCGTAGCCTCCATCGACTTTGTTGGGCAACGCAGAGCGCTTGCCAAACTCGTGCTGCAGGTCGGGTTACTTACGCTGGCGAGCCTGGGCTTCTATCGGTTCTGGGGGCGCACGCGGCTGCGCCGATGGTATCTGTCGGCCATTCGGCCTGGCGGGCATCCGCTGGAATACGTCGGCGGCGGGTCCGAGAAACTGGCAGGGTTTCTGATCGCGGTCTGCTTTCTGGCCTTCTGGCTTGGTGTCGTGAACCTAATCCTCATGTTCGCCAGCCTCAGCGTCTTTGCCGCGCCGGCCTTGGCCTACGTCCTCAGTTTTGCCGGGCTGGTGCCTTTGTGGTTCCTTGCCCGGTACCGGGCGCGGGCCTATTTGCTAGCCCGAACGCGTTGGCGCGGCATCCGGTTCTACCTAGCGCCTGGTGCTGGGGGGTATGTCATCCAAGTGCTCTGGCACGGGGCGATCACCGTTCTCAGCCTTGGTGTGCTTTGGCCGCGCATGACCTTCAAGCTTGAAAAGTATCGGACCGACCGAACCTACTTCGGCTCTGCACGATTGAACCAGGGTGGGTCATGGCAGATGCTGCAACCGGCCTTTGCGCATGTGTTGTTTGGGTCCGGCTTTGCCCTGATCACGCTGGTACTGGCGCTGACCTCGACCCCGCGTATGGCGCTTTTGCTGCCGGTTTTTTGTGTATGGGCCGCGGTTGGCGTGGTCCATTACCGAGTTTCATCACTTGTCCTGATGGCCAACAACAAGACAGCCGACGGGCTGGGCTTTGTCCTTGCAGCAAGCCCCTGGACCGTTATGCGCATCGTCGCCTTTGGCAGTCTCGCCATGGTCATCGCCTTGCTCGTTCCACTGGGTGGGTTGGGCGTTGCTGTCACGCTCGCCCCTTCCGAACTGCTGGAAAGTGCGGTCGATCCGATGGCGTTTGGGGCCGATGGCTGGGCCGTCCTGTTACTGGTGGTCGTTTTGTACTTTGGGCTATTCCTGGCTTGGGGTGTGTTGCGCCATGCTCTCATCACGCTGCCCCTCTGGCGGCACTACGCCCAGACGCTGACCGTCACCGGCATCGACACGTTGCCCCAGATCACTCAGCGCGATGACGAAGCGGCGGACGAGGCCGGCGGGCTGGCCGAGGCGCTGGATATCGGGGCGGCGATATGACGGAGCGGACGATCATCACCGTCGGCACCCGCCTGGCCCCCTTTGCGAGCGAGGGGACTTATTTCGACGGCATTCATCCGGTGGAACGCGCCGTGACAGTGAGGTTTGATGAGGCCGCTGCCGGACTCATCATCGACCTTGGAGAAGGGGACACGATCACCTGGCCCTTCAAGGCCCTGCGACGATTGCCCGATCAGGCGGGCAGTGGAGACATCATGCTGGCCAAGGCCCCATGGGACGATCCGGCCCGCCTGTTGTTGCCTTGCGTGGACCTGCGCATCCTGCGGTCGCGGGCCTCCGGTCTTGACCGCCGGCGCCCGACCCAACGACGGGGGCGACTTGCGATTCTCGGGCTGGCGGCGGTCGCGTCGGTTGGTCTCATGCTGGCCGTGCTAATCCCACTTCTGGCCGACAAGCTCGCGGACATCCTGCCGGCCGAGGGCGAGGTGGCGCTGGGCGAAGCGACGCTGGATCATGTGAGATCGGCCCTCGATGACACTGGCCTTGGACTTTTGCCGGTCTGCGAGGCCGAGGCGGGGCGGGCTGCTCTGGGGGCACTCGAAAGCAGACTAGGGGTAGGGATCCCTGTGCGCTTGCAGGTGCTGGACCACCCCATGGTGAATGCCTTTGCGCTGCCCGGCGGGCTGGTGGTGATTTTCCGAGGGCTACTTGACGCTGCCGATACACCCGAAGAAGTGGCCGCGGTTCTGGCCCATGAAATCGGCCATGTGGCGGCCCGCGACCCGACCCGGATCGCGCTTCGATCCGCCGGGTCCATCGGAGTCCTGGGTCTGATGTTCGGCGATTTTGCCGGCGGGGCGATGGTTTTGTTCCTGACGGAGCGGATCATATCCGCGGACTATACTCAGGCTGCAGAAGTGGCGGCGGATGCCTATGCCCACGCACTTTTGATCGAGGCGGACCTGTCGCCGGCGGCGCTGGCGGATCTGTTTGAACGCCTGCTTGGCGACGTGGGACAGGCTCCGCCCATCGTTCAGCATTTTCTTGCCCATCCCGCGATGGCGGATCGGATTGATGCCGCCCGGGCCGCCGTGCCAGAGGGATTTCAGGCCCGTCCCGCCTTGTCGCCAGAGGATTGGGCAGCACTTCTGAGTATCTGTGCCGAGGAATGAGCCATCTTGCGCTTGATTTTCCGTCCAGCCTCAAATAAACGCCGCGCGACGTCGAAACGGGCCCGGGATGTGGCCCCAGAACCTACGAGGCGCGAGGCACATGGCGAAGGCAAAGTTTGAACGCAACAAGCCGCACGTTAACATTGGCACGATCGGTCACGTTGACCACGGCAAGACGACGCTGACAGCGGCGATCACGAAGTACTTTGGCGACTTCAAAGCCTACGACGCGATCGATGCGGCGCCCGAAGAGCGGGCTCGCGGGATCACGATCTCGACGGCTCACGTTGAGTACGAGACCGAGACGCGTCACTACGCGCACGTCGACTGCCCCGGCCACGCCGACTACGTCAAGAACATGATCACCGGTGCGGCCCAGATGGACGGCGCGATCCTGGTTGTGAACGCTGCTGACGGCCCGATGCCGCAGACCCGCGAGCACATCCTGCTTGGTCGTCAGGTGGGCATCCCCTACATGGTCGTCTACATGAACAAGGTCGACCAGGTTGACGACGCCGAGCTTCTCGAGCTGGTCGAAATGGAGATCCGCGAGCTGCTGTCCTCTTACGAGTACCCCGGCGACGACATCCCCGTGATCCCCGGTTCGGCCCTGGCTGCGATGGAAGGCCGCGATCCCGAGATCGGCGAGAACTCGATCCGCGCGCTTCTGGCCGCTGTTGACGAGTACATCCCGACCCCGGCCCGCGCCGTGGACCAGCCGTTCCTGATGCCGATCGAGGACGTGTTCTCGATCTCTGGCCGTGGTACGGTTGTGACCGGCCGGATCGAGCGTGGCGTGATCAACGTTGGCGACAGCATCGAGATCGTCGGCATCAAGGACACCAAGACCACCACCTGTACCGGTGTCGAGATGTTCCGCAAGCTGCTGGACCGTGGTGAAGCTGGCGACAACGTCGGCGTGCTGCTGCGCGGCATCGAGCGTGACGGCGTTGAGCGCGGTCAGGTTCTGTGCAAGCCCAAGTCGGTTGCACCGCACACCAAGTTTGAGGCCGAGGCCTACATCCTGACCAAGGAAGAGGGTGGCCGTCACACGCCGTTCTTCGCCAACTACCGTCCCCAGTTCTACTTCCGCACGACGGACGTGACCGGCACGGTCGAGCTGCCCGCCGGCACCGAGATGGTGATGCCGGGCGACAACCTGAAGTTCACGGTTGAGCTGATCGCACCGATCGCAATGGAAGACGGTCTGCGCTTTGCCATCCGCGAAGGCGGCCGCACCGTCGGCGCCGGCGTGGTGTCCAAGATCATCGCCTAAGTCGGACCCCTCCGACCAAGCGAAGCAAGTCTAAGGTAAGGTGGGTCATGACCCACCTTACTTACTGAAATTCCCGGTTTCGACGTGGGGCGGCAATTGTGCCCGGTCCACCTCTCAAATCGTAGCCCTCGAGAGGCAATGCCCATGGCCGTTCAAAGCCAAAACATTCGCATCCGGCTCAAGGCGTTCGACTATCGCGTGCTGGATGCCAGCACAGCCGAGATCGTGTCGACCGCCAAGCGCACCGGTGCTTCCGTCCGCGGCCCGATCCCGCTGCCGAACAAGATTGAGAAGTTCACGGTTCTGCGTGGGCCCCATATCGACAAGAAATCCCGCGACCAGTTCGAGATCCGGACGCACAAGCGTCTTCTCGACATCGTGGACCCGACCCCCCAGACCGTGGACGCGCTCATGAAGCTCGACCTGGCTGCCGGCGTCGACGTCGAAATCAAGGTCTGAGGAGGGTGACCCAGATGTTGCGCTCAGGCGTTCTCGCAAAGAAGGTCGGGATGACCCGCCTTTTCATGGAAGACGGCCGCCAGATTCCGGTGACCGTGCTTCACGTTGACAATCTCCAGGTGGTCGCACAGCGCACCGTCGAGAAGGACGGCTACACCGCTGTTCAACTTGGCGCTGGCACCCCCAAGGTCAAGCGCGTCTCCAAGGCGATGCGCGGCCATTTCGCTGCGGCCAAAGTCGAGCCGAAGCGGAAAGTTGCGGAGTTCCGGGTTGCCCCGGAAAATCTGATCGAAGTGGGCGAAGAAATCATCGCCGCCCACTATTTTGAAGGCCAGTTCGTGGATGTGTCCGGCACCTCCATCGGTAAGGGCTTTGCTGGTGCCATGAAGCGTCACAACTTTGGGGGCCTGCGCGCGTCTCACGGTGTGTCGGTCAGCCACCGTTCGCATGGTTCGGTTGGCCAGTGTCAGGACCCTGGCCGCATCTTTAAAGGTAAAAAGATGGCCGGTCACATGGGCTCTGCCCGGATCACCACCCAGAACCTGCAGGTCGTCAAGACCGACGCAGACCGTGGTCTGATCATGGTCAAAGGCGCGGTCCCCGGCAGCAAAGGCGGCTGGGTCACGGTCAAGGATGCGGTCAAGAAGCCCATCCCCGAGAACGTGATTTACCCCGCCGCCCTGCGATCTGCCGCAGAAGAAGCCAGCCGTCTTGCCGAAGAAGCCGCAGCAGCCGCTGCCGCTGAAGAGGCCGCAGCCGCCAAGGCCGCAGCCGAGGCAGAGCAGGCCGCAATGGAGGCCGCTGAGGCCGAAGCTGCAAATGCGACGCCGGCAGACGAAGCCGATGCAAACGACGCTTCTGAAGGAGGCGAGAAAAATGAAGGCTGATGCCATCAAGCTGGACGGAGCCGCAGCCGGTTCTGTCGATCTGGACGACGCGATCTTCGGCCTCGAGCCGCGCGCCGACATCCTGCACCGTGTTGTGCGCTGGCAGCGTGCCCGCGCCCAGCAGGGCACTCACTCGACCCTCGGTCGCTCCGAGGTCAGCTACTCGACCAAGAAGATCTACAAGCAGAAGGGCACCGGTGGCGCACGTCACGGTTCCAAGAAGGCTCCGATCTTCCGTCACGGCGGCATCTACAAGGGCCCGACGCCCCGCAGCCACGAGCATGACCTGACCAAGAAGTTCCGCAAGCTGGGTCTGCGCCATGCGCTGTCCGCCAAGCTGGCGGCTGGTGAGCTGGTCGTGATCGAGAATGCGGACCTGGCCGAAGCCAAGACAAGCGTCCTGGCCAAGCAGGTCGGTGCCCTCGGGTGGAAGCGTGCTCTTGTCATCGACGGGGCCAGCGTGAACGAGAACTTCGCCCGCGCTGCTTCCAATATTGCAAACCTGGACGTTCTGCCCTCCATGGGTGCCAACGTCTACGACATCCTCCGCAGTGACACCCTCGTGCTCACCAAGGCGGCTGTCGAAGCACTGGAGGCTCGTTTGAAATGAGCGCGAAGGCAGAACACTACGACGTGATCCGCAAGCCGATCATCACCGAGAAAGCGACAATGGCGTCCGATGCCAATGCCGTGGTGTTTGAAGTGGCGATCGAAGCCAACAAACCCCAGATCAAGGAGGCCGTCGAGGCTCTCTTTGGGGTCAAGGTGAAGTCGGTCAACACGACCATCACCAAAGGCAAGGTCAAGCGTTTCCGCGGCGCACTTGGCACACGCAAGGACGTCAAGAAGGCCTATGTCACCCTCGTTGAGGGTAACACCATTGACGTGTCGACCGGTCTCTAATACCTGACCCCATCGACTAGGCCCCGGATTCGTCCGGGGCCACGTTATTTAAGGCAAGTCGGGTGTATACCCCTCTTGATCGACAAGACTGGGACCTCCGGGGCCCTTGACACTAACAGCCGGGCACAAACCGCCCGCAAAGCAAACGGAAGACAGAAAGCATGGCACTTAAGTCGTATAAGCCGACGACGCCGGGCCAGCGTGGGCTGGTGCTGATCGACCGTTCGGAGCTTTGGAAAGGTCGTCCGGTCAAAGCCCTCACTGAGGGATTGACCAAGAATGGCGGCCGGAACAATACCGGACGGATTACGATGCGTCGTCGTGGTGGTGGCGCAAAGCGTCTTTACCGGATCGTCGACTTCAAACGGACAAAGTTTGATATGACGGCCGTCGTGGCCCGCATCGAGTACGATCCCAACCGGACCGCATTCATTGCCCTCATCCAGTACGAAGATGGTGAGCAGGCCTACATCCTCGCCCCGCAGCGTGTCGCCGTTGGTGACAAGGTCATTGCGGGCGCCAAGCAGGATATCAAGCCTGGCAACGCCATGCCTTTCTCGGGCATGCCCATTGGGACAATCGTCCACAACATCGAGATGAAGCCCGGCAAGGGTGGCCAGATCGCACGCGCGGCCGGCACCTACGCCCAGTTCGTTGGTCGGGATGGCGGCTACGCCCAGATCCGTCTGTCGAGCGGTGAGCTTCGTCTTGTCCGTCAGGAGTGCATGGCCACAGTCGGTGCCGTGTCAAACCCCGACAATTCGAACCAGAACCTGGGCAAGGCCGGTCGTAACCGTCACTACGGTATCCGCCCGTCGGTCCGTGGTGTGGCCATGAACCCGGTTGATCACCCTCACGGTGGTGGTGAAGGCCGGACCTCTGGTGGCCGCCACCCGGTTACCCCCTGGGGCAAGCCGACCAAGGGTGCCCGCACCCGCGACAAGAACAAGGCGTCGTCCAGGCTTATCCTGCGCTCGCGTCATGCCAAGAAGAAGGGCCGTTAACACATGGGACGTTCAGTCTGGAAAGGCCCCTTCGTTGATGCCTATGTCCTGAAAAAGGCAGAAGCATCGCGCGAAAGCGGGCGTAACGAAGTCATCAAGATCTGGTCGCGCCGTTCGACGATCCTGCCCCAGTTCGTGGGCCTGACGTTTGGCGTCTACAATGGCCACAAGCATATTCCGGTCAACGTGACCGAGGACATGATCGGCCAGAAATTCGGTGAATATTCGCCGACGCGGACCTACTACGGTCACGCTGCTGACAAGAAGGCAAAGCGCAAATGAGCAAGGAAAAGAACCCTCGCCGCGTGGCCGATAACGAGGCTATGGCAAAGACGCGTATGCTGCGGACTAGCCCTCAGAAGCTGAACCTCGTGGCTGCCATGATCCGTGGCAAGAAGGTGGACAAGGCCCTGACGGACCTCACCTTCTCGAAGAAGCGGATCGCCGGTGACGTCAAGAAGTGCCTTCAGTCGGCCATCGCCAACGCAGAGAACAACCACAACCTTGATGTGGACGAGCTCGTCGTTGCCGAAGCCTATGTCGGCAAGAACCTCATCATGAAGCGCGGTCGCCCCCGGGCCCGCGGCCGGTTTGGCAAGATCGTCAAGCCGTTCTCGGAACTCACCATTCTGGTTCGCCAGGTCGAGGAGCAAGCGTAATGGGTAATAAAGTCAATCCCGTCGGCATGCGTCTTCAGGTCAACCGGACCTGGGACAGCCGCTGGTTCGCAGACACCAAGGACTACGGTGATCTTCTTCTTGAAGACCTCAAGATGAAAGAGTTCATCAAGAAAGAGGCCAAACAGGCCGGTGTGTCCCGCGTGATCATCGAGCGTCCACACCGCAAGTGCCGCGTGACCATTCACGCAGCCCGCCCCGGTGTGATCATCGGCAAGAAAGGCGCGGACATCGAGACGCTTCGCAAAAAGCTTGCTGCGCTGACCGCTTCGGAACTGCACCTCAACATCGTTGAAGTCCGCAAGCCCGAGCTGGACGCCGCTCTTGTCGGCGAAAGCATCGCACAGCAGCTGGAGCGCCGGGTGTCTTTCCGTCGCGCAATGAAGCGCGCTGTCCAGAACGCCATGCGCATGGGTGCCCTCGGCATCCGGGTCAACGTCGCAGGTCGTCTTGGCGGAGCCGAGATTGCCCGGACCGAATGGTACCGCGAGGGCCGCGTGCCCCTGCATACCCTGCGGGCCGACATCGACTACGCTCTGACCGAAGCCACCACGGCTTACGGCATCATCGGGATCAAGGTCTGGATCTTCAAAGGCGAGATCATGGAGCACGATCCCCAGGCGCGCGACCGCAAGCATGCCGAGCTTCAGGAGGGTGCGATCCCTCGTGGTGCCGGTGGCGGCCGTCGTGACCGCGACCGTTAAGGAGTAGATGAGATGCTGCAACCAAAGCGCACAAAATTCCGCAAGCTCCACAAGGGCCGGATTTCGGGCGAAGCCAAAGGCGGGTCTGACCTGAACTTTGGCACTTTCGGCCTCAAAGCCATCCAGCCCGAGCGGGTGACTGCTCGTCAGATCGAGGCTGCTCGCCGCGCTCTGACCCGCCACATGAAGCGTCAGGGTCGTGTCTGGATCCGAATTTTTCCGGACACTCCGGTAACCTCCAAGCCCACCGAAGTCCGGATGGGTAAAGGTAAAGGTTCCGTTGATTTCTGGGCCGCCAAGGTAAAGCCTGGCCGGATCATGTTCGAGATTGACGGCGTGACGGAAGTCGTCGCCCGTGAGGCCCTGCGCCTTGCGGCGATGAAGCTGCCGGTCAAAACCCGCACAGTCGTTCGCGAGGACTGGTAATCGGGCGCGCGCCTCGGCGCGCACCGCAAGAAATCGAGCCCTTGCCAAGCGATTGGCAGGGGCTTTTCACTACCAGGACGGGGAATTCTCCATTTGGCCAGAGGGGCTGCGCCTTATCCCTTGCCAAGGTACCCCATCCCACCTATACGGCGCTCTTCACCACCCACTCCACTGGAATCAGGGTGACGCTTTGCGCGGCCCTCCGGTGATGTTGAAAAAAGGAATATGGCGATGAACGCCACTGAATTGCGCGACAAGACGCCGGACCAGCTCCGCGAACAGCTTGTCGCTTTGAAGAAAGAAGCCTTCAACCTCCGCTTCCAGCAGGCCACCGGCCAGTTGGAAAGCACGGCCCGTATGCGGTCTGTTCGCCGGGATGTTGCCCGGGTGAAGACGATTTTGAACCAAAAAGCAGCCGCAGCTGCACAGACGGAGGCCTGAGACCATGCCTAAGCGTATTCTTCAGGGCGTCGTGACCTCCAACCAGAACGCACAGACCGTCACCGTATCGGTCGAGCGTCGCTTCAAGCACCCGCTGCTGCAAAAGACGATCCGTAAGTCCAAGAAGTACCGGGCTCACGACGAGAACAACGCCTACAACGTGGGCGATGTGGTGCGCATTCAGGAATGTGCCCCAAAATCCAAGACGAAGCGTTGGGAGGTTCTGACCGTCGAGGTCTGAGCCAGCCAACTTCATCGAAACCCTGGGGCGCAGTAGCCGTCCCCAAAGGTCGGGAGAAACCAAATGATCCAGATGCAGACCAATCTGGATGTCGCTGACAACTCCGGCGCACGCCGAGTTCAGTGCATCAAGGTTCTGGGCGGTTCGCACCGCCGTTATGCATCCGTGGGCGACATCATCGTGGTGTCGGTCAAGGAAGCAATTCCGCGTGGTCGCGTGAAGAAAGGTGACGTCCGTAAGGCCGTCGTCGTTCGCACCGCCAAGGAAGTCCGCCGTGACGACGGCACCGCGATCCGCTTTGACCGGAACGCTGCCGTTATCCTCAACAACAACATGGAGCCTGTTGGCACACGTATCTTCGGACCGGTGGTCCGTGAGCTGCGCGCCAAGAACTTCATGAAGATCATCTCGCTGGCTCCGGAGGTGCTCTGATGGCTGCCAAACTCAAAAAAGGTGACACCGTCATCGTCCTGACCGGCAAGGACAAGGGCAAGAAGGGTGAGATCACCTCTGTTGACCCCTCCGCTGGCAAGGCCGTCGTAGACGGACTGAACGTGGCCATCCGCCACGTGAAGCAAAGCCAGAACGATCAAGGCGGCCGGACACCCAAGTCCATGCCCATCGCTCTGTCCAACCTGGCCATCGTCGATGCCAACGGCAAGGCAACCCGGGTCGGCTTCCGCATGGAAGGCGATGCCAAGGTCCGCTACGCCAAGACCACGGGGGGCGTGATCTGATGCTTGATACTGCAAACTATACCCCGCGCCTCAAGGCCGCCTACGCCGCGACGATCAAAGCCGCGATGAAGGAAGAGTTCGGCTACAAGAACGACATGCAGATCCCGCGTCTGGACAAGATCGTTCTGAACATCGGCTGCGGTGCTGAAGCTGTCCGCGACAGCAAGAAAGCCAAATCGGCCCAGGACGACCTGACGACCATCGCTGGTCAAAAGGCTGTCGTGACCAAGGCCAAGAACTCGATCGCTGGCTTCCGGGTCCGCGAAGATATGCCGCTGGGCGCCAAAGTGACGCTGCGTGGCGACCGGATGTACGAATTCCTTGACCGTTTGGTCACTGTTGCAATGCCCCGTATCCGCGACTTCCGCGGCGTGTCGGGCAAATCCTTCGATGGTCGTGGCAACTACGCCACCGGTATCAAGGAGCACATCATTTTCCCCGAGATCAACTTCGACAAGGTCGATGAAGTCTGGGGAATGGACATCGTCATCTGCACCACCGCGAACACCGACGCGGAAGCGAAGGCACTGTTGAAGCTTTTCAACATGCCCTTCAACAGCTGAGCGCGGAGAGGAACCAGTCATGGCCAAGAAATCAATGATCGAGCGCGAGAAGAAGCGCGAACGTCTTGTCAAGCAATATGCCTCCCGGCGCGCCGCGCTCAAGGAGATCATCAACGACCAGTCCAAGCCCGTGGAAGAGCGTTTCAAGGCGAGCCTCAAGCTTGCTGAACTGCCGCGCAACTCCTCGGCAACCCGGCTGCACAATCGCTGCCAACTCACCGGGCGTCCCCACGCCTACTATCGCAAACTCAAGGTCAGCCGGATCGCGCTGCGGAACCTCGGTTCCAATGGCGAAATCCCCGGCATGGTCAAGTCGAGCTGGTGAGGAGCAACTGAGATGGCAATGAACGATCCCATCGGCGACATGCTGACACGCATCCGGAACAACCAGATGCGCGGCAAGTCGACCGTTATCACGCCGGCTTCCAAGCTGCGGGCCTGGGTGCTCGACGTGCTGGCCGACGAAGGCTACATCCGTGGCTACGAAAAAGTCACGGGCAAGGACGGTCACCCCGCCCTTGAAATCAGCCTTAAGTACTACGAAGGCACCCCCGTCATCCGTGAGATCAAGCGGGTTTCGACCCCTGGTCGTCGGGTGTACATGGGCGTCAAGGACCTCCCAACCGTCCGTCAGGGCCTGGGTGTTTCGATCGTCTCCACGCCCAAGGGCGTCATGTCGGATGCAAATGCGCGCGTTGCCAATGTTGGCGGCGAAGTGCTTTGCACCGTATTCTAAGGAGTAGGTCATGTCGCGTATTGGCAAGAAACCGGTCGAAATGCCTGCAGGGGTTCAAGCCTCTGTTTCGGGTCAGACCGTTGAAGTGAAAGGCCCCAAGGGGACCCGTAGCTTTACCGCAACCGACGACGTCACCATCACAGTTGATGGCAACGTCATTTCGGTCACACCCCGTGGCATGTCCAAGCGGGCACGCCAGCAGTGGGGGATGTCCCGCTCTATGGTCGAGAACCTGGTGACAGGCGTGTCGACCGGCTTCAAGAAAGAGCTGGAAATCTCGGGCGTTGGTTACCGGGCACAGATGCAGGGCAATACCCTGAAGCTGGCGCTTGGCTATAGCCACGACGTCAACTTCGAGGTCCCCGCCGGCGTTACTGTGACCGCACCGAAGCAAACCGAAATTGTGGTGGAAGGCATTGATCAGCAGCTTGTTGGTCAGGTCGCCGCGAACATCCGCGAATGGCGTGCTCCCGAGCCCTACAAGGGCAAAGGGATCAGGTACAAAGGCGAGTTCATCTTCCGCAAAGAAGGCAAGAAGAAGTAAGGACGGGTATTATGGCAAACAGCAAAAGAACTCTGTTTCTGAAGCGCCGTATGCGCGTTCGGAACAAACTGCGGAAGGTGAATGCCGGGCGTCCTCGTCTGTCTATCCACCGTTCCAACAAAAACATCATGGTCCAGTTGATCGACGATGTGAACGGCGTGACGCTTGCAGCGGCCTCCTCCTTGGAAAAGGACCTTGGGATCGCAGGCAAGAACAACGTCCAAGCTGCAGCCAAGGTTGGTGCAGCGATTGCCGAGCGGGCGAAGGCAGCGGGTGTCACCGAGGCTTATTTCGACCGTGGCGGTTTCCTGTTTCATGGCAAGGTGAAGGCTCTGGCCGACGCTGCGCGTGAAGCTGGCCTCAAGATTTAAGGAGCGAAAGAAATGGCAGAACGCGAGAACCGCCGGGATCGTCGCCCCCGTGAGGACGCTACACCCGAATTCGCCGACCGTCTGGTCGCGATCAACCGGGTTTCCAAGACGGTGAAAGGCGGCAAGCGCTTTGGCTTTGCAGCGCTCGTCGTCGTAGGAGACCAGAAGGGCCGTGTCGGCTTTGGCAAAGGTAAGGCCAAGGAGGTCCCCGAGGCCATCCGCAAGGCAACCGAGCAGGCCAAGCGCCAGATGATCCGGGTCCAGCTTCGTGAAGGTCGGACGCTGCACCACGACATGGAAGGGCGCCACGGCGCTGGCCGGGTCGTGATGCGGGCCGCCGTACCGGGGACCGGCATCATCGCCGGTGGGCCGATGCGCGCCGTGTTCGAGATGCTTGGCGTCCAGGACGTGGTTTCCAAGTCGATCGGGTCCTCCAACCCCTACAACATGATCCGCGCCACCATGGACGGTCTCATGAAGGAACAGTCCCCTCGTGCCGTGGCCCAGCGCCGTGGCAAGAAGGTTGCCGACATCCTGCCCAAGCGGGACGAGGCTCCGGTCGAGGCTGAAGCTGTGGCTGAGGAGGCCTGAGGAACATGGCAAAAACTATCGTTGTGAAGCAGATCGGTTCGCCGATCCGTCGCCCCGCGGTTCAGCGTGCCACGTTGGTCGGTCTGGGTCTGAACAAGATGCACCGGACCCGGGAACTGGAAGACACGCCTTCCGTCCGTGGGATGGTCAACTCAATCCCCCACCTCGTCGAGATCATCGAAGAGCGCGGCTAACACATTCAGGTAAGGCGGGTCTTGACCCGCCTTACTGACAAGGGGCCGGGCAACCGGCCAAACCACATCCGTAAGGTGGGTCAAGACCCACCTTACCTTACACGCCGCGTCCGGTCCCTTCGCTCATGGGCCGCGTCCGGCACGGAGAGAGCGATATGAAACTGAACGAACTTCACGACAATCCCGGCGCAACCAAGCGCCGCATGCGCGTTGCCCGTGGTCCCGGCTCTGGCAAGGGCAAGATGGGTGGCCGTGGTATCAAAGGCCAGAAATCCCGTTCGGGTGTGGCGATCAAGGGTTACGAAGGCGGCCAGATGCCGCTTTACATGCGTCTTCCCAAGCGTGGCTTCAACAAGCCCAATCGCAAGGAATTCGCTGTGGTGAACCTGGGTCTGATCCAAAAATTCATCGACGCCGGCAAGATCGACGCCTCGTCCGAGATCACCGAAGACGCGCTGTTGGCCTCGGGCCTGGTTCGTCGGAAGCTTGATGGCGTCCGTGTCTTGGGCAAAGGCGAATTCACCGCCAAAGCGACAATTTCGGTCACCGGCGCGTCGCAGGGCGCGATCGAGATGGTCGAGAAGGCCGGTGGCTCCCTCACAGTCACGACGGCGGCAGCAGCCGAATAACGGGTTGTGGCGCGGCCTTCCCGCGCTTACATCTGCACCGAGTTATCCTAAGCAGCCGCCAGCCGGGAGACCGGTCTGGCGGCGACGTCATGAAAAGAGAGCGCCCAAATGGCATCTGCAGCAGAGCAAATGGCGGCAAACATGAGTTGGGGGGCCTTTGGTAAGGCCACCGAGCTTCGCCAGAGGATCCTGTTCACCCTTGGCCTCCTCGTCATCTATCGCCTTGGCACCTACATTCCGGTCCCCGGCATTGATGGCGCGGCCCTCCGCTCCTTTATGGAGGATGCGGCAGCGGGCATCGGTGGCATCCTGTCGATGTTTACCGGTGGCGCCCTCAGCAGGATGGGCATCTTCGCCCTTGGCATAATGCCCTACATCTCGGCGTCGATCATCGTCCAGCTGCTGGGCTCCATGTGGGAACCGCTCAAGCAGCTCAAGAAAGAGGGCGAGCAGGGCCGCAAGAAGCTCAATCAGTATACCCGTTACTTCACGGTTATCCTTGCCACCTTTCAGGCCTATGGCCTTGCCCGCTCGCTTGAGGCTGGCGATCTTGTGTCCAACCCGGGGCTCTACTTCCAGGCTGCCTGTGTGATCACCCTTGTGGGCGGCACGATGTTCTTGATGTGGCTGGGTGAACAGATCACCTCCCGCGGGATCGGCAATGGCATTTCGCTGATCATCTTCGTTGGCATCATCGCCGAGATTCCGGCCGCCCTGGCACAGTTCCTGACAACCAGCCGCCAGTCTGGCGACGCCCTGACCATTATCGTCGTTATCCTCATGGTCGTGGTCACACTGACTTTTGTGGTGTTCATGGAGCGGTCGCTGCGTAAGATCCACATTCAGTATCCGCGTCGTCAGGTCGGGATGAAGATTTATGACGGTGGCTCTTCTCACCTTCCGATCAAGGTGAACCCGGCAGGCGTTATCCCGGCTATTTTTGCCTCGGCGCTGTTGCTGTTGCCCACGACGATTTCCACGTTTTCGGGGGGCGATACCGGACCGGTCATGTCGATCCTGCTAGCCTACTTTGGTCCGGGCCAGCCACTTTACCTGTTGTTCTTCACCTCGATGATCGTCTTTTTCACCTATTTTTATACTCGTGAAGTTGCATTCAAGACCGAGGATGTTGCCGACAACCTCAAGAACCAGAACGGCTTTGTGCCGGGCATCCGCCCGGGCAAGCGGACGGCGGAATACCTCGACTACGTCGTGACCCGCATCCTTGTTCTTGGTTCTGGCTACCTGGCTCTTGTTTGCCTTTTGCCGGAAATCCTGCGTAGCCAGCTCACAATCCCTTTCTACTTCGGGGGCACATCGGTGCTGATTATCGTGTCAGTTGGTATGGATACGATCCAGCAGGTACAATCACACCTTCTGGCCCATCAGTACGAGGGCCTGATCGAGAAATCCCAATTGCGCGGAAAGCGGTCTGCCAAGGCCGGCGCCAAGCCCAAAGCCAAAGGACCAGCCCGCAGATGAATATCATTCTACTTGGGCCTCCGGGCGCCGGTAAGGGGACGCAAGCCCGTATTCTGGTAGAGGGCCGCAATATGGTCCAACTGTCGACGGGCGACATGCTGCGCGAAGCCCGCTCTTCGGGTACCGAAATGGGCAAGATCGTCGCCGAGGTTATGGACAAGGGACACCTTGTCACCGACGAGATCGTCATCGGCCTGATCCGCGAGCGTTTGACCAGTGGTACGGCCGAAGGCGGCTACATTTTTGACGGCTTTCCGCGGACTTTGGCCCAGGCCGATGCGCTTGGAAACCTGATGTCAGAGTTGGGCGAGACCCTTGATGCCGTGATCGAAATGCGGGTCGATGATGAGGCCCTGGTGTCTCGCATTACTGCGCGCGCCACCTGCGCCTCTTGTGGTGAGGTCTATAACGACCAGACCAAACCGATCCCCGCCGATGGTCATTGCTCTAACTGCAATGGCACGGATTTCAGTCGCCGGGCCGACGATAATGCGGAAAGCCTCAAGACACGACTTTTGGCCTATTACAAGCAGACGTCCCCTTTGATTGGCTACTACTACGCCAAAGGTGCGCTTTCTTCGGTCGATGGTCTGGGCGAGATTGATGACGTCGCAGAGGCTGTCGCAAAGATACTCGAAGGCTAGTGCCTGGTCGGCTTTGCGGGCTTTCAAGGGCCTAGGTGAACGGAACGGTTCACAGGCCCTTGACGCACCGTGCGGATGCCCATAGACAGCCCCATCCCAAAAGGGAGAATCGTTTTGTCAATCGGGTCGCACCCGTTTGGCAGATCACCTCAGGATGACGAAGGCCCGTGGACAAAACCCATCGGGCCGTAGTTGTGAAAAAAGGTTCCGGGATCACGGAACCGCAACGAAAGGAAGCCAAACGTGGCACGTATTGCCGGCGTCAACATCCCCACTGGAAAGCGGGTCCCGATCGCCCTCACCTATATCACCGGAATTGGTAACACGACTGCTAAGCAGATCTGCGAAGCCGTCGGTATCGATCTCACGCGTCGTGTGAATGAACTGTCTGATGCAGAAGTTCTGTCCATCCGCGAACATATCGACGCCAACCTGAACGTCGAAGGTGACCTGCGTCGCGAGACCCAGATGAACATCAAGCGTCTGATGGACCTTGGCTGCTATCGTGGCCTGCGTCATCGCCGCAACCTGCCTGTTCGCGGTCAGCGGACCCACACCAACGCACGCACACGCAAAGGCCCCGCTAAGGCCATTGCTGGCAAGAAGAAATAAGGAGGCTCCGACATGGCACGTGATACCCGTCGCGGAGGCAAGAAGAAGGTCTCCAAGAACATCGCCGCTGGCGTGGCGCATGTGAATTCTTCGTTCAACAACACCAAGATCCTGATCTCGGACGTGCAGGGCAATGCCATTGCATGGTCGTCTGCCGGGACCATGGGCTTTAAGGGATCGCGTAAGTCGACCCCTTATGCTGCCCAGATGGCTGCCGAAGACGTTGGTCGCAAGGCCCAGGAGCATGGCGTCAAGACGCTTGAGGTTGAAGTTCAGGGCCCCGGTTCGGGTCGTGAATCGGCGCTCCGCGCTCTGGCTGCTGCCGGGTTCAACATCACCTCGATCCGTGATGTGACCCCGATGGCGCACAACGGCTGCCGCCCGCCAAAGCGCCGCCGCGTCTAAAAGCCGCTCTACCTGCCCGGGCTGCGCCAATTCGCGCGGCCCGGGTCCGTCATTTTGAAACCTCGAGCGTTTGTCAGGTCGGTCATGCCAGACGAACAAGAATGGAGGGACGCATGATCCACAAGAATTGGGCAGAACTGATCAAGCCGACACAGCTGGAAGTCCGCCCGGGCAACGATCCTGCTCGTCAGGCCACGCTGACTGCTGAACCGCTTGAGCGTGGCTTTGGTCTGACGCTGGGCAACGCTCTGCGCCGGGTGCTTATGTCCTCGCTGCAGGGTGCCGCTATCACCAGCGTTCAGATCGACAACGTTCTGCACGAATTTTCGTCCGTTCCGGGCGTTCGCGAAGATGTCACCGACATCGTCCTGAACCTCAAGGGCGTGGCGATCCGTATGGAAGTCGAAGGCCCCAAGCGTCTGACCGTTCAGGCCAAAGGCCCGGGCGTCGTCACCGCCGCCGACATTTCCGAATCCTCCGGGATCGAGATCCTGAACAAGGATCACGTGATCTGTCACCTGGACGACGGCGCGTCGCTTTACGTCGAGCTGACGGTCAACACTGGTAAGGGCTATGTCGCGGCTGACAAGAACAAGCCCGAGGATGCCCCGATCGGCATGATCGCCATCGACGCGATCTATTCCCCGGTCGTCAAGGTCAGCTACGATGTGCAGCCGACCCGCGAAGGTCAGGTCCTGGACTATGATAAGCTGACCATGAAGATCGAAACCGACGGGTCGCTGACACCTGACGATGCGGTCGCTTATGCGGCCCGCATTCTGCAGGACCAGCTGTCGATCTTCGTCAACTTCGACGAGCCGGAATCGGCCACCGCCAGTGCCGACGATGACGGCCTGGAGTTCAACCCGCTCCTCCTCAAGAAAGTCGACGAGCTGGAGCTGTCTGTCCGGTCCGCAAACTGCCTGAAGAACGACAACATCGTCTACATTGGCGATCTCATCCAGAAGACCGAAGCCGAGATGCTCCGCACTCCGAACTTCGGCCGCAAGTCCTTGAACGAGATCAAGGAAGTGCTGTCGGGCATGGGTCTGCACCTTGGTATGGACGTCGAGGATTGGCCGCCAGACAACATCGAAGACCTGGCCAAGAAGTTCGAAGACCAGTTCTGATTTACGACACTGGGGTGCGCGACTTGCGCACCCCGTTTTCACCCCGGGCAATTCCGCCCCAATAACGCGGCTGGCACGCATCAGACCGCTGCACAAAGCATAAAGCACTTAGGAGACTTCAAATGCGTCACGCTAGCGGATACCGCAAACTCAACCGGACCCATGAACACCGCAAGGCTATGTTCGCCAACATGGCAGGTTCGCTGATTGAGCATGAGCAAATCAAGACAACCCTGCCCAAGGCCAAAGAACTCAAGCGGGTCATCGATAAGCTGGTGACCCTGGGCAAGCGCGGCGACCTTCACGCCCGCCGTCAGGCCGCATCGCGGCTCAAGCAGGACATGCACGTTGCCAAGCTGTTCGAAGTGCTTGGCCCCCGCTACAAAGAGCGTCAGGGCGGCTATGTGCGCGTTCTGAAGGCCGGCTTCCGCTATGGCGACATGGCCCCCATGGCCATCATCGAATTCGTCGACCGCGACCGCGACGCCAAAGGCGCCTCTGACAAGGCCCGCCTTGAGGCCGAAGACGCGATGGAAATCGACGACTAAGACTTTCCTCAGTCTGAACAGACCAAAGGCCTCGTCTCTGGACGAGGTCTTTTCATTTTGGGGGGCCGCCGCGCCGGGCGGGCCCTGCTTCCCACCGTAGCGGCGACCTTCTATGCTGGAACTCATGGCAGATCTTTTTGACAGCGCAGCCTCTGGACAGTCCGCCGCCGCACCCCTCCGGCCGCTTGCGGATCGTTTGCGTCCGGCCCGACTGGACGAGGTGATCGGCCAGGAACAGGTTCTTGGCCCCGATGCGCCGCTGGGTGCGATGCTTGAGGCGGGTTCGCTGTCCTCGTTGGTGTTCTGGGGCCCTCCGGGTGTCGGAAAGACAACGATTGCCCGGCTGCTGGCCGACCAGACCGACCTGCATTTCGTTCAGATCTCGGCCATCTTCACGGGCGTTCCTGACCTGCGAAAGGTGTTCGAGGCCGCCAGGATGCGCCGCCAGAACGGGAAGGGCACCCTTCTATTTGTCGATGAGATCCACCGCTTCAACAAGGCCCAGCAGGACGGGTTCCTGCCCTATATGGAGGACGGCACCATCCTTCTCGTGGGTGCCACCACCGAAAACCCGTCGTTTGAACTGAACGCCGCCTTGCTGAGCCGGGCCCAGGTTCTGATCCTCAGACGGCTTGAGGCGTCCGATCTGGAGCGTTTGGCCCAACGGGCCGAGACGGACGTTGGGCGCCCCCTGCCGCTCGACCCGTCGGCCCGCGTTGCCCTGATCGAAATGGCGGACGGGGATGGCCGGGCCCTGCTGAACCTGATCGAACAGGTGATGGCCTGGAAGGTGCCGGGGCCGCTGACGCGTGAGGTGCTGGTCACCCGCCTGATGAAGCGCGCGGCCAAATACGACAAATCGGGGGATGAGCACTACAACCTCATTTCAGCGTTGCACAAGTCGGTTCGGGGGTCGGACCCGGACGCAGCCCTTTACTGGTTCGCCCGCATGCTGTCCGGGGGAGAGGACCCCCGCTACCTGGCCCGCCGCATCACGCGCATGGCGGTGGAAGACATCGGGCTGGCTGACCCGCAAGCGCAGGCCATCTGCCTGCAATCCTGGGACACCTACGAGCGTCTGGGCAGCCCTGAGGGCGAATTGGCGCTGGCGCAGGCCGTGACCTACCTTGCCCTCGCCCCGAAATCCAACGCTGGCTACGCCGCGTTCAAGGCGGCCCAGGCCGCGGCGCGCGAGACAGGCTCTGCCCCGCCGCCGAACCACATCCTCAACGCGCCGACCCGGCTGATGAAGGAGCAGGGCTTTGGCGAGGGCTATGCCTATGATCACGAGGCCGAGGATGCCTTTTCCGGTCAGAACTATTTTCCCGACGGGATGAAGCGTGGCAGCTATTATGAGCCCGTCGACCGTGGTTTTGAGCGTGACCTGAAAAAGCGCATGACCTATTTTGCCGGGCTTCGGGCAAAGCGAGAAGGCCAAGGCCATGAGTGACCAAGGCCCTCGTGGTCGCAGTTTGGCTGTACCGCAACACCGGCGGCGGTTGACAACTGCACAGCCAAAGACAAGGAAGGCCGCATGATGACATCCCTCATTCAAGTGGCCCTTGGTGGGGCTATCGGCGCGTCAGCCCGATATCTGACCAATGTGGCCACCTTTCGTTATTTTGGCCCTGGGTTTCCCTGGGGCACCGTCGTCGTGAACGTCCTGGGCTCATTCCTGATGGGCATCTTGATAGTGGTTCTTGCCCAACTGTCAGGCAATCGGTTCGCGCCTTTTTTGATGACCGGGGTTTTGGGCGGATTTACCACCTTTTCCGCCTTTTCCCTTGATGCCGTCACCCTGTGGGAGCGGGGGGAGGCCCTTCATGCTGTCGGCTACGTAGCAGGCACTGTCTCGGTTTCAATCGCCGCGCTTGTCGCGGGGCTTTTCTTGGCGCGGGGGGCCTTCGCATGAGTGGTGTTCAGAACCGTATCGTCGGGCCGGATGAAGGCGATCAGCGGCTGGACCGCTACCTGCGCCATCTGTTCCCGCACCTGAGCCAGGGACGCATCGAAAAGATGTGCCGCAAGGGCGAAGTGCGCGTTGACGGCGGCCGGGTCAAATCGGCCACGCGCGTCGAAATCGGTCAAAGCGTTCGTATTCCGCCACTACCCGACGCTGATGATATCACGGCGCAGCCGGTGAACCGGGCCATTACACCGGCCGATGCCAAAATGATCCAGTCCTGCGTGATCTATAAGGACGACGAGATCATCGTGATCAACAAGCCTGCAGGACTGCCCACCCAGGGTGGCTCTGGCGTGTCGCGTCATGTGGATGGCTTGGCCGAGGCGCTGCGCTTTGGCTATGAGGACAAGCCGCGGCTTGTTCACCGGTTGGACAAGGATACCTCTGGCGTCCTGATGCTGGCGCGGACACGCACGATGGCGCGCGCGCTGACAGAAAACCTCAAGCACCGCGATACCCGCAAGATTTATTGGGCTGCGGTCGCCGGTGTTCCGCATCCCCGTGCGGCGACGATCAAGTTTGGCCTGCTCAAGGCACCCGGCCACGGCAAGGGCGGCGAGAACGAGAAGATGCGCTGCATCCACCCCGCCGAGGTCGACAAGACCGAAGGGGCCAAGCGGGCCACAACGGACTACGCTGTTTTGACCAACCTGGGGCAGCGGGCTGCCTGGGTGGCGCTTGTTCCGATCACCGGTCGGACCCACCAGCTGCGGGCCCACATGGCCGAGATCGGGCACCCGATCCTGGGCGATGGCAAGTATGGCGGCGGGGCGCAGGAGAATGCTGGCGATGGCTGGGGCGCGGGACTGGGTGGTGATCTTAGCCGCAAACTACATCTGCACGCGCGGACCCTTATCATCGAACACCCGACGACCAAGGCCGTCCTGCACCTGACCGCCCCATTGCCCGATCATATGGTTGAGACATGGGATTTTGTCGGTTGGGAGGTCAGCCATGCCCCCATTGATCCCTTCAACATGCCTGATTGATCCGACATGACCGACTGGAAGCCAAAGCGATTTTGGAAAGACGTTCACGTAGAAGAGGACGGTCCTCACCACATTGTGCGGCTTGATGACAAACCCCTAAAAACGCCATCCAAGCTGACGTTGCAATTACCGACGCGGGACTTGGCCGAATGGGTCGCGGGAGAATGGCGGGCGCAGGAGGGGTTGGTCAACCCCGACACAATGCCCGCGACCCGTTTTGCAAACTCGGCCGTCGAAAAGGTCGCGCCGCAATTGGACGAAGTCGCAAGGCTCGTCGCCTCTTACGGTGAAACCGATCTGGTGTGTTACCGTGCCGAAAAGCCCGCAGCATTGATCGACCGACAGGCTGACGGTTGGGACCCGCTTGTCGAATGGGCAGCCGACACATTCGGCGTGCGCCTGCGAATCGCCTCCGGGGTGATGCCTGTCGCGCAGGAACAAACCGCGTTGCAGGTGCTTGCGTCCGAGGTGCGGGGCATGAACGCCTTTGCCTTGGCTGGATTTCACGATCTTGTAAGCCTCTCCGGTTCTCTTGTCATAGGACTTGCTGTCGCAAGAGGGGCGCTCGATCCCCTGCGAGGATGGGATACGTCCCGGATCGACGAAACATGGCAGGCAGAGCAATGGGGTTTTGACGAAGAGGCCGAGGAGTATGCCTCGCGCAAGCGTGCCGCATTTCTGGACGCAGAGAGATTCTACCGCCTGTCGATTGGGCAAGGCTAAGAATCTCTGCAAGCCAAACCGCTTTGGATTAGGGAAATTAACGGTGTCTTCGCCAAGTTATTAGGCGGAAACTCTTGACCTACGGCCACGATTTTGACCACTCTAATGCGGCGCTGGACCAGAAGTTTCCCGCGCATAGCTCTAAGGCCGCTCTGTCCTTAGTGGAACCGACAAGAAGGAAAGCTCCCCTGGGGATAGGGGAGAGTAAAAACAGGAAGAGGTAACTAACATGAAGACCGTGTTTCTAGGCGTGCTGGCAACTGCTGGACTTGCCGCTGGTGTGGCAGGTGCTGCTACACTCGACGACGTTAAAGCCCGCGGCACACTGAACTGTGGCGTGTCGACCGGCCTCGTCGGTTTTGCTGCTCCCGACGCCGACGGTGTTTGGGAAGGTTTCGATGTGGGCGTTTGCCGCGCGGTTGCGACCGCCGTCCTCGGGGATCCAGAAGCCGTCACCTTTGTGCCGACCACTGGCCAGACCCGTTTTACGGCTCTTGCGTCCGGTGAGATCGACATGCTGGCGCGTAACACCACCTGGACATTCTCGCGCGATGTTGACCTGAAGTTCGAATTCGTAGGTGTGAACTACTACGACGGTCAGGGCTTTATGGCTCCCCGTGAGCTCGGCGTGTCCTCTGCCAACGAGCTTGATGGCGCAACTGTCTGCATTCAGACCGGCACCACCACCGAGTTGAACCTGGCCGACTTCTTCCGCGTCAACTCCATCAGCTACGAGCCCGTGCCGATCGAGACCAACGCAGAAGCTCTGCAGCAGCTGCTTGCCGGTGCTTGCGACGTCTACACCACGGACGCCTCTGGTCTTGCTGCCAGCCGTGCAACCTTTGAGAATGCATCTGACTGGGTCATCCTGCCCGAGATCATCTCCAAAGAGCCGCTTGGCCCGCTGGTCCGTCATGGCGACAGCGAATGGGCTGATGTCGTGCGTTGGTCGCTCAACACGCTCATCGCAGCAGAAGAGCTGGGCGTGACCTCCGAGAACGTGGCAGAACTTGCCGCTGCACCGACCAACAACCCCGAGATCAACCGTATGCTTGGCACCGAAGGTGAACTGGGCGCTATGCTGGGTCTCGAAGCGAGCTGGGCTGCAGACATCATCGCTGCTGTCGGCAACTACAGCGAACTGTTCGAAAGCAACATCGGTGAAAGCACTCCGATCGGTCTGGCGCGTGGTCTGAACGCCCAGTGGACCGATGGTGGTCTGCTTTACACTCCGCCGTTCCGCTAAGTCGGCTTGGATGGGGCGCGGATCGAAAGGTCTGCGCCCCATTCCACCAAATAGATAACGCGACACGACAGTCGCAGGGGCGGCCATCGGGCACAGTCGGGCGAACCGGCGTGACACCGCGGCAATGCTCACTCGCCGGGGAGTACAAAGATGTCGACGATAACAGATCCGCCGAAACCGGGGTTTCGGCTTAGCCAACTCATATATGACACCCGATACAGATCTTTGACCATCCAGACGGTCGCGCTGATCCTTCTCGTCCTCGCCTTTTCCTGGCTCATATCAAACACGATCCAGAACCTCGAAGCCCTTGGTAAGGACTTCGACTTTGGCTTCCTGTCCTCGCGAGCAGGCTATGACATCAACCAGATGCTCATTCCCTATGACAATAGCATGTCGCATGGGCGTGCGGCACTTGTCGGCATCGCCAATACGCTACTTGTCGCCTTTTTGGGATGTGTCACCGCTACGGTGATCGGTGTTCTCGTCGGCGTGCTGCGACTGTCCAAGAACTGGATCGTGTCGCGCCTGATGGCGGTTTATGTCGAAGCGTTTCGCAACGTACCGCTACTGCTTTGGATCGTTCTGATCTTTGCCTTGCTGACTGAAAGCACGCCTCAGCCGCGCGATTTCCGCGAAGGCGGTGATGCTTCGATGTTGTTCAGCGAATCGGTGGCCATCACCAATCGTGGCGTTTTCATTCCCAACCCGATTTGGGGGCCAAATTCCGGTATCCTTATCGCCGTCTTCATCGCTTCGATTATCGGGGCGATCCTGTACCGGCGCTATGCCAAGAAGGTCCTGTTCGATACTGGCCGCCTTTTGCCGATGACATGGCCCGCGCTTGCTATCGCAATCATTCCGACGTTTCTTTTCTACTTCATCCTCGGTCGGCCCGTGTCGCTTGAGTATCCAGTGTTGGGCGGATTTAACTTTCAGGGCGGCCTCCAGCTCCGAAACTCGCTGATTGCCCTCTGGGTCGCGCTGTCGCTTTATACCGGTGCGTTCATTGCCGAGATTGTGCGGGCGGGTATCCTGTCTGTGTCCAAAGGCCAGACAGAGGCGTCGTTTGCGCTGGGTCTACGTCCAAACCGGACCATGAACCTTGTCATCCTGCCCCAAGCGCTGCGGGTCATCATTCCGCCGCTCATCTCTCAGTTCCTGAACCTCACCAAGAACTCATCGCTGGCCATCGCGGTTGGATACATGGACGTGCGCGCGACCTTGGGTGGCATCACCATCAACCAGACCGGTCGCGAGCTGGAGGGGATGCTCTTGCTGGGGATGTTCTACCTCGCGCTTAGCCTGATCATTTCCAGTCTGATGAACGTCTACAACAATTCCAAAAAGCTGAAGGAGCGCTGAGATGTCCGACACCAACGCGCAGTCTGTCGGCTTTGTCCGGGACAAGATGCTCCCCGAGTCTGCTCCCCCCACGCTTGAGCGGGGGGTCGTCAAATGGATCCGGGAGAACCTCTTCTCCAGTGTCCTCAACTCGGTCCTGACGCTTGGCTCGATCTATGTCATCTACTGGATCGTCGCCCACCTTTACCCATGGCTCGCCAATTCCGTCTGGTCTGCGTCGTCGTTGAACGAATGCCGCGAGATCAGGGACGCGACCGTCGGTCCGGGCGTGCCATCGGCCTGCTTTGCCGTCATCACAGATCGGTGGGAGCAGTTGCTTTTCGGCTTCTACCCAAATGACGCCTATTGGCGGCCCGTCATGGCTCTGGTGGCCTTTCTCGTCGCCATCGCTCCGGTGTTGTTCGTATCTCTGCCACGCAAGTTGTTGTGGTTCTCGGCGGCCTCGCCGTTTGTGATGTTCTCTCTGCTTTGGGGGGGATCTATCTGGGGGCCGATCACGGTCGCAGTTGGCTTTGGCGTTGGCTACGCGGCCTTCGTACTGTTGGGTCGTGTTGCCGGTGCGCTGGTTTCAGTCCTTGGGTCGATCATTGCCCCGGTCCTGTTCTGGATGTTCCTTGCCGGACCGATCGCCGGCGCCTTGACAGCCGTCGCCCCGATCGGACTGCCCTTTGTGGAGTCCCGCAGCTTCGGCGGATTTACCTTGTCGGTGATCATCGGGGTGTCGGGGATTGTGTTGTCCATGCCGCTTGGCATTCTGCTGGCCTTGGGGCGGCAATCGGACCTGTTCATCATCAACAAGGTCTCGGTCGCCTTCATTGAGGTCATCCGGGGCGTGCCGCTGATCGTCTGGCTGTTCACGGCCCAGCTGATCCTTGGCTACTTCCTGCCACCGGGGACGACCTTTGACCTGACCCTGCGTGTCATCATCATGGTGACGCTGTTCTCCTCGGCCTATATCGCTGAGGTGGTACGTGGCGGTCTGGCTGCATTGCCCAAGGGGCAGTACGAAGGGGCCGACAGCCTTGGTCTGGATTACTGGCAGTCCATGCGGCTGATCATCCTGCCCCAGGCCCTCAAGATCTCGATCCCGGGTATTGTGAACACCTTTATCGGGCTGTTCAAAGACACAACCCTTGTCGTCTTTATCGGGCTCTTTGACCCCATCGGCCTGTCGAACGCTATCCGCGCCTCGACCGACTGGAACGGGATCTACTGGGAGCTCTTTGTCTTCATCGGCCTGCTGTTCTTTATCTTCTGTTACAGCATGGGTCGGTATTCCCTGTTCCTCGAGCGTAAGCTCCAACGCGAAAACCGGTAAGGAGACCACAAATGTCCGAACTCGCTATCGACCGCGACATCGACCGGAGCCACATGACGGTCTCTGACGAGGTGGCCATTCAGATCGACCAGATGAACAAGTGGTTCGGGACGTTCCACGTCCTGCGCGACATCAATCTGACCGTTTACCGGGGGGAGCGGATCGTGATCTGCGGCCCCTCCGGATCGGGCAAGTCGACGCTGATCCGCTGCATCAACCGTCTCGAAGAGCACCAGGCTGGGACCATCATGGTCGACGGGACTGAACTGTCATCGGATCTGAAAAACATCGACAAGATCCGGTCGGAAGTCGGCATGTGCTTTCAGCACTTCAACCTGTTTCCGCACCTGACGATCCTTGAGAATTGCACCCTGGCACCGATCTGGGTCCGCAAGACACCCAAGAAGGAAGCCGAGGAAACGGCGATGCATTTCCTTGAAAAGGTGAAGATCCCCGAGCAGGCCAACAAGTATCCCGGACAGTTATCCGGCGGTCAGCAGCAGCGAGTGGCAATTGCCCGGTCGCTGTGCATGAAGCCGCGCATCATGCTGTTTGACGAGCCGACTTCAGCGTTGGACCCGGAGATGATCAAGGAGGTCCTTGATACCATGATCGAGCTTGCCGAAGAGGGCATGACGATGCTGTGCGTGACCCACGAGATGGGCTTTGCCCAGGCCGTGGCGAACCGCGTCATCTTTATGGACCAGGGCCAGATCGTGGAGCAGAACGAACCGAAAGAGTTCTTCAACAATCCTCAGTCGGATCGGACCAAGTTGTTCCTGAGCCAGATCCTGGGCCACTGAGCGCGCTGATTTTTGAGTATTTGGAACGAAGCGAAGGGGGAACCGTCAGGTTTACCCTTTAGTCGTTGCGGCCCATCAGATCGGCGGGAATGGCGAAATCGACCAGGGTCCCTTGTCCGGCCCCGATTTTGGACCATTCAGTCGTCTTGAAGGCGATGATTGCCGTGGCGCAGGTGGGATAGTCCGCGTAGCGCGGATGGGCTGGTCGTGTGGGCAAGAGGCCGCAGGCAAGGCTGCCGATGCCCGGGTTGTGGCCCACCAGGGCCACCGTCTGCCCCGTCGCCTTGCGCAACTGGTCGATCATTCCTGTGGGGCTAGCATGGTAGAGGGGGCTGAGTGTCAGCACCTGAGGCCGTATCGGCCATTCCGGCAGCATGAGCGCCAGCGTTTCAAAAGTTCTTGCAGCGTCCGAGCACAGAACCTGATCGGGGCAATATCCCTTTTCAGCGATCCACCGTCCCATGACGGGGGCCGCAGCCCGTCCGCGCGTGTTGAGCACCCTTGCGTGATCCTCTGAGAATGGGGCATCCCAGCTTGATTTCGCATGACGGATCAGAACGAGGGTCAGGGTCATCTTGGGGCGAAGGCCTCCATGTGGAAGGCCGATTGAGCTGGCAGCCGTCTGGAGGCGCCAACCGGGCAGACCCGGCGCACAAGGCAGCCACCGGTCCTGCAGATGCTGCCTGCCGCCGTATCGAGCCAGGATTTGCAGGACGGGACGTCATAGCCCGCCGGAGTAAGGGCGCCGGCCGGGCAGGCCGTGCGGCAGGGCTGGTCTGCGCAGGTTACGCATGGTGAGGGTTCTGGAGCAGGTGATGCTTCTGTCGTCAGTCCAATGGCGCCGCGGTACGAGATGAAGAGCCCGGCACTGTCATGGACCAGGAGTCCGGCTGGTGAGGGCCAGGCCCGGCCAGAGCGTGTGGCCCAGCTGATGAAGGGCTGAAACGGCGGGCCGCCGAAGGGGAAGTAGGCCTTGGTCCCGGTGTCGCAGGCAAGCTTGCCAATCACCCGCCGCGACCAGCGATCCAGCGGGTCTGGCGCGCCATCCTCGAATTCAGCTTCTGTCGAAACCTGCGGCCAAAAGGACGGCTCATTCGGTGCGAGCATGAGCACTGAACGGATCGACGTATGCAGCCCGTCCTCGGGCAGGACCGGCGCATGCCCCGCTACCATCAGGCCGTTCTGGGCCGCCAGGACCTGAATGGTCGCGGTCAGGGTCATGGTCGGTGCGGTTTCACCCGAGGCTCCGTCGAGCGGATGATGGAGCCTGCGCCATGCTCGGTAAACAGCTCAAGCAGGCTGGCGTTGGGAAGCCTGCCGTCAAGGATGACGACGGCCCTGACACCGGCGTCAAGGGCTGCCAATGCTGTTTCCGTCTTGGGGATCATGCCGCCAGCGATGGTGCCATCCGCGATCATCTCGCGGACCTGATCGGGGCTGAGTTGGGTGACGATCTGGCCACTTGAGTCCTTGACCCCTGGTACGTCAGTCAAGAGCAACAGCCGGTCCGCCTGAAGTGCACCCGCGATGGCGCCAGCCGCTGTGTCGCCGTTGACGTTGAATGTCTCGTTCGAGTTCATGCCAGTCGCGACGGGGGCCACGACGGGGATGATGCCGGCCTTGAACAGATCGCGCAGGACCTGGACATTCATCTCGCAGGGCCGACCGACGAAGCCCAGTTCGGGATCGTCGGGTTCGGCCACCATCAGATCGTCGTCCTTGCCCGACAGTCCGACGGCGCGGCCGCCTTCGTCCATGATGGCCTGCACGATCCGCTTGTTCACCAGTCCGGTCAGAACCATCTCGACGACCTGGACTGTGGCTTTGTCCGTGACCCGCTTGCCCCGGACGAATTCGGATTGGATGCCAAGCTTGGCTAGCATCTCGTTAATCATCGGGCCGCCACCGTGGACCACCACCGGGTTCACGCCAACCTGCCGCATCAGCACGATATCGCGGGCAAACTGCGCCATGGCATAGTCGTCACCCATCGCATTGCCGCCGAATTTCACGACCACAACCGCCCCCGAATAGCGCTGCATGTAGGGCAGGGCCTCGGACAGGGTGCGGGCGGTGGCAAGCCAGTCTCGGTTCATGTTCTGGGTCCTCATTGTCGTGGCCTCTCTGCCAAAGTCCGCCTAGTTGATGCCGGCAATTATGGCCCGCAGGGTGCCAATGCCATCGCCCTTTTCGGACGAGGTCAAAAGCAATTCTGGATAAGCGGCGGGATGGCGGGACAGGGCGGCCCGCGTGGTGACAAGCGATGCGTCCAGTTCAGCGGCGTTGACCTTGTCGATCTTGGTCATGACGCATTGGAAGGGGACGGCCGCCTTGTCGAGCAGGGACATGATTTCTTCGTCGACAGGTTTGGCGCCGTGCCGGGCGTCGATCAGGACGAAGGCCCGCCGTAGGGTAGGGCGACCGGCAAGATAAGACTTCAGCAGCTTTTGCCATTTCTCGACCACGGCCAGCGGGGCTTGGGCATAGCCATAGCCGGGCAGATCGACCAGATAATACTCTGGTCCGGTGGTGAAAAAGTTGATCTCTTGCGTCCGTCCCGGTGTGTTGGAGGCCCGGGCGATGGACTTGCGCCCCGTCACGGCGTTGATCAGGGACGACTTGCCCACATTGGAGCGCCCGGCAAAACAAACCTCGGCCCGGTCGGCGGGGGGCAGGCCGGACATGGCGACCACCCCTTTGACGAAATCGACGGGTCCGGCAAACAAGAGCCGTCCCTTTTCAAGGGCGGCCGCGTCGGGCTCTTCGGCGATGGGAAAGGTCAGTTGCATCATGCGTTCTCTTCTGCCTGATCGCCCAGGTCAACGCGACCCCCAGCGACGACTTCTGCATAGAGGCCAAAGTCGTGATGGCCCCAACCTTGTTTGAGCGCCCCGAGGGTATCGACGTCGCTCTCCCCTGATTTGGGGTTGGCGGTTGTGTGAAGGCAACGCTGGATGCGTTCCCGGACGACAAGGGTCGCTGTTCCGATCCGCAGCTCTTTGCCGATCCAGCCCCATTCCTCCCATGCGGAAAGACCGTCGATCCAGATGTTGCCGCGCCAGCGTTCCGGTTCAAACTCTCGGCCCAGTTGGGCCTCCACAGCGCGGTGCGAGGCTGTGTTCATGATTGATATGGAGGGATAATCGCTGTCCGTCATTCCACGGCCGGGTACAGCGACGATCCGGGCAGGCTGTGGTCGTTGTCTTGAGGTAAGGGGTGCGATCCACTCAAAGAAACCTGCCGCCTCATCCGGGATGTCGGGATGAAACTGGTAGGTTCCAAGCGTTGCGTGCGTCAGTATGACTTGGCCCGTTGCCTCATCAAGCTGGGACCAGAGGCCGGCCAGTCCCGGCGTATGTGTCCCGATCATGAAGTTCTTGCAGGGCACCCATTCCGGTTGTTCGGCGTCAAACTCACCGTTTCCGGACAGGACGGCCCATTGTCGATCCCACGGCATGGTCTGGCCCCGCGACAGGGTCACGCTTTGCAGCGCCTCCCGGCCGTGGCTCTTGATCGGGTGCCGCCAGAGTGCGGCGACCCGGCCCATCACTTCCCGCCCGGCGATTTCGTGGGCTTTGACGACTTGTTAGCGGCCACGGCCTCAGGCTTTTTGCGTTTGAAGCTGGACAGGATGTTGCCGAAGACGTCCGGCCGATGCCCATGGCTGCGCATGATCAGGTACTGCTGGGTGAAGGTGATGGTGTTGTTGGCGATCCAGTATAGGACGAGGCCGCTCGCAAATGATCCCAGCATGAACATGAATATCCAGGGCATCCAGGCAAAGATCATCTGCTGGGTCGGGTCTGTTGGGGCCGGGTTCAGCTTTTGCTGCATCCACATGGAGATGCCCAGAAGGATCGGCAGGACACCCAGCGAGAAGATGAAGAAGATACTGCCGGGTTCGGGCGTCGCATAGGGCAACAGTCCAAAGAGGTTTAGAATAGAGGATGGATCGGGCGCACTGAGGTCACGGATCCAGCCAAGCCACGGGGCATGCCGCAATTCGATGGTGACGAAGATCACCTTGTAGAGAGAGAAAAAGATCGGGATCTGCAACAGGATCGGCAAGCAGCCCGAGGCGGGGTTTACCTTGTTGTCCTTATACAGCTTCATCATCCCTTGCTGCATCTTCTGGCGATCGTCGCCCGCAGCTTCCTTAAGCTTTTCCATCTCTGGCTGAAGCTCTTTCATCTTGGCCATCGAGACGTAGGATTTATAGGCCAGCGGCAGCAGGATCGCCTTGATGCACAGCGTCAGAAGGATGATCGACCAGCCCATATTTCCCAGAAAGCTGTTCAGGAAGTGCAGCAGCCAGAAAATTGGCTTGGTCAGAAAAAAGAACCAGCCCCAGTCGATTGAGTCGAGAAAGCCTGCGATCTGACCATTATCCTGGTAGTCGCGGATGGCCTCCCATTCCTTTGCTCCGGCGAAAAGCTGGCTGTTGGCCGTGACCGTCGCACCCGCTGCCACCACCTGAGCCGGGAACACCGTCTCGGTCTGGAAGATGTTGCTGGCCTCGTTGTATCGGGCGATGGAACGGAAGCTGGTGCCCTGTTCGGGGATCAGCGTCGTCATCCAGTACTTGTCGGTGAACCCGATCCACCCATCCTGCGTGGCTTCAAGCGTTTCAGAGAGCCCCAACCCGCGAGGATCGGCATCCATTTTGGGCAGGCCTTTGTAGTCGATCTCCTGCAACTCGCCGTCTGTTCTGCGGACCACACCCTCGTGAAGGATGAAGAAAGTGGTGGAATCAGGGCGGCCATGTCGGGCGATCAGACCGTAGGGCGCAAGGGTGACCGGGGTCGTGCTGTTGTTCTCTACCGACTGTTGGACAGAGAACATGAAATCCTCGTCCACGGAAATGCTGCGCCGAAAGACCAGTCCAGCGCCGTTGTCCCAAACAAGGTTCACTGGGGTTGACGCGGTGAGTGTTTCGCCGCTTTCCAGTTGCCAGACCGTGTTAGGGCCGGGGACCGACTCTGGGTCAACGCCTGCGCCAGGGGCCCATCCGTATAGGGTGTAATAAGCAAATTCCTGACCGACGGGGCTAAGCAGCCGCACAAGGTCAGACGTCGGGTCGAGGGTTTCGCGATAGGTGGCCAAAGACAGATCATCGATCCGACCACCCTGAAGCGAGATGCTGCCTGTCAGGTGGGACGTCATGATTGGCAGGCGCGCAGCCTCTGGCGCTGCTTCGGGGACAACCGCGATATCACCGGTGGCCGTTGCTGGGCCAACCGCATCAGGAGTTGCCAGCCCGCTGCGGTCCGCAGCAACGATCGCATCCGGCACAGAGGTTGGTACAGGTTCTTCCGGCGGAAACAGGATGAACCAGGTCAATATGACTAGGAAGCTGAGTGCCGTCGCAAGGATGAGATTCTTGTTCTGATCGTCCATAACAACCGCGCCCCGTTTAGCAGATTTGTCTTGGTATCTGAGTTCAGGCAGGTTCAACAGGTGGAGGGGTGAAAGGTCAAGCAGTTTTCCTGAATTACAAGGGTAGTGCCGGTTAGGTCGGTCGCTGTGTCGCGGCTCGATGGTCAGAGATCTGTACCGGATATCAAAGGGCCAGGGCAACATGGGACCGGCGTTGGGACCGGTAGGGCGCTTTGAATGGGGTCAAAGGGGGCCAGTTCAAATTGCCTTGAGCTGCTTGAGCGAACTTCCCTGAGTCGTGCCCCGGTAGTTTCTGATCCAGGCATCCGCTTCAGCCAGGGGCATTGGGCGCGCGATCCCGAAACCCTGTACATGCCCGCAGCCCAACTGCAGCAGCATCCGCTGCTCTTCCGGGGTCTCGACCCCTTCGGCCAGGGTATCCAGACCCAGCCGATCCGCCATGGTCAGGATCGCGGCCACCATTTTCTGTTGTTCGGGGTCTTCATCAATATGTGTCACGAAGGACCGGTCGATCTTGATCCGCTCAATCGCGAACCGGCGAATAGACGTGATCGAGGCGTTGCCTGTCCCGAAGTCGTCCAGATCGAGGCAACACCCAAGACGGGCAAGTCCGGCCAGGTTGCGGATCACCACGTCGTCTGTCTTGCTCGCGACAACCGTTTCGAGGACTTCGACGACCAATCTATCGGGGGTTAAGTCGTATCGATCCAACTCCCAGCAGATGCGGTCGACCAACCGGGGATCGCACAGTTCATCGGACGAAAAGTTTACGCCGATCCGCGGAATGTCAAAGCCATTGGCATCCCAGTGCCGGATCGCCTCGAGCGCCTCGATGATCATCCGCTCTCCAAGTCGGCCCATCAGACCCGCCTGTTCCAGTGCAGGAAGGAATTCCGAAGGCGGGATCAGGCCCCGCTCGGGATGATGCCACCGGGCCAGCGTTTCAAATCCGGTGATAGCGCCTGTTCTGGCTGACAGTTGCGGTTGAAAGTAGGCTCTTATCTGTTTGTCCGACAATGCTTCGGATACCTGCTTGGACAGGCTGTGACGCAGGGCGATCCGGTCACGCATTGCGTCGGAATAACTTCTTATTGCCGACGGCCCGCTTCGCTGCGCTTCGATCAGTGCAGAGGTTGCGGCCTGCAACAGCATCTCACCGTCTGGCGCGGTTAACCGGTCTGGCAGGCTCAGGCCGATGGACACGGACAAGTGCACGGCGGTTTCGCCAGCCGGGATCGCCTCGGATGCGATGCGCTGCACCCGACCTGCAAGCTGGATCGCCGATTCGAGGTCTAGGAGACGGGATGGGGCGAGGGCGAGGGCGAACGAGGGACCATCCAGGCGGGCCGTCACATCGCCGTCGCGCAAAACAGAGCTGATCCTTTTGCCAATTTCGGCCACGAGGCGGGAGGCCGTTGCATGATCATGTCGCTCTTCCAAGCGTTTGAAATTGTCGACTTCGACGACAAATGCGGCTGTCTGCCATCCGTCATCCCGGGTCGCCTCGAGAAACTGATCCAGCGCGTCCACGGCATCCTGCCGTCGGGGCATGTCCCCGCTGCCATCGCGATCTCGAAACAGAGAAAGCCTTGGCCGCTTGGAGGTGAGGACAAGGCCAAAAGGAAAGGCCATTCCCATCAGGAACAACAGCGCGTGGTTCCCGAACGAAATGGCCAGGGCCAGGAGAATGATCGCCAAAGAGAGCGCACGAATGGAGCGCATCGTCCGCCAGAGTGACCGCAGCCGAGGAAACTTTTCAAACAAGGCTTTCGCTATCATCCCACCAATCCCTTTCGGTCAGAAAGGATCGGCCTTGATGAAGGATCGGCCGATCAGTTGGCCGAAATTACGCAGTGGTTCCTGAGATAGACGTTAATGCGCCAGTCTCAACTATTTCGAATTTTCACTTTCTGTTCTTTTGCGGGTCAGACCTGCAAAATCAAAAAGGGCAGGATCCAGAAGGTGCGAGGGGCGGGCATTCATCAGGGCCCGGAACATGACCTGCCGCCTCCCGGGGCTGTTCTTTTCCCAGCCGTCGAGGATGGATTTCACCTGTTGACGCTGCAACCCGTCCTGGCTGCCGCATAGATCACAGGGAATGATCGGATAATTCATCGCACGGGCAAACCGCTCGCAGTCCGCCTCAGCGACATGGGCAAGAGGGCGGTAAAGGAACAGGTCACCTTCCTCGTTCACCAGCTTGGGCGGCATGGTTGCAAGCCGCCCACCGTGAAAGAGGTTCATGAAGAATGTCTCGAGTATATCGTCGCGGTGATGGCCCAGCACCACGGCTGAGCAGCCTTCTTCGCGGGCGATCCGATACAGGTTGCCCCGACGCAGGCGCGAACACAACGAACAGAAGGTCCGGCCCTGCGGTATCTTATCCATGACGATGGAGTAGGTGTCCTGATACTCGATCCGGTGGGGGACGCCCATCTTTGTCAGGAACTCGGGCAACACGGTTGCGGGGAAGCCGGGCTGCCCCTGATCCAGGTTGCAGGCCAGAAGATCGACCGGCAACAGACCCCGCCATTGCAGCTCGTACAGGGCGGCCAATAGGGTATAGCTGTCCTTGCCGCCGGACAGGCAGACCAGCCAGCGGGCCCCTTCTTCGATCATGCCGTAGTTGTCGATCGCTTCTCGCACGTCGCGCATGATCCGCTTCCGCAACTTGCGGAATTCGGTTGTTTTGGGCGCTCCGTGAAAAAGCGGGTGGATGTCGTCGGCATCGTCAAGCATGGCTCTGGCTCTAGTGGAGTTGCGACCACCGGGCAAGAGTTCACAAAGGGTCCCAGTTGCATCCGATGCGCCTTGGCCGTCGTAGAAAGATCAAAGGAGAATTCACCATGCGCTTTCTTGCCGTCGCCGCCCTGGCGCTTGTCGCCGCCTGTACGGGCAAACCCTCGTTCAACGATGCCCCCCTGAGTGATCAGACCCTAAACCTCGAAGAGTTCTTTGACGGTGACCTGGTGGCCTACGGGCAGTTCCAGGACGTTCTGGGGACGGTCCGCCGCAGCTTTGTCGTTGATATTCATGGGGACTGGGATGGCGAACGCCTGCTTTTGACCGAGGATTTCGTCTACGAGGACGGATCGACCGAGCAGCGGGTCTGGACCCTGATCAAGACCGGCCCGGACAGCTGGCAGGGCACAGCCCCCGGCGTGATCGGTGTCGCCACCGGCGAAGAGGATGCAGACCGCTTTAACTGGCGCTATGAGATCGACCTCCCGATCCCTGCCGCGGATGGAACCGTCGAGACGATGCGGGTGACCTTCGATGACTGGATGTGGTTGCTTAGTGAGGATCGCTTGTTCAACCGGGCCTATATCCAGCGATATGGCTTTGATATCGGTGACGTGAGCATCACGTTCGAGAAGCTTTAGATCAGGCGTCCTGTAGCGCTGACCTAATCGGGCACGTTGTCGATGCCGGACCCGCCAAGGGGATGGCATCGGCCGATCCGCCGCAGGGCGAGCCAGCCGCCCTTGATCCCGCCATGCTTTTCCAGTGCCTCAAGGGCGTAGACTGAACATGTCGGAGTATACCGGCAGCCGTGTCCGACCCAGGGGGAAAACACGATCCGATAGGCCTTGACCGGCAGGGCGAGGATATACGCGAGGGGGGTCATTTCTGATGCACCCTTGCAAGGGCTGTGATCAGATCGGATTGCAGGTCGTTGAACGGCCGGGCGGCCGTTGCGTCGACCTTGCCAACCAGAACGTAGTCCCAGCCATCCTGACCGTATTGGGGAAGGCAAAGGCGGGCGATCTCGCGCAGGCGTCGCTTGGCCCGGTTCCGGGCGACAGCGTTGCCAACTTTTTTGGAGCAAGTGTAGCCGACCCGAATCCCCTCGAACGGTTCATCGGGGGCACGCTTGCGTGCCTGTAGGTGAAAACCGGGGGCGGCCTGACGAAGTGCCCGCGAGGCGCGCAGAAAATCCGCCCGCTTCCGCATAATCTCAGGTCGCGAAAAAACCGCCTGGGGGCTTTCCGTTTTGCTGCTAGAATTGCAGATCACGGGAGCCACCGGCGGTGTCATCGGAACAAACTGTTGCGAGCGCCCTTAGGCGCTCAGCTTGCTACGGCCCTGTGCGCGACGCGCGTTCAGGATCTTGCGGCCGGCCTTTGTGGCCATCCGTGCACGAAAGCCGTGACGCGCCTTGCGCACCCGGTTCGAGGGTTGGAACGTGCGTTTCATCGCTCTCTCTCCGTCCGTTGGGGCAATGCGGCGACGCTCATGCGGATTCGCAGCCCGATATCATTCGAAGCCCGTCCTTTAGAGGTGCCACGACAGGCTGTCAACGCGGCGCAGCCCGGTTTATTGCAACATTTCCGCCTAGGCCCGATCCGATTTTGTTACAGCCATGCCCAAAGCGCTGCAACATTGGCCCAAATGCATCAAGCCGCCGTGATGGCCCTGTCGTCTTTGGGCGCGGAGGGTCATCTAGACAACAGGAACAATGACCAGACCCGAGGACAGGATGACAGACCAGATGACCGACGCCCCGCCCAATCCCATGCTTCGGCGTCTTCCCCTGATTGCGATTCTGGTGGTTGCGCTGATCGGGGCGTTCCTGTTGCGCGATGTCCTGACGTTCGAAACCCTGCGGGAGCAACGCGAGACGCTACTGGCCTTTCGCGATGCCAATTACCTTCTGACAGTGGCCGTCTTTATACTGGCATATGTCACCATCGTTGCCTTTTCGCTGCCCGGTGCCACGATCGCGACGCTGACGGGTGGGTTCCTGTTTGCCACCTTCCCCGGCGTCCTGTTCAACGTGACCGGGGCCACGCTGGGGGCGATCTGCATTTTCCTTGCGGCCCGCTGGGGCCTGGGTGAGCGGCTTGCCGCCCGGATGGAGGCGTCGGAGGGCAGCGTCAAACGCATCAAGGATGGGATCGACGAAAACCAGTGGTCCATGCTGTTCCTGATCCGGCTGGTCCCGGCGGTTCCGTTCTTTGTCGCCAACCTGGTTCCGGCGCTGGTGGGAGTGCCCCTGTCGCGCTTTGCAATCTCCACCTTCTTTGGGATAATTCCAGGGGCGCTTGTCTATACCTCGGTCGGGGCGGGGCTTGGCGAGGTCTTTGCCCGGGGGGAAACCCCTGATCTGGGCATCATCTTCACACCGCCGATCTTGCTGCCGATCCTCGGGCTTTCGCTTTTGGCGGCCCTTCCCATCCTCATCAAGGCCCTACGCGGCAGGAAAGTGACTTAGCCATGCCCCGGATCGAAACCGACATTTGCATCATCGGCGCAGGCTCTGGCGGGTTGTCAGTGGCGGCAGGTGCCGTCCAGATGGGCGCACGGGTGGTCCTGATCGAAGGGCACAAGATGGGCGGCGATTGCCTGAACTATGGCTGCGTTCCGTCCAAAGCACTGATCGCGGCAGGCAAGCAGGCCTATGCCGTGGGACATGGTGCCGACTTCGGGGTGGCCGACGTAACGCCCAAGATCGACTTCGGTGCTGCCAAGGACCACGTGCAGCATGTCATCGACGCCATCGCCCCGGTCGATAGCCAGGAGCGGTTCGAGGGGTTCGGGATCACGGTCCTGCGGGACATGGCCCGGTTCATCTCAAAAACTGAAGTGCAGTCGGGGGATACCACGATCAAGGCGCGACGGATCGTCATCGCCACAGGCTCGGGACCCTTCGTGCCGCCCATTCCGGGGTTGGACGAGGTGACGGTGCACACCAACGAAACCATCTTTGACCTTCGTGACCGGCCCGACCACCTGATCATCGTCGGCGGTGGCCCCATCGGCATGGAAATGGCGCAAGCCCACCTGCGGCTGGGCTGCAAAGTGACAGTGATCGAAGGGGCCAAGGCGCTGGGCAAGGACGACCCCGAACTGGCCGCCATCGTGTTGGAGCGGCTGAGGGGCGAGGGGGTGGAGATCATCGAGGGGGCACAGGCAGAAAGGGTCTCGGGCACCAAGAACGGTCCGGTGACCGTCCATACCAGCCAAGGCGACATCACTGGATCGCATCTGCTTATGGCAGTCGGACGCAAGGTGAATGTCGATAATCTGGACCTTGAGACCGGTGGCGTGGCCTATGACCGCAAGGGCGTCCGCGTTGGCCCTGATCTGCGCTCAACCACCAACCGGGCGGTCTATGCGGTGGGTGATGCGGCTGGTGGGCTGCAATTCACCCATGTGGCAGGCTATCATGCGGGGGTCATCATCCGGTCGATGATGTTTGGCCTGCCGGCCAAGGCCAGAACGGACCACATACCATGGGCCACCTACACCGACCCCGAACTTGCCCACGTCGGGCTGACCGAGGCAGAGGCCCGCAAGAAGTTCGGTGCCTCGGTAGAGGTCGTGCGGGCGGAATTCCACCATAACGACCGAGCCCTTGCAGAAGGCAAGACAACCGGACTCGTCAAGGTCATGGTGGTCAAGGGGCGCCCCGTCGGGGCCAGCATCGTGGGGCCGCAGGCGGGCGAGTTGATCGGGACTTGGGCGATGGCCATTGCCAACAGGCTCAAGATGACGGCCATTGCGAATACGGTTCTTCCTTATCCAACACTGGGTGAGATTAACAAACGCGCCGCGGGTGCCTATTTTAGCCCAAGGCTGTTTGACAGCCCCTTGGTGAAACGGGTGGTGCGCACCGTGCAGCGGTTCGTGCCCTGACCCAAAGACAGGACGTGAAATGCGACCCGGTATGCTCAACTCCCTCTCAGGACGGTTTCTGATCCTGACGACGGTCTTTGTCATGCTGGCCGAAATCCTGATCTTTGTACCCTCGATTGCCCGGTTCCGGGAAGACTATCTGAACGTCCGGCTTGAACGCGGGCAGATCGCCTCACTGGCACTTCTGGCTGACGACATGCTGGACGCCGATCTTGAGCGGGAGTTGCTGAAGAACGCCGGCGTGTTCAACGTTGTCCTGCGGCGGGACGAGGTTCGGCAGCTGGCGCTGTCATCGCCGATCCCGGCACCGATCGCGGCCACCTATGATTTGCGAGAGGCGTCAGGCATGACGCTGGTCGCCGACGCGATGGCGGTGCTCTGGCGTCCCGAAAACCGGATTATCCGTGTCATCGGCAACCCGGTTCAGTCCGGCGGACTGCTGATCGAGGTGACGCTTGAGACCGGGCCGCTGCGGGCGGCGATGATCGACTACGGCCTGCGGATCCTTGCCCTGTCAGCTGTCATCTCGGTCTTTACGGCGGGGCTTTTGTTCCTCGCTGTCCGGGTGCTGCTGGTCCGGCCGATCAAAGGCGTGGTTGGCCACATGCAAAGCTATGCAGAAGCGCCAGAGGATGCGCGTCGGATCATCACGCCTTCTGCCCGTGTGACCGAACTCCTGGAGGCCGAGCAGGCCTTGCAGAGCCTTCAGACCCAGCTAACCGGCGCCCTTAAGCAGAAAGAACGCTTGGCGCTTTTGGGCGGGGCGGTGGCCAAGGTCAGCCACGACCTGCGCAATATCCTGACCTCGGCCCAGCTGTTCGTCGACCGGATCGAAGGGTCAGAAGACCCGCTGGTCCGGCGGATGGCGCCCAAGCTGGTCGGCTCCATCACACGCGCAGTAAACCTGTGCGAATCCACCCTTGCGTTTGGGCGAGCGGAAGAGCCGCCGCCATCCCTCGCAAGGGTGCAGATCGCCGGGATCGTCGAAGACGTTATCGACAGCGAACGACTGGCCGCGGGCGACTATGACATCTCGTTCTCGGAGGACATCCCGACAGGCCAGACCTTCAGAGCCGACGGCGAGCAACTATACCGCGTTATCTTCAACCTCGTGCGTAATGCCCGCCAGGCCATCATGGCCAGTGGCAAACCCGGCGAAATCTGCCTGCGGGCAAGTGAAGATGAAGAGGCCTGGTGGCTTCACATAACCGACACCGGTCCAGGCCTGCCAGCCAAGGCGCGCGCCCATCTGTTCCAGCCGTTCCAGGGGGGCACCAGCAAGGGCGGATCAGGCCTGGGTCTTGTGATCGCGGCCGAGCTTGTGCGCGGTCACGGCGGCACGCTTGAGCTGCGTCAGACCGGCCCAGAGGGCACCCAGTTCTCGATCTGCCTGCCCAAAGCCAACCTCGCACTCGGGGCTGCGGCCGAATAATCGCCAAAGGTGATTTCCTCCTTGCAATGCCCGAACAGCAAGGCTACATCCGCCACACTTCGCGGACTGGTAGCTCAGTTGGATAGAGTATCTGACTACGAATCAGAGGGTCGGGGGTTCGAATCCTCCCCAGTCCGCCACTTATCCTGAATTTATTGAATAAATTTAATATGTTATCTGTTAAGTGGCTGATTCTGTCCCCCATTCTGACCGCCATTTGGTTTTGGGTGGGGTGCAATGAAGCCGCTTCTTTTTGGGACCGTTTATGGTCGGAACGGTCAAGTCGCCGGTCCCGAAGTAACCCTACGGGATATTGAGCTACCCCTCCCCAGTGCCAAACTCCCTGATTTGTGGATGCGGCAGTTTTGGTACCTGCGCCGGTCCCTGACCGCGACCTTGCTAAGAACGGACCCGCCCCTATCCTGATATCGCAGCCAATCGGCTTCTTTGGCGAGATATGAAACTGTATGGCCAATCAGCCAGCAACCCTTCGACTGACTCCCAAGGGAACACACTTCGAAGGGCAGCGCATTGAGATGCGCCTTTGACTGTTTTGGCGACAACTACCTTAGCAGCCTCGTCCAGTTTTGTTGGCTGTGCGTTCAGGGCCTCTGCTAGCCAGAACAGCATAGGGGCGCATTGAATCCCACATTCCCCAAGTAATTCGCTAATTTCGCTGTCGTGACCGTGTTATTCCAATATAAATCATGGCGTTGATGGCTGCGAGGGACGGGTTTTATGGATCACCCAGTGGGTGCGGGCTTGCA